>DJWJ01000009.1 GCA_002440965.1 Candidatus Omnitrophica bacterium UBA6233
CCTGCCAGGTGTAGTTAGCTCCATCGATGTAGTCATCCCCTATGGCTATACGCTTGGCTCGCAGCTCACGGTAGACTCCATAGGGAGAAGGATAGTAGGTGGTGATGGTCAGGGTGTCTTCGGCAAGGAGCAGGCTGTTACAGGGAAGAAAAAAAGATAAAAAGAAGAAAGAAAAGAAGCTTAAAGAGAAGAAAAGGAGTTTCCTAGAGAGAGAGAGAGAGAGAGAGAGAGAGAGAGTATGTAGATACTAAAGAGATTAGATTAGACATATAGAGAGCCTCCTGTTTAATGTTTTAACATTGTTGTTACCTGCCATTAATATTGATTATACCAACGTAAGAATCGGAATCAATGTATTTTTTCAACCTTCATCTATTAAAAAGCCGGGATAAACCCGGCTTAACACGTTTAAAATAGTGAAATAGACAGAATTTATCCGTTACCAGAGATTCTTTTTAAACCAGGCATCGGCATTTTTCAGGCAAGACCAATCTTCTCGCGCGCCCTCTTTTACTCCTTGCGCAAGCCCGCTAGCCCCTTTGCATAATGTGCCGCAGCCGCTCGTTAAGAAAATAAAACCCAGAAGAATGCCTGACAAAAACACTTTTTTAAGCATCGCCTCCCCCTTTTATCCAACGGCTTAATCTTTTTTTCGTCCGCTCTTTTCCTAAATAATATATTACTTCGAATAATCCCGGGCCGATTGTTTTTCCGGTTAACGCTACTCTTATCGGATGTATCAGCGCCTTGGATTCAATGTTCAATTCTTTGACCAAACTGCGAAACCCTTCTTCTATGTTAAGAATATCAAATTCTGCCAATTTATCAAGCTTTTCCACAAAAAGACGAAATTCGTTAGATAAATCCTGGGAGAGGCATTTCTTTTCGGCTTCAGGGTCAATCTTTACTTCTTCAACAAAGAAAAAATCCGCCCAATCAGGGAAATCGTTGATTGTGGTCAGGCGCGGCTGGAATAATTTTACCAGAGAAACCAGATATCCTCTATCCAAATTATCTTTACCGATATAACCTTTCTCAATGAGCCCGGGGATTAATATATCAGCCAGTTTTTCAGAATCTTCATTCTTAAGATACTGATTATTCATCCAATTAAGTTTTTTAAGATCAAAGGTGGCCGCGGTTTTATTAACCTGGGTCACGTCGAACAATTTTATCGCCTCATTTATATCGACGAGCTCGACGTTATTTCCCGGAGCCCAGCTTAAAAGCAAAAGATAATTAACCAGGGCCTGCGGCAAATAACCCATTTTACGGTAATCGCTTATAGCGGTAGCTCCCGTTCTCTTGGAAAGCCTGCCTCCCTCCATTCCCATAATTAAAGGCAAATGCGCAAACTTAGGCAGTTTAAAACCAAGAGCCTCATACAAAAGCGTCTGCTTAGGCGTATTGGAAATATGGTCGTCGCCCCGGATAACGTGGGTAATATCCATAGTCGCATCGTCCACCACGCAGGCGAAATTATAGGTTGGTGTTCCGTCGGATTTAATCAAAACCTGATCCTTGATTACGCTGGTATCGAATTCGATTTCTCCCCGGATTAAATCCTGCATTTTAATTTTTTGCTGCGGCACCTTAAAAATTATAGCTTCTCCCGGCTTATCCGGAAGCTTTTCTTTATAGGCCTTGCCCGCGCTAAGCAATTTTTGCGCGTATTCGTTATAAATATCGAACCTCTTGCTCTGGTAGCCAATTTCATCCCAGTCAAAACCCAACCACTTTAGGCTATTCAAAATCTCATCCACGAATTCCGGTTTTGAGCGAACCTGGTCCGTATCTTCAATCCTTAAAACAAACTTTCCCCCTTTTGCCCGGGCATAAAGCCAATTGAATAAAGCTGTGCGCGCTCCTCCAATATGCAAATTTCCCGTAGGGCTGGGGGCGAATCTTACTCTAACCATTTATAACTCCATTCCTTTGTTAAGCGCCTCGATATTTATTCTGAGTAATTCCGGCTGGCCTTTAGGCGCAATCTTCTTCATCGCCTTCACGATATTTCCCGGAGCAATAATCTTTTTATTCGTTAAATACCTTCCTAAAGCGGCCATATTCGCTACTTTAATATTACCTAAACCTATGGCGATATCCGTAAATCTTGCCGATACTGACTTGATTTCTGGATTATCTTCTACTGCCGCTAAAGAGCTATTCACAATCATAAGGCCGCCGGATTTTAATCTATTCTTGAATTTTACCAAAGATGCCTGGTTCATAATGATCAGGGTGTCCGCTTTATCCACATGTGGAGAGCCGATTTCAGCGTCGGATATAATTACCATACAATGCGCGCACCCTCCGCGTACTTCCGGACCATAGGCAGGAAGCCAGGTAATGAATTTATCGCTAAGCAGGGCTGCCTCGGCCAAAACTTTTCCCAGAAGCATAATACCTTGTCCGCCGCTACCCGCTATTATAATTTTTTCTAGCATAGTCGATTAATTAAAAACGCAAAAACCTCAAAAATCCAAAGACAATCCTTTTGGATGAAATCCCTATTTCCAAGTTACAAGCTCCAACTTGGACATTTAGTCATTGGGATTTTATTCGACATTGGGATTTGGTGATTTTGGATTTTGTCATTTAATTATCCCTAAAGGAAATTCTTTGATCATTGTATTTTTGATCCAAGCCATTGACTCTCTGGCAGACAAACCCCAATATGTCGGGCAGGGAGACAATATCTCCACCAAAGAAAAACCAACCCCTTCTATTTGATTCACAAACGCCTGCCTTATTGCCTTTTTGGTTTTCATGATCTCTTGCGGAGAATGTAACGAAACACGCTCAATATATTTTACTCCCGGTAAAAGCGCTAACATTTCAGAAATCTTTAAAGGGTACCCTTGCGCTGCGGCTGATCTGCCCAGAGGCGAAGTGGAAGTCTTCTGATTAAGAAGAGTGGTCGGCGCCATTTGTCCACCGGTCATTCCGTAAACAGCGTTATTGATAAAGAAAACCGAAACATTTTCTCCGCGGTTAGCCGCGTGTATTGTTTCGTTCGTGCCGATAGCCGCTAAATCTCCGTCGCCCTGATAAGTAAAAACAATATTTTGGGGCCTGACCCTTTTTAAACCGGTGGCAACTGCCAGCGCTCGGCCGTGGGCGGCTTCGGAACAATCAAAATCCCAGTAATCATAGGCGATGACAGCGCACCCGACCGGAGCTACCGCGATAACCTTTTCGCGGATGCCTAATTCATCGATTACTTCAGCAATAAGCCGGTGCGCCAGGCTATGTCCGCAACCCGGGCAATAGTGAGTTGAGACATTTCTTAAAGATTTCGGATGACTATATATTTTCATAATAAAAATTGGTTAATATCAAATACCAAAGCGCAAAATTTGTCATTTACAGCATTTCATTTACTTTACGCATGATATCTTCTTCCGAAGGAACCCCTCCGCCGGCTCGGCCCAAGAATTCAACTTTCGCCCGGCCGCAAATAGCCAATTGCACGTCTTCCAGCATTTGACCGTAAGACATTTCAATTACCAGATATTTTTCGTTTGACGTCAAACGTTTAGAAAAAACTTGTTTAGGAAACGGCCATAGGGTTATTGGACGGATTAGACCAACCTTTTTTCCCCTGCCCCTTAAAGCCTTTACCGCTGATTTAGCAATCCTAGCCATGCTGCCATAGGCAACCAAAACTATTTTTGCGTCATTCACATATAATTCTTCGTAACGCTCTTCTTTCAGCTGTATCTGTTGGTATTTCTTCTGCAATTTAAGATTAAATTTCTCCAGGTCCCCTTCCTTCAAATAAAAGGATTTAACCACATTGGCTTTTCTTCCTTTGCAGCCAGTTAAAGCCCATGGTTTATCTTGAGACTTGAGGCTTGAGACTTGAGGCTTGGCTAAAACAATTGGTTCCATCATCTGCCCAAGCAGACCATCGCCAAGAATTATTACCGGAGTCCGGTATTTATCGGCGAGATTAAAGGCAAGTCCGGTAAAATCGTAACACTCCTGAACGCTTGCGGGCGCTAAAACTATACAATGATAATCTCCGTGCCCGCCTGAACGCGTGGCCTGAAAATAATCCGATTGGGCGGCAGCGATATTGCCTAAACCCGGGCCGCCGCGCACAATATTTACGATTAACGCGGGGAGCTCTGCTCCGGCTATATAAGAAATACCCTCTTGCTTCAAGCTGATACCGGGGCTAGATGACGAAGTCATTGCGCGGGCTCCTGCTGCGGACGCGCCAAATACCATATTAATCGCGGCGACTTCAGCTTCAGCCTGGATAAACACCCCTGCGCTTTTCTCCATATTATTAGCCATATAGGCAATAAGTTCATTCTGCGGAGTAATCGGATACCCGGCATAAAACCGGCAGCCGGCATCAATGGCAGCTTTCGCGATTGCTTCATTACCAGTCATCAATATTTTTGTCTTAGCCATAATTCTAAACCAAAATTAAAAATGCAGAAGGTAAAACCACAGGTTAAAAAACAAAACTATTAATGTCAAAGGTCAAAGCCCAAAATTCAAAAATAAATTTAAATGACAAATTACAAATGTCAAAACCTTGGTTTTGTCATTTGTAATTTTGATTTTATTTTGTGCTTTGAATTTTGTCATTTGTCATTAAACTTTTGACTTTACTTATATACTTCAATACAACAATCCGGGCAGATAACCGCGCACATCGCGCACCCCACACACTTACCCCCGGGTTTAAATTTAACCGGCTTTATCCCGCGTAAATTAAGTTCATCCTCGACCACAATTAACCTCTGAGGACAAACACTTACACATAAAAGACAACCCTTGCATTTATCTTTATTAATGGTTATTTTTGGCATAGTACTGACTTAATCTTATCCGCAATTCCCTTGGCGGTCAATCCGTATTTTTCCAGCAACAACTCTCTCTTGCCATGTTCGATAAATGAACGCGGTAAGCCGATTTTTATAATTGATTTCCCCAACGCGCTCTCTACGGCGCTCCCAAACCCTCCCTCAACAATCCCCTCTTCAACTGTAAAAATAAATCTTGTCTTCCCGGCTATTGCGCTAAACAGGCTCTTGTCTAAAGGCTTGGCAAAACGTGAATTTATTAAAAAACCCGATAACCCTTCTTTCTGCAATAATTCCTGGGCTTCTAAAGAAGCTTTAACCATACTCCCTAAAGCAATAATGGCAAAATCCTTTCCTTCGCTTAAAACCTCTGCTTTGCCCAATTCAATCTCCGGATATTTACCTGACAAAACCTCTGCCCTACCCTTGGGATATCTTATCACTACGGGAATATTAGATTTAACGCTGAATTCCAGCATTGACTCTAATTCTTTAGCGTCTTTTGGCGCCAAAACTGCCAGATGCGGAACTGTATTTAAGAAACCTATATCGAATATTCCCTGATGCGTAACCCCATCCTCACCGACGATTCCTGCGCGATCAAGGCAAAATATAACCGGCAAGTTTTGCAAGGCCACATCTTCAATAATCTGATCATAAGCCCTTTGTAGAAAAGTAGAATACAAAGCAATTACCGGCTTAAACCCCGCTTTAGCTAGCCCGGCAGCAAAACAAACCGCATGCCCCTCAGCAATGCCAACATCAAAGAATCTATCCGGAAATAAACGATGAAACTTATCCAATCCCGTCCCTTCAGGCATTGCTGCGGTAATAGCTATAATCTTATTGTCTCCGGCGGCCAATTCCGCCAGCTTATCGCTAAAAACTTCCGTGTAGGTTCTCCCTCCGGATGATTTAGTTAAACTTAATCCCGTCTGAATATCAAATGGGCCTGTCCCATGGAATCTTACAGGTTCATTTTCAGCGGCAAAATATCCTTTGCCTTTTTTTGTAACTACATGCAGTATGCGCGGCCCTTTTATATTCAGGATGTTTTTAAGTGAACTGGTCAAAGCCTCTATGTTATGGCCATCAAGCGGGCCAAAATAACGAAAACCCAATTCTTCAAAAAGCACCCCAGGAATAAATAACCCCTTAAGCCCTTCTTCAAATTTATTTGCCAGACTCAAAACCCGGCTGCCGCGCTTGCCGCGCTTGACAAGAAACTGTTCCAAAGATTGTTTAAAACGGTTATAGACAGGCAGGGAAATAATTTTATTCAAATAATTGCTGATGGCCCCAACATTTGGAGAGATACTTAACTCATTGGTATTCAGGATTACCAGTATGTCTTTTTTCAGGTGCCCGGCGTTATTTAACCCTTCAAAACACAGGCCTCCGCTTAAAGAACCGTCTCCGATTACCGCCACAACTTTAAAATACTCATCAATAGGAAGCTTATCTCTGGCTACAGCTAATCCTAAAGCCAAAGATACCGCATTTGAAGAATGTCCGGTTGTAAAACAATCATAAACCGATTCGTCTTTAGAAGGAAACCCGGAAATCCCTTGATAAGTCCTAAGCGTAGAAAATTCTTTGTTTCTTCCGGTCAATATCTTATGCGCGTAAGACTGATGCCCCACGTCAAAAACTATTTTATCCCGCGGAGTATTCAAACAATAATGCAGGGCGATAATCAATTCCACTGCTCCCAGACTTGAGGCTAAATGTCCGCCGTTAACTGCCACAACCTCAGTCATTCTTTGCCTTATCTCTGAAGCAAGACGCGGCAATTCTTCAAGTTTAAGCTTCTTTAAATCCTGTGGCGAGCTAATTCCTTCCAAGAACATCGTTAGTCTTTCCCCTCTTCATCTTCGGAAAAATCCTTGAGCAAGAATTTCCCGTCTTTTTTCATCAAGGATTCTACCTTACGTTCGGCATCCTGCAGTGTTTGCGAGCAATTTTCGGCAAGCTTAATTCCTTCCTCATATTTTTTAAGCGCCTCTGCCAAGGTAAGTTTTCCTCCGGATAAGTCTTCCACGATTTTCTGTAGTTTCTTTATATCTTCTTCAAGCGGTTGTTTTTCTTTGGTCATTACTAACCTCCTCGACTGAACTTATGAAACTTCCTTCGCTTAAAATTGTTTTTACTTTATCCCCTTTTTTAATCTGGGCCGGACTTTTAATTACCGATTCATCCGCCAGAAACATACTCAAACTATACCCGCGGGATAAAACCGCCAGCGGGCTAAGCGCCTCTAACCTGTGGATTAATGCCAGAGTTTTTTCACGGGTAATATTAATAAGTTGACGCATATTTTGGTTTAAGCCAAGCGACAAATCATCAACAACCTGAGCTTTTTCATGTAAACGATCTAGCGGGCTCTTGATCGAATTCTTTAAAGCAATAAGATTATTTTTTAAAACTCCGATAATATCGGAAACGGAAAACCCCATTTCGTGACGCAAGCTGTCGAGCTGGGCAAAAATAGCGTTTTTCTTATCTACAATTATTTTGGCTGCTGCAGTTGGCGTCTCCACAAAACAATCAGCCACTAAATCACATAGGCTCGTATTTATTTGATGTCCTACTGCCGAAATCACCGGTATTTTTGAATTATAAACCGCCATGGCCACAATTTCTTCGTTAAAAGACCAGAGATCTTCTGTGCTTCCGCCGCCACGGCTGACAATAATAACATCGACTTTATTGAATTCATTCAGATCTTCAATCCCTTGAGCGATTTCTTGCGCCGCGCCTTCCCCTTGCACGCGGACAGAGCGAATTACAACATCCACGCAAGAAGCGCCTTTTTTCAGTATACCTAAAATATCACGAATCGCCGCTCCTGCTCCGGAAGTAACTACACCCACCCGAAAAGGCATAAAAGGCAGTTCTCTTTTGTGCGCAGCATCGAATAAGCCTTCTTTCAACAACTTCTCTTTTAATTGCTCAAAAGCTAACGCTCGTGCGCCAATACCTTTGGGCTCCATTTTTTCCACGATCATCTGGTATTGTCCGCGCGGGCCATAAACATCGATCTTTCCAAAACAAATTACTTTGATGCCGTCTTGTAATTTAAATTTCAATTCCCGGTTCGCCCGGACAAACATCGCAGCAGCCAAAACAGAAGCGCTATCTTTGAGTGAAAAATAAAAATGCCCGGAAGTAGCTGCTTTAAAGTTAGAAATCTCTCCTTCAACCCAAACCCCGTTGCCAAATGTATTCTCAAAAATAACTCCGATCTCTAAGGTAATTTGGGAAACAGTATAAATATGTTTATTTTCCTGCAGTGTTGGCATCTTTGGGAGCCTCTTTTAACTTGGGCGCCTCAACTTTTGACGCTTCTATTTTCGGGGTTTCTGTTTTTACAGCTTCCGAGATCTTTACTTCGGGTTTTTTCTTCAAAACAATAAGATTAACCGAGTAAGGAGTTAAAGAGAGTTCTTCCTGATAAGAATCTTGGGCAGTAATTTCTTTCTCAACGACAGGCTTAAACTCGCAGTTCAAACTGCAGGATGAATCTAACGTAAATTGGCTATAAGAGTAAATTCCTTTGATATTCTTCAGGTTAAGTTTGAGCGGGCGTTTGGCAGATTTCAATTGTTCAGCCTTAGCATAAAGTTCTTTGGCGTTCTTCAATAAGTTTTTGACCCTATTGGTTGTAGGCAATGTGCCGACTTCTTCATGCTGCGAAATAATCTTAGAAAGCTGATCAGAACGGATAAGCCCGAGAAGAAATTTGCTCTCGGCGGCGCTAAATCCGGCAATATTCTGGGCAACTAAACTTTGAGCTATTTCAGGGTCAATATAATTATAGATCAACACGGCAATTTTTTCATCTGATTTCGTGGCGATGGCACCGGTAAATTCGTCGTTAAGCTTTACGGAAAACATATTTTTCTCCAACTCTTTAAGCATTCTGAAAACATTGTAGCTTACTTTCTGCCCCCCTGAATGCTTAAGAGACAGATAAAAAACTCCTATGTTCCTAGTCACCCCTTCCGGGTTGCCCTGAAAATCTTCCAAACAAAAATAGAGTTGATTGTCCAAACCCGCTTCGTACATATTCTTTAGGCGGGCCGGGATGTAGCTGGCAGTAATATAAGCTTTTTCTTTACGCTCGGGTATAAGATTTGCGTGACGGTCATAATTCCATTCATCTACAATCAAAGAAATATTTTTATCAAAGTTGAAATACGATAACCAGTCCCGCACAAGACTTAAGGCATTCTTATCATAGATAGTATTTTCTTTTTCCGTTTTAGGGTCGGTAGAAAAACTATGCCAAGTAATAAAATCGAGGTTCAGATGATTCTGGTAACAAAATTTAATTAGCGCGTAAACCAGGCTTTTCTCCGGAGTTAAAACATTATTTTCTCCTATGCTATGAAACCAGGAACTTGCGCCGGGCGCGCCAACCGGAATATGGATTTTATATTGAGCCTCCAGTTCTTTTACGCTTTCACTAACCAAGCGGTAAAGATTAAGGTAATCCAGTTCTCTCCCTAAGAAAAACCCTTCCAAATCCGGAGCGCTCCACACCTCATACCAAATATTGTATTTTTTTTCGCAACTTAAATCTTTGATTATACCCTTAACCAAATCTTTATACGCCGCTAAATTCAAAGGGCTGCTGTTTTTATCTAAAATCTTACCCATTCCCGCGGGGGTCCCGAACAAATTCAGGATAACCGTTCCGCCGGAATCATTTATGCTTTTAATAATATTCTCATAGTTAGCGAGCATTTTATCTTTTGCCGCCTGATCTTTGGCAAGCTGGGTAATTTCCCAAAGATTATACTGGATACGGTAAAATCCATTAAAGCCGATATCTTTCTGCCAAGCATCCAAAGCTTCCTTTGAAGCTAGGCTTTGCGGCCAAGTATTATCAGAATTAAAACCCCTGCCGCTTAAATCAAGATTGGGTTTGAAGACTTTAGGTATGGGAATAGTGCTTGAATTGATATCCAAAATTAACTCGAGGTCATCGGCTGTTTGAGCAAAAGCTAAATGACAAATGTCAAAATTCAAAGCACAAAATAAATTCAAAATTAAAATGACAAATACCAAAACAAAAGTTTTGTCATTTAACATTTTTGCTTTGAACTTATTTTGAATTTTATGCTTTGTCATTTATTATCAATCTAATAGTTTCTTTTGTATTCTCTTAATGGACCTCGCCCTACCGGTTTCTTCATCGATATCCAAAACCGCGCCATGCAATTGAATATTTTCTTCGGCTACTTCAAATCTTACGGGAAGCCCGGTAATAAACCTCTCCAGAACATTATCTACTTTCCTTCCGATAACCGAATCATAAGGTCCGCACATTCCGGCATCAGTCAGGTAAGCTGTCCCTTGGGGAAGTATGTGTTCATCTGCAGTCTGAATATGGGTATGCGTGCCTAAAACTGCAGAAACATGACCATCCAGATACCAACCAAGGGCTACCTTTTCAGAAGTAGCTTCTGCGTGCATATCTACGACAATTACCCTTGTTTCCTTAATAAGCTCTTTTTGCGCAGCAAGCGCCGTTTTAAAAGGACAATCCAGCGCTTCCATAAAAACCCTTCCGTTAACATTGATTATACCGATTTTCTGCCCTGTTCTCGTCTTAAAGATACCGCTACCTTTGCCTGGAGAAGCTGCGGGAAAATTTATCGGCCGCAATATTCTTCTCTCTCGGTTTATTAGTTCAAATATCTCGCTTTTTTTCCAAATATGGTCTCCGGAAGTAATTACATCGACCCCGGAATTGAACAATTCATCCGCCACTTTAGGAACTATTCCCGAACCACCTGAAGCATTCTCAGCGTTGGCAATAACAAAATCCAGGGAATATTCTTCCTTTAATCCCGCAAGAAGCTTATTAACCGCCCTTCTGCCGGGACCACCCACTATATCGCCGATAAATAGTATTTTCATTGTTTACACATACCTTATCATTAATGTCAAATCCAAAGCTCAAAATCCAAAATAAATCTAAATGACAAATACCAAATGACAAAAGCTTGGTTTGATATTTGTGTTTTGAGCTTTGGATTTATTTTGGATTCTGAATTTTGTCATTTGAATTTAGGACATCCTATTTAGCATACTCTATTGCTCTGGTTTCTCTAATCACCGTAACCTTGATCTGCCCGGGATATTCCATCCCCTCCTCTATCTTCTTACGAATATCTCTGGCCATATTGATTGCCTCGGCATCGGTTATTTTTTCCGGTTGGACGATAACGCGTATTTCGCGTCCGGCTTGAATAGCGAAAGATTTTTCTACTCCTTTAAACAAATTGGCGATTGACTCTAATTTTTCTAAGCGCTTAACATACGTTTCCAATGTTTCACGCCGGGCTCCCGGACGAGCCGCGCTAATAGCATCTGCCGCTATCGCCAAGACCGCGTAAATACTCTGCGGCGCCGACTCTTCATGATGAGCCTCGATCGCCATAACCACTTCGGGTGACTCGCCATATTTTCTGGCTAATTCCGCTCCAAGTTTGGCATGCGTACCTTCAACCTGATGATCGACCGCTTTCCCTATGTCATGCAATAGCCCGATTCTACGCGACAATTTAAAATCCAAACCCAGCTCTGAAGCCATGGCTCCCAATAGAAACGCCGCCTCTTTAGAATGCTGTAAGGCATTCTGCCCGAAACTTGTCCTGTATTTCAACCGGCCAAGCAGTTTGATTATCTCAGGATGCAAGCCATTTACTCCGGCTTCAAACGCCGCCCGCTCTCCTTCTTCGCGGATCTTTTCATCCATTTCTTTCTTGGTTTTTTCGACGACTTCTTCGATTCTGCCTGGATGTATCCTTCCGTCAGCAAGAAGCTTCTCTAAACTCAAACGGGCAATCTCCCGGCGCACAGCATCAAATGCGGATATTGTAACCGCTTCCGGGGTATCATCGATAATCACGTCTACCCCCGTAGCCATCTCTAAAGCACGAATGTTCCTTCCTTCGCGGCCGATAACCCGGCCCTTCATTTCATCGCTCGGCAAAGCCACAACACTAACCGTGGATTCGACTGTATGTTCCGCGGCGCATTTTTGTATCGCCAAGCTTAAAATCTCTCTGGCCTTCTTATCAGAAACGCTGCGTATTTCTTCTTCCTGTTTTTTAATTAAAACCGCTTTTTCATTCCCCAACTCTTCGCTCATCCGGCTAAGTAAAATCTGCTTGGCTTCTTCTACTGAAAGCGATGAGATTTTCTGCAGCCTCTCTTTTTCTTCAGCAACCAAAGAATGCAACTGGACGTCTTTGGCTTTAATCGCCTCTTCTTGTTTCCTGATGTTTTCGTGTTTTGCTTCAAGCTCTTTTTCCTTCTTTTCCAAAAGATCGAGCCTGCGGTCGATATTTTCTTCTTTTTGCGCAAGCCTCTTCTCCATATTAGAGAGCTCCTGGCGCCTGTCTTTTGACTCGCGTTCAAAATCCTGACGTACACGGTACAACAAATCTTTAGCTTCCAATTCCACTTCGCGGCGCTTATCCTGAGCCTCCTTGCGGGCTTGTTCCATAATTGCTTGCGCCTTGGATTCAGCATCCTGTATCTTCTTTTCAGCTATCTGTTTTCTCAAGGCATAACCTGCCAAAACAGATACACAACCGACTACTAATGATATAAATATAGTCAGCAACATATATCCCCTCCCCAGTAATCTAGGTAGAAGTATAGGTGCAGAAAAAGAAAAACTTCTGCCTTTCTCTACCATTACCTGTACCTATCCCTAGAATTTCAAACTCTGTTATTTAAGCGAAGAGTACTTTTTTGACGCTTACATCGTGGAAAGCAGTGGGAACAGCGGGTAAGATTTGCAGACGAAATGCCAAACCAATAGAAGGAGTATCTTTAGGGAGTTTGCTTAGGAACCGGTCATAATAACCCTTTCCCCGGCCAAGCCGGTTGCCTTTTTTATCAAAAGCAACTCCCGGGGCAATTACCAAATCCAAATCTTCGGGCCGGATAAACCTGTTAATAACAGGTTCGGACACTCCGTAAGGTCCTTTTTTTAAGTGGGCGTGGCTATTTAATATAGCTGGCCTTAAAGACGCTCTATTTTTCACACAAACTGGCACGGCAATAATCTTACCTAATCTTAGCGCTGATTCTATCATTTCTCTTGTTTCCACTTCGCCTTTCATGGCGATGTAAAACATCACTTTTTTCGCTTTTTTAAAAACTTTTTGTCTCAAAAGTTTATTCTTGATTAACCGGCTCTTATTCTTACGGTCCTCCTCCTTATGATTTTTGAGCTTAAGTAGAATTTTACTACGTAATGCTTGCTTTGTCAACATACCTAGTCCTATAAACAGGCCTCTCCCTCATGCTTATGTTCCCGGGAATCAAAGGGAACGGGTTTGCCTTGCTTAATATAGTAATCTTTCAGCGCTGAACGCAGAGCTTCTTCCGCCAAAACCGAACAATGCATCTTAATCACAGGTAATCCCCCCAATGCTTCAGCTACTGCTTTATTGGTAATAGTCAACGCTTCCTTGATAGATTTCCCTTTAACCATTTCCGTAACCATTGAGCTTGTGGCAACTGCGGCTCCGCAGCCGAATGTCTTGAACTTGACATCCACGATTACGTCATTTTCTATCTTTAAAAACATTTTCATTACATCGCCGCAGATAGGATTCCCGACGGTACCAACACCGCTGGCATCGGTAATTTCTCCGACATTGCGCGGATGCATAAAATGATCCATTACTTTCTCGCTATAAGGCAACTGTTCTGCCATTTTATTTATTCATTACTAGTTTATGCGGCTTGGCTGATTTTCGAAAATCTTTGGGTCCCCGGATTTCTTTTAAAGAATCTAATTTCTTATTCCTCTCCAATTCCTTATAAATCAAAACCCAGGCGCAATCTTTACCTTTATCTACCTCGCATTTTCCTTTGTTCATTCCGCCGCAAGGCCCATTAAGCAAACCTTTGGCGCAAAGAGTAATAGGACAAATTCCTCCGGTTATCTTCAGAACACAATCTCCACAAAAAGAACATTTCTCGTAGAAATCGCCTTTGGCGTCCATTACCGCCCCAAAAATAGTATCGCAGGCGGGGAAAACCGCTAAGCCTAACCTATCGTTATCTTTAAAAGACTGCGCCCCTAAACCGCAGGATAAAATTAAAACAGCCTCGGTCTGGCGAAAAAGAGACATATTCTTGGCAATTTCCGTCTTGAGCTTGGCTGCCACACAGGGAGCAGAAGGTATGCAATAACCGATGATTATCTTGCCTTGCAGTTCTAACTCCTGCTTCATTTTAAGGATCTCGGGCTCGCCGCCGGTCTTACAAGTAGTGGCGCATTCACCGCAGCCTACCAAGAAAATCTTAGTATAGCTTTTTAAGCTATCTACAATATCCTGAAGGGGTTTTGACTCTGTTATAATCATACAAAAATTTTACCACTATTTAAAGGCCAGAGCAAGGAAAATATGGGGCAGGATTAATATTCTTCTTTATCGCGGAAATGTTCTTGCATCATTCTTAAGAACTCTTTATCGGTTGCGCCCTTCTTATCGATATCTTCATTAAATTCGGCATATCCAGCATCAAATTCGTTCCCCGTATCTTCAATCTGAAGAAGCTTATCCATAATCTTGCTTTCATCCAGAAAACGCGAGACCTGGGTAAGAACCGGACCGCCGCCGTCCATAAAGCTTCTTGGGTTACGGTCCACATGAGGCTTAAGCAAAAAAAGGTTTTCTTTTGCCCGGGTAGAAGCAACATAAAAAAGCCGGCGTTCTTCTTCAATACCTTCTTCATCTTCCAGAGAACGATAAGAAGGCAGGTGGCCTTCGGCAACATAAATCAGAAACACTGTATGCCACTCCAATCCTTTAGCGGAATGAATTGTGGAAAGCGTAAGCGTGGAATCATCTTTATCCTTCAATCCTGCCTCGGCAAGGGAACGTTCGGGTGGCTCTAAGGCCATATCCGTCAAAAATTGCTCTAATGATTTATAGCGCGAAGCGATGCGTAAAAGCGAATCCAGATCATTAATCCTTTTATGAAAATCATCATATTTATTTTTAAGCAGGGGCTGATAATACTCCAAAAATATTTCGATTATCTCGGCCGGACCCTGCATACTGGAATTAATATCCTTGAGGATATTAAAAAGCTTATTTACCTCTTCTTTATTTTTTTCGGAAGTTACCAGCGGTGCGCCTTTGCCGGGAATAAGGGCATTAATTATTTTTTCGGCACTCTTCGGGCCTATGCCGGGTATTAATAGCAGCGCGCGCAACCAGCTTACTTGATCCGCAGCGTTATAGACAATTCGTAAATAAGAAATCACATCTTTGATGTGCGCTGCTTCGACGAATTTTTGTCCGCCGTATTTTACAAAGGGAATGTTGCGGCTGGCTAATTCTACTTCCAGGTCATTAGAGTGCCAGCCTGATCTAAACAAAACCGCGATATCCTTTGATTCCACCCCTTCTTCCCTTAATTCCAGAATCTTATCCGCGATATAACGGGATTGGCCGTTTTCATCTTCGGCATCCACAAAAACCGGCTGTTGCTCCCCTTTCTTCTTCGTATAAAGATTCTTCTCAAATTTTTCTTTTGCTCCTCTAATTACTTCATTAGTTAGATTCAAGATCGGCTGGGTGGAGCGATAATTCTCCTCGAGAGTGATAATTTTGGTATTTTTAAAAAGCTGGGGAAAATCCATAATGTTTCTGAAATTCGCTCCCCTAAATGAATAAATGCTCTGCGCGTCATCCCCAACAACCATAATATTCTTATGTTCCGAAGCCAATAAACAGGCAATAAAAGCTTGGAGTTTATTCGTATCTTGATATTCATCCACCATAATATACCTGTATTTCCGGGATAGCGACAGCCTTATCTCTTCGTGGTTAGTTAAAAGTTTTTTCAGGTAAACTAAAAGATCGTCATAATCTAAAAGAGATTTTTCAATCTTGTATTTATGGTATTCTTCGCGGATTTGCTTAATTTCTTCGCTAAACTCCAAAAATTGCGGGTATTCATCATATAGAACATCTTCTAATTTTTCGGATTTATTCACACTCTTAGAGATTACTTCCAAAATGGCTTTTTTGCGGGGGAAGCGTTTTTCGCTCTTGTTAAAACCCATTTGCGTACGGATCAAATTAATCGTGTCTTCGGCATCAGGCTCATCAAGGATAGAAAAATTATTGGCTAGGCCTAAAGCTTTGGCGTATCTTCTTAAAGTCGCGTTGGCAAACGAATGGAATGTGCCGCCAGAAACCCTTGAACAGCGTTCATCTAAAAGCAGGCTTGCCCGGCGCAGCATCTCTTCACTAGCCCTGCGGGTAAAAGTAAGCAATAAAATCTCGTCCGGCTTTACTCCTTTTTCAACCAGATACGCTACCCGATGCACTAAAACCCTAGTCTTACCGCTTCCTGCTCCGGCAATAACCAAATATGCGCCATCGATGGACTCAACAGCCTCAAGCTGGGCCGGATTAAGTTCATTTTTATAATCGATTTTTTTCACGAATCTTTCTTCTGTCTCTGCTTCTCTTCAATAAGCTTTTGGGTTATTTCTTGCGGGACCTGGAGGTATTTGGAAAATTCCATAGAGGCGTTGGCGCGTCCGCTGGATAGAGAACGAAATGCGGTAGCATAACCAAACATCTCTGCAAGAGGAACTTCGGCAGAAATAATCTTTTGTTTGCCTTTCGGCTCCGCATTCAATATTTTCCCGCGGTGCGAACAAATATAACCTATGCAGGCATTGGCATATTCTTCAATCGTAGCAACTTCCAAAGACATATACGGTTCCAATAATATCGGCTTTGCTTTCATAAATGCTTCTTTAAAACCAAATATCCCGGCCATTTTAAAGGCCAATTCCGAAGAATCTACTTCGTGGAACGAACCATCGTATAATTCTACTTTTATGTCTACGACCGGATATCCGACGTAAATGCCCTTCTCCATAGCCTCAATTACGCCTTTTTCAACCGCTGGAATGAATGAACGGGGAATCGCGCCTCCTTTTATGTTGTCGATAAATTCAAAACCCTCTCCGGATGCGGCGGGAATCAACCTTAGTAAAACATGCCCATATTGGCCACGGCCTCCGGATTGCTTGATATATTTTCCTTCGCCTTCGGACTTCTCAATTATAGTTTCCCGATACGCAACCTTAGGCTGACCCACTATAGCCTCAACCCCGAATTCCTCTTTTAGCCTGTCTACAATTATCTCAAGATGCAACTCTCCCATCCCGGTAAGCACCACCTCCTTGGTCTCTTCATCACTATGCACCAGAAACGTGGGGTCCTCCTCGGTCAATTTAGCTAAACCTTTACCCAGCTTATCCTGATCCGAGCGGCTCTTAGGCGCAATGCTCAAAGATACAACCGGAGTTGGAAATTGTATCGCTTCCAGAAGAATCGGATTATCCGCATCGCAAAGTGTATCTCCGGTAACGGTATTGCCTAACCCTACAACCGCCACGATATCTCCGGCAAAAGCATAATCAATATTTTCCCGTTGATTGGCATGCATCTGCACAATACGAGCGACTCTCTCCTTTTTATTTTTTGTGGAATTTAAAACATAACTCCCGGTATCCAGCACTCCGGAATAAACCCTCACGTAAACAAGCTTTCCCATATGCGGATCAGCCTGCACTTTAAAAGCGAGCCCCGAAAACGGTTCGCTAAAATCCGCCCGGCGCGGCAATTTTTTCTCTTTGTCTTCAATGTCATGCCCCTCTACAGCCGGTAAATCTAAAGGGGAGGGCAAATATAACGTTACCGCGTCAAGCAGGTTCTGCACTCCTTTATTTTTGAATGCCGCTCCGCATAAAACCGGGACTGCCTTATTAGCAACAGTGCCAATACGTATAGCATTCTTTAACTCTTCGACCGAAATTTCTTTCTCCCCGGAATCAATATACTTTTTCATTAATGCTTCATCAAAAGCAATCGCCTTCTCCAGCATAATGTGGTGGAAATCTTTGGCTTTTTCCAGGTATTCCTGCGGGATTTCCTCAATGCGCGTTTGTTTTCCTTGTGATTCTGCTTCATAATAACAAGCTTTCATCTCCAATAGATCGATTACTCCGAGGAAACTGTCCTCCGCGCCTATAGGAATCTCAAGAGGAATGGTATTGCCTCCCAGATCCGTTTCGATACCTTTTAATACACCATAAAAGTCCGCTCCAATGCGATCCATCTTATTAATAAAAGCGATCTTGGGGACATTATACTTGTCGGACTGATGCCAGACAGTCTCGGATTGCGGCTCAACTCCTCCGACAGCGCAAAAAACCGCAACTGCTCCGTCTAAAACTCGCAGCGAACGCTCTACCTCGACGGTGAAATCGACATGCCCGGGAGTATCGATGAGATTAACCCGATGTCCTTTCCAGAAACATGTTGTTGCTGCTGCAGTAATGGTAATACCGCGCTCCCTCTCCTGCTTCATCCAATCCATCTGTGTCCCGCCTTCATGCACCTCGCCGATTTTGTGGCTTTTGCCTGTATAAAAAAGGATTCTTTCGGAAAGCGTGGTTTTACCGGCATCTATATGCGCCATAATTCCAATGTTGCGCGTTTTCTCTAATGGATATTTAGGAGCAGGCGCTGGACCCTGCTTAGGGCTAAGAGATGATTCCTCTTTAACTGGCTCTTCCTTGACAGGTTCAACAATAGGTTTTTCTGCGGGTTTAGAGTCTTCTAAGGAGAGTATTGCTTCTTCGATAGAAGGTTGTTTAGGTTCTTCTTTAGGTTTTTCCTCGATAGGCTCTACTTTAAGTTCTTCCTTGGATTTTTCTTCAACAGCCGGTTTGGTTAAATTCGGTTCTACTTGCTGAGATTGCCTTTTTAGGCGGGTAATCTCCTCGGCAAAACTTTGCAGTTTCTCTTCTTTTGCCTCCAGCTCTTTTTCCAATTCCGTGTATTCTTCATTCAATTGATTGAATTCGGCCTTGGGGATCCATTCGCTGATCTTTTCTTTATTCTTAAATTCGTTAACTAATAATTCCTGAGCCTTCAAATCCTTGACGTATTTTTCGATTTGGTGCCTCTGGATCTCTATTTGCTCAACCTTCTCTTTAATCGATTGATCCAAGGCTTGCATTTTTTCATTTAATTCCCGCGATTCCCTGGCTGCGTTGACATTTTTGCTGAATTCATCCTGCAGCTCTTTCTCTTTAGCCATGAACTTATTTTTTAATTCCGTGTTTTCAATTTTAACCTTATTCAGCATCTCCTCGGAAACAGTCACCCAATCATGTTTACGCTTTACTTCCTGCTCCATCTGCTCATGCTTATCAATCGCTTCCTGAAAACGGGCTTTAGCGCTAAAATATTCGGACTTAGTTTTATCAGTCTCAGCCTTAGCAGCTTTTACTTCCTCTTCCAGCTCCGCGATCTTTCTATCTTTAAAATCTGATAATGAACCTATCGAATTAAGCCCGGGTTTTTTCTTAGCCTTAGGAAGACGCTTGTTCTTGCTCTCCGGAAAAAAGGCGACAAAAAGCGCGAACATCACTAAGGCAGCTCCAAATACTGAAACTATGACCATCAAATTCATTTCGCCTTTTCTTCGTCTTTACGTAATTTATCCAAACGCTCTTTTATCTTTGCTTCATAGCCTATCTGCGTCGGTTCATAATAACGGACTTTTTTACGCGTATATTTTTGTTTCACGTAATGTCCGGGATAATCATGGGCGTACTTATAACCCTTGCCATGGCCCAGGGCTTCCGCATCACCGGTTGTATCCTTAAGATGGTCCGGAACTTCCTGAACCTTCTTATTCTCTATATCTTGCAGAGCTTTGTCAATGGCTAAATAACTGGCATTGGATTTTTGAGCGCAGGCTACATAAATTACCGCCTGGGCTAAAGGAATGCGCGCTTCCGGCATCCCCACAAATTCCGAGATCTGCAAGGCTGCGTTTGCTAAAACTATAGCCAGCGGATCGGCATTCCCCACGTCCTCAGCTGCCAATATGCAAACCCTGCGGGCGATGAATCTGGGATCTTCTCCGCTGTAAAGCATCTTGGCCATCCAGTAGATTGCCGCGTCCGGATCAGATCCGCGCATGGATTTAATAAAAGCGGAGGCAGTATCGTAATGCGCGTCTTCATCATTATCATAAACAACCGCTTTTTTCTGGATTGATTCCTGAGCCGCTTCCAGATTAAAGTCGATCCTGCCGTCTTTAGTTTTAGGAGTAGTTAACACGCCGATCTCTAAAGCGCTTAGAGCCCTGCGGGCATCCCCTTCGCAAGTCTTAGCCAAAAACTCCAGCGCTTTTTTATCGGCATTAACCTTTAATTTGCCCAATCCGCGTTCATCATCTTTTAAGGCCGCGTTCAAAACATCCAGGATTTCATTTTCTTTTAAGGATTTTAATTCACAGACCAGCGATCTCGACAAAAGAGCAGAGGCCATGGAGAAAAACGGATTGTGCACAGTCGCTCCGATCAATATGGGATTGCCGTCTTCAACATCCGGCAAAAGCACATCCTGCTGGGCTTTATTAAAACGATGTATCTCGTCGATAAAAAGAATGGTTTTTTTATTGGTATTAGCTTCTTTTTGTTTAGCGCTGGAAATTACTTTCCTTAGTTCTTCGACATTGGAAGTGGTCGCGTTAATGGATATGTAGTGGCTCTGGGTTAGATTTGCAACGCACCAGGCCAGAGAAGTTTTGCCTACTCCTGGAGGCCCAAATAAAATTAAAGAACTTAGCCGGTCCGCTTCAATTGCCCGGCGCAGAAGTTTTCCCTTACCTAATATATGGGATTGGCCGACAAACTCATTCAAAGAGCGCGGCCGCATGCGCACAGCTAAAGGCAACTTGCTTAGATCAATTTTTTTGTCTTCGATAAAAAAGTCCATAAGATTGACAGGTTGTTCCTCCCTCGGCCGCATCGCAAATTAGCGACAGTCTCGGGATTTTTCGGCCATACAACTTACGTCGTTTTTGCTCCATAAGTTGTGACCTCAAAAAAAATCCCCGCATAAGTGCCGTTGGATTGAATAGTCTGAACCGGTTTAGTTTCAGGTGGGTGCCCAAAGGGCATCCTTGAAATTAGTGTTGGTTCAACAATTATCAAATTTCCAACGAGCACTGCAGGGATATCTAAAGAACTGTTTTAATTCTTGTATAAAAAGTATAGCACATAAGGACTAGAAATCAAGCCTATCTTAACTTAGCCTCAAATTGCTGAGTGAGCGACGCGCAAAGCAAATCATGGGCGGGCTGAATCTCTTTTTCAGTCAAAGTGCGCTCCCCTGAGGCATACAGACATGACAAGGTAAGCCCTCTCCAACCGGAAGGGATCTGTTTACCTTTATAATAATCCGTAACTTTAACTTCGCGTAAAAACGGCTGTCCCTTTTCTTTCAGCAGAATAAGAATGTCTTTAACTGAAAAGCCATCCTTTAAAATAAAACTTATGTCCCGGGTAATCCCGGGGTATTTCGGAAGAGGAGCAAACTTTTTATTCAACTGAACAAAATGAAAAAACTTATCCAAAGAAAGCTCGCAGAGAAAAACATCTTTGTTTTTTATTCCTAACGAATTTAACGCCTGTTGGTCAAGGCATAACATCGAACCTATCTTTTCTTTTTGAATATATATATCCACAAAGTTAGCAGCCTGACTGACAAATTCATAGTCAGTGACACCTAGCCGCTTAAAGATCGTTTCCAAAATGCCTTTAATGTTTAGCAGATTAACTTCATCTTTAACTAGCCCGCTTGCGGTAAAGAAAGGCTTTACCCCGCTTAAAACAATTCCCAGAGAAAGCTCTTCTTGCGGCCCTGTCCCTGCTTTAAAAATATTGGCGATTTCAAATAACGAAATAAACTCCTGCTTTTGATTTAGATTAAAACTGATCGCCCTGCCAAGCCCAAGCAATAGAGTGGGCCTTAAAATTTCCTGATCCTGGCTTAAGGGATTCATAATCCCTACCGGATTTACCCCGAATTCAAAACCTGAATTTGTTAATCCCGGCCGATCAATAAGGCTATAAGTAATTGCTTCGCTTAAACCTAGGCCTACGAGCATATTCTTAATATCCGAAACCAAACTCCTTTGCATGTTTAAAGTTACGTCGGATTTTACCGAAGGAACACTATTGGAAATCCGCTCAAAACCAAAGATCCTGGCGGCTTCTTCAACTAAATCAACCGGTTGTTTTACATCCTGCCTAAAAGAAGGAACTCCTACGCTAAGAATATTTTTAGATTTTTGCTTGGTTTTAAATCCGAGCCCAATAAGAATTTGCTTTACTTTGACAACTGCTAAATTTATTCCTAATATTTTTGAAGCATAAGTAATATCTAAATCGATTTTTGTTTCTTTCGATTTATTTAAACCGCTCAAATTAAAGCTAACTTCTTCTGCGCCACAGTATTCTTCTAACAATTGCGCCGCGCGCAAAGAAGCCCTAGCTACCATATCTAAATCAATACCTCGCTCAAACCTGTAGCTTGATTCACTTGCCTTGCCTATTGCCTGACGGGAGCGGCGGATTATAATAGGATTAAAAAGAGCGGCTTCCAATAAAATATTTTTGGTGGCAAAACTGACTTCGGTATCTTTACCTCCCATTACTCCGGCAACTGCGACAGCTTTGTCTTTATCCGCGATCACCAAAACATCTTTTGAAAGATTGCTTTCAGTTCCATCGATAGTCGAGATTTTCTCGCCAGATTTACCCCTGCGCACAATTATCTTCTCCGAATTCAATTTATCCAGGTCAAAAGCATGCAGCGGCTCGCCTAATTCAAATAATACGTAATTCGTAATATCCACGACATTATTAACGCTGCGGCAGCCTACTAACTCCAGTCTTTTCCTTATCCATTCCGGAGAAGGAGCGACTTTTAAATTTTTAATAATTCTAGCAGAATAAAGGGAACAATCTGTTTTATCTTCGATCTCAATCTTAAAATCACCTTTTGTAGTTTTACCTTTGAGTTTTAAGTCTTGGTTTTTAAGTTTTGAGTTTGTTATGGCGGATACTTCCCGGGCAACACCCAAAATACTCAGCCAATCCGGGCGATTAGAAGTAATTTCGATCTCGAAGACAAAATCTCCTGCCTTTTCCTCGAGGGAAACGACTTCCAAACCCGCCATGGTCAGTTTATCAGCTAACTCCCTGGCCGGAATCTTAATATCAACAAAATCCTTTAACCAATTATAGGTAACCTTCATTTTAAAATTGCCTCAAAAACCTTAAATCATTCTCAAAAAATAATCTGATGTCATTAATGCCATACTTAAGCATGGCGATTCTATCTACACCCATACCAAAAGCAAAGCCGGTATATTTTTTAGGGTCAATTCCGACTTGCTTAAAAACATTGGGGTGGATCATTCCAGAGCCTAAGATTTCAAGCCAACCCTTTCTTCCACAGGCAGAGCATCCTTTGCCTTTACAAATTATACAGGAAATATCCACTTCTGCTGATGGTTCGGTAAAAGGAAAAAAGTGCGGACGAAAACGCATTTTTATATCATTGCCGAAAATAGCTTTGGCGAATATTTCTAAGAGGCCTTTAAGGTCCGAAAATTTAATATCTTTACCCACCATAAATCCTTCGACCTGATGGAACATAAATGAGTGCGACGCATCCACCGCGTCCGGCCGATAAACGCGTCCGGGAACAACGATCGCCAAAGGCGGTTTTTTATCTTTCATCACCCGCACTTGAACCGGCGAAGTGTGGCTGCGCAAAAGCATTTTACTATAATCTTTTAAATAAAAAGTATCGAAGGCTTCGCGGGAAGGATGCTCTAAAGGTATATTTAATCCGGTAAAATTATTATACTCAGTTTCTATCTCCGGGCCATCGACAACTGAAAAACCCATCCTGCTGAAAATCGAACAAATCTCTTCGGTTATCTGGGTTAACGGATGAAGATGCCCAAATTCTTGAGCAATACCCGGCATACCTATATCGAATGATACAGACGCTTTATTGGCGCTGGCAGAAAGTGTTTTTTGTTTTTCCGCGATGATCGAAAGGAGTTTGTTTTTAAGCGAGTTGACCTGCTGGCCGAAAACAGCCCGCTCTTCTTTAGACAAAGAAGGGATAGCGCTGGTTAATTCAGCTACTATCCCCTTCCTGCCTAAATATTTCAGGCGGAATTCTTCCAGCGCTTCAGAAGAATTGATATTCTGAATTTCCGAATCTATTTGGGACAAAACAACATTAATGTCCATGTAACCTCTTGGCTATTTCTTGGCCAGCCCGACTATTTTCTTAAAAGCTGCGCTGTCTTTTACTGCCAAATCCGCCAGAATCTTGCGATCAAGATTAATTTTGGCTTTTTTCAAACCGTTCATAAAAACGCTGTAGCTGACACCTTCGGCGCGGGCTGCGGCGTTAATGCGCGCGATCCAGAGAGCGCGAATCTCTCTCTTCTTGACCTGTCTGTCGCGATAGGCGTATTTTAAAGCATGGAGAAGGGCGCGATGAGCCTGCTGGAACTGCTTGCTCCTATCCCCAAAAAAACCTTTAGCCTTTTTTAATAATCTCTTCTTTCTTCTACGTGTTGCTGTACTGTGGGCAATCTTTGCCATGAGTTACTCCTTTTCTAACCATAAGGTAACATACGCTTAAGGTACTTTGCTTCTTTCTTGTTATCCAAAATATCTCTCTTCCTTAATTTCCTCACTCTTTTCATTTTCTTGCTGGAAGCAAGATGGCTTTTGCCGCCGCGAGAATATTTGATTTTTCCTTTTTTGGTGAGCTTGAATCTTTTTGCAACCCCTTTTTTAGTTTTTAACTTTCCCATTCTATCCTCTTTCTTATTTGGGCGCCACTACCAATGACATAATCCGGCCTTCCATCATCGGCGGCTTCTCCACTGTTCCGTCGGTTTGCACTTCCTTCATAAATCTATCTAAAACCTTTCTCCCCAAATCTATATGCTCCATCTGCCTACCGCGGAAAAAAAGGTTGACCCTCACTTTATCTTTTTTCTTTAAGAAAGCTATCGCTTGCTTTACTTTGGTCTCGAAATCATGGTCATCGATATTAGGCTTTAGGCGGATCTCTTTTAGCTTACCCTGCTTTTGATGCTTTTTGGCTTCCCGCTCTTTCTTCTCTTCATCGTACTTAAATTTGCTGTAATCGACTATGCGGCAGACCGGCGGATTAGCAGATGGCGCTACTTCGACCAGATCCAACTCATGCTGATTCGCTAAATCCAAAGCCCTTTGTATTACCACTATTCCCAACTGATTGCCATCCGGACCAATAAGCCTGACTTGCGGCACCCTGATTCTGTCATTAATGCGGACAAATTTTTTTATAGCAACCACCTCCTATTCTTATCGGTTAATAATATTATTTAATGACCAATACCCAAATTCCAATGTCGAATAAAATCTCAATGTTTCAATACCCAATTAGGAATTGAGTAATTGGAGCTTCATCCGAATTTGGGGTTTGGTGATTGAACATTTTTGCTAGCTATTTCTTCTTTTACTGTTTTTATAAATTCATCCAAACTCATTGTGCCCAGATTACCTTTCCCCTTTTTTCTTACCGCAACTTGCGCGGATTTTTCCTCGCGTTCACCCACTACCAGGCAATAAGGAATTTTGCTTAATTCGGCATTGCGTATTCTCTTATCCAAGGTTTCATTACGGCTATCCACTTCAACCCGGATTTTCTCCTGCGCAAGCCTATCGGAAATCTTTTTGGCATACTCCATTACCGAATCTTTTATCGGAATGACCAAGACCTGAACCGGAGCAAGCCAAAGGGGCAGATCGCCGTTGTAATTTTCAACCAAGGCGCCGATAAAGCGCTCGACGCTCCCCAACAAAACCCTGTGTAACATTATTGGCTGGCGCTCTTTTCCCTCATTATCAATATAGGTCAAATTAAATCTCTTGGGAAGAGCGAAATCGCACTGAATGGTTGCGCACTGCCATGATCTTTTCAAAGCGTCTTTTAATTTAATATCGATCTTGGGCCCGTAAAAAGCTCCGTCGCCTTCGTTGATCTCATAATTTAAACCTTTTTCTTTTAAAGCTTCTTCAAGTGAATTGGTTGCTAGTTTCCAATCCTCATCCGAACCAATGGATTTTTCCGGACGGGTGCTTAATTCAATGCTCACATCTTTAAATCCAAAAACTTTCATCGTATCAAAAACAAAATCAATCACTGCTTTTATTTCCGGCTTTAATTGTTCGGGTAAACAAAAAATATGGGCATCATCCTGGGTAAATCCGCGTACCCTCAATAGTCCGTGCAACACCCCGGCTTTTTCATGGCGGTAAACCGTGCCTAATTCAAAATATCTTATGGGTAAATCCTTGTAACTTCTGGTCTTAGATTTGTAAATTAAAATGTGGCCCGGGCAATTCATAGGTTTCAGAACATATTCCTGGCCATCAATATTCAACATGTACATATTTTCTTTATAATAATCATAATGGCCGCTGGTCTTCCAAAGCCCTGCCTGCATAATGTGTGGAGTGATCACAATCTGGTAGCCGCGTTTTAAATGCTCTTCCTTCTCGTAATTCTCGATTATGGTCCGCAGTAATCCACCCTTCGGATGGTAAAAAACCAATCCTGCTCCTGCTTCCTCATGATAGATGTCAAAGAGCTCTAGCGCCGGGCCCAGTTTGCGATGATCGCGCAATTTTGCTTCTTCCAAATTCTTTAAATATTCTTCCAGCTCTTTTTTACTTTCAAAACAGGTTCCGTAAATCCTCTGCAACATGGGGTTGGTTTCAATCCCATGCCAATACGCTCCGGCAACCGACAATAGCTTAAAAGCTTTAATTTCACCGGTTGATTGAACATGCGGACCACGGCATAAATCTAGAAAACTCTTACCTGTGTTATAAACCGAAATTTTCTCGTCGCCAAGCGCATTGATTAATTCTATCTTGTATGACTCATTTAACTTTTTGAATAACTCTAAGGCTGCTTGCTTATCTAACTCTTCTCTTACGAACGGCTCGTTCTTAGAGATGATTTCGCTCATCTTCTTTTCGATCTTGATTAAATCTTCGTCGGAAAAAGCTTCTTTCTTGCCTGCACTGAGTGCAGCCGAAGTGTCGAAGTCATAGTAAAACCCATCCTCGATCGCGGGACCAATGGCTAATTTCACTTCTGGCCAGAGCTCTTTAACCGCGGCCGCCAAAACATGCGAACAAGAATGCCTTAAAATATCTAGATTCATATTTAACTCAAAAGTTAAAACTAAGAAGTCAAAAACTGCAAATCAAAAGGAAAAACTGTTAATATCAAAGGTCAACGCCCAAAATTCAAAAATAAATTTAAATGACAAATACCAAATGACAAAACATCTGCTTTGATATTTGAGTTTTAGATTTATTTTGGATTTTGAATTTTGTCATTTGTCATTAAACTTTTTGGTTTTGAATTTTAGTTTTACCTTTTTACTTTTTAATGGTGGGCCCAAGAGGACTTGAACCTCTGACCTTTGCGATGTCAACGCAACGCTCTAACCAACTGAGCTATGAGCCCGCGACTTTCTTATTCTTTTATATTTATTAGGTACTTCGTTCGCTATCCACCTTGTCGGTGGATTACGCTCACTTGAGTGCCAATTAAATTTTCCTTGTCGGAAAATTTAATTGGGCAAGAAGGGAGTCGGACCCTTACGACCTTGCGGCCAACAGATTTTAAGTCTGTCGTGTATGCCATTCCACCACTTGCCCGTAAACTTTGTTCCCCTTGCTCCTCGTCAAACCTGGATAAAAATTACTAGGTATCCTCGGAGTAATTTTTGCTTCGCAAAAATTAAGGCGACGAGCGGATTCGAACCGCTGTATAGCTCTTTTGCAGAGAGCTGCCTTACCACTTGGCTACGTCGCCAAAGATCAAATATTCTCTCTTACTTCCTGAACTATTGTTTCAACACTAGCCAAGCAACCAACGCCAACGTCTCCACAAGCGAGCTTTCCGCTTCTGGGCTCAACAAATTTATAGCCTAGAGATTTTAATTTGCCTATATTGGCCTGGGTAATCTTATTCTTATACATATTTTCATTCATCGCCGGAGCGAACAAAACAGGCGCCTTGGAAGCGCAGATAACGCAAGTCAACAAGTCATCGCAGATTCCAGAAGAGATCTTGGCTATAATATTAGCGGTCGCCGGAGCAACTAAAATCAAATCCGCCTTCCTAGCCAAAGATACATGTTCAATCTCCCAAGCCTCCGTAGAGCTAAATAACCCCTGATACACCTTGTTGCCGGAAAGACTCTCGAAAAGAACAGGTTTAATTAATTCTTCCGACTCCTTGGTCTGAATGACGGTAACCGCAAAACCGGCATCTTTTAACCTACGGATTATATCGCAAGCCTTATAAATCGCGACACTCGCAGTCACTCCTAAAATAATACTTTTCTGTTTCCCGGGCATAATTATTCTTTGGCTTTTGTCTTTTTAGCTTCAACCTTACCTTCGGAAATCTCATGTAAAGCAATAGTAGAAGGTTTAGTAGTCGCCTTGTCTTCCACAAGCTTTGGCTGGCCTTCGGCAATCTCCAGCGCCCTTTTGGCGGCTAAATTTACTAGCTTATAAATCGACTTCTCGCTCTTATCCAGCATATTTTCTCTTTCCGCATATCCCATTCCCTGCTCCTCGTTGTTGTATTAACTTCTTATCTCTTTCAATATAATATCTCTAAGTTTTATTGAAGCCTGGGTCAAATTTTTATTTTTTAAGACATAATCGTAGGCGTGAGAATTCTTAAGCTCTATCTCTGCTAATTTGAGCCGTTCATTTATCTCCTCTTGTTTAGTTTTAGCGCACCTGCCTTGGATCCTCCTGCGCAGTTCATTTATCGACGGAATATCAATAAATATAGTAACCGTATTTTTTGGATATAGCTTTTTTAACGCCTTTGCTCCGTTTAGATCCAAGCAAAGCGCAAGGTGCTTTGCCGCCTTCATTTTCTCTTCGAGGAAATCCTTTTTAGTGCCGTAATAATAGCCTAAATATCGGGTCCATTCAAGGATTTTTTTGGACTTGACCAAGCGCTGGAAATCTTGCGGGCTGACAAAGAAATAATCCCGTCCATGGCGTTCTCCTGATCTTTTGGGGCGGGTAGTTATTGATATAGATTTAGCGAGCTTATTTTTTAGTAACTTATCAAGAAGGACATTCTTAACCAGCGTGGTCTTGCCTGAACCTGACGGCCCGGAAATGACAAATATTAAACCCTGCATATTTGCTTGATTCATCACTCTATATTCTGCGCCTGCTCGCGGATTTTCTCAATCAGGCTTTTCATTTTGAGGACTTGGGCGGAAACAGAAACGTCGAATGTCTTAGCCGCCATGGTGTTAGCTTCCCGCTGCATCTCTTGAGCGATAAAATCCAACTCCTTGCCTATCGCCCCTCCCTTAACAAGTTTATTTTTAAAATTGCGGATATGAAAACAAAGCCTGTCTATTTCCTCAGTAGTATCCGTATCTTTTACAAAACTAGCCTTCTCTTCGTCAGTAGTAAGATTTTTTAGTTTATCCTTAAGCGCTCTCTTTAATTTTAATATTATTGTCGAAAGCTCTAATCTTAATTCTTCAGCTTGTTTTCTCAAGTAACCTTGCAGGGCCTTTCCTTCTTTTATGCGCGTTTTGACTAAATTATCAATGGCCGCGTTAACTGCTGTTTTTAATCCCGGCCAAACACTTTCAGGAGAGACCTTCTCTTCCTCTAGAGCCAAAACCCCCGGAAGATGTATCAAAGTATTCATATCCAAGCCATCACTAATCATAAATTCATTTTTTATGCTGTTGATTTTGGTAATATATTTTTTGAGAAGCGCCTTATTGATAAAAACATTTCCTTCTCTTCTTGCGCTAACATTAAGGCTAAAAGTAACTCTTCCTCTTTTAACTTTCGATTCAATAGCTTTTTTGATTCTTTCTTCCATAGAAAGAGACCCTTCGGGCAAATGCAACACTGTTTCCAGAAACTTATGGTTAGTGCTCCTTAATTCCACAGATGCCTTCCCCAATAAAGGGATTATCGTCTCAAAACTTCCGTAACCGGTCATACTCTGAATCATCGTAACAATCCTTTTTTTAAGCCCAGTTTTTTTCTTTATGTTCTTTACGCACAATTTCTTTTTGCGGATATAAATCCACGATTAATTCATCCGGATTAAACCAAAGCTTTATTTCTCTGGCTGCCTCATCCTCGTTTGATGAGACGTGAATTACATTCTCATAAACGCCCGAAGTGGTTATCCGGCCGTATGAGCCGCGGATAGACGTCGGATCGGCTTCTTCCGGGTTAGTGGCGCCTGCCAAATCCCGGCATTTTTTTATCGCGTCCTTTCCCCAATAGACCAAAGCCATAACCTTTTTACGGTCATGCAGTTCACCCTGCAAATATTTAATAATCTCTCCGAAAAACGGCTTATCTTTTAGATGCTTATAATGCTCCTCTGCCAGTTCCCTGGGGACGCGCGCAATCTTAGCCGCAATAATCTCCAGTTTTGTTTCGGATAAACGCGTTAAGATGTTTCCGGTCAAAGATTTCTTAAGTCCGTCCGGCTTGATTAAAATTAAGACTGCTTGATTCATTATTGTTTCCCTCCTCTGATAATGTTGGCAATCCTCTCCAAATCTTCCGGCGAATAAAATTCGATAAAAATATGGCCTCTCTTTTTCATTTTATTAATCCTAACTTTAGTGGATAAGGCATGTTGCAGATCTTCCTCTAAGGCTGCCAAATATGGCTCCCGGCCAGCGCCTGCGACTTTGCGCTTTGGGGCTTTGGGCCTGCGCATCTTGATTAAACTTTCCAACTCCCTTACCGACAGACCTTTCGAAATTATTTCCTGCGTAAGCCTGCGCTGCAGATTTTCATCTTCAATCTCAAGCAACGCCCGGGCGTGCGCAAAAGAAATTCTCCCTTTCTTAAGCTCTTCTTGTATTTCATGCGGAAGCTTAAGCAAGCGCAGAGTATTGGCAACGGTGGCCCTCCCCTTACCCATAGCCTCGCTGATCTTTTCTTGCGTTACTTGAAATTTATCTATTAAATGCTGATACGCATGCGCTTCTTCAATTGGGTTTAAATTTTCTCTTTGAATATTTTCGATTAAAGCGTACTCTAAAGAATCGCGGTCATCAACATCTTTGACAATTATTGGTATCTCTTTGAGGCCCAATGAGTTACAAGCGCGCAACCTTCTTTCACCGGCAATCAACTCATAGGAATCACCTTTGCGCCTGACTAGGAGCGGTTGAATTATGCCTTTTTCTTTGATAGACTGGGCCAATTCATCAATATGCTCCTGAACAAATTCTTCGCGCGGCTGAAAAGGATTAGGCTTAATTTGTTCCGGCTGGACATAAATAATCTCGTTCTTAACAATGGTTTCTTTCTCCGGGATTAAAGCAGTAATACCTTTGCCTAAAGCTCTTCTCTCCATTAAGACTCTCCTTCTGGTTTAACTTGGCTAGATTCTAAAGGTATACCCAATATCTCTTGGCACAACTCTTTATATTTTTGGGCGCCTAGAGAATCTTTATCGTATAGAAAAATTGGCTTGCCAAAACTTGGAGCTTCGGTAAGACGAATGTTGCGCGGAATAACCGTATTGTAAACCCTGCCTTTAAAATGATTCCGGACTTCCTGAATTACTTCTTTTGTTAGATTGGTCCTAAAATCAGCCATGGTTAAAAGAACGCCTTCGATAGCAAGTCCCGGATTTATATTGTCTTTTACCAGCCGGATAGTATTATTAAGTTGACTCAAGCCCTCTAAAGCATAATATTCACACTGCACCGGGATTAAAACAGAATCTGCCGCACATAGACCATTAATTGTAAGGAGCCCCAACGATGGTGGAGAATCAATAATAATAAAGTCGAACTCGGATTTGGCTTTCTCCAGCGCTTTTTTTAAACGGTATTCCCGGCCAAGAGAACCAACCAGTTCAACTTCTGCGCCAGTAAGATCCAGATTTGATGGTGCGATTAAGAGGTTCGGAACTGCGGTAGGTTGAAGCACATCTTTGATGTCTAATTCTTCAAGAAGAACATGATACGTGCTTTTTATAACTTTATGCTTATTCACCCCGCTGCCGCTAGTGGCATTTGCTTGAGGGTCTAAATCAATAAGCATAACCTTCTTGCCCGCTACAGCAAGAAATACTGCAATATTAATTGCTGAAGTAGTTTTACCTGTGCCACCCTTCTGGTTACAGACTGTAATTACCTTACCCATTGATATTCATATAGTTACAAATTGTTCCCCGGGGAACATTTCAAATATTGCATATTTTTATTATCTTAAATTCTCCCAAAAAGTCAAGTATTTATTTTCCACTATGAGCAGTTCCACCTTTGGTAGAATCCCTGATTACACTTACGCGCACCATAGCTGGTTTTGCTCCGGGCATACCAAAAAGCCCCTTGGCTTCTTCAGTAAGAATTTCGATTTTAACTTTACTCCGAGGCAACTGTAATTGTTGAAGCGCTTTTTTAATAGCCTCTTCAACGTTCTTCCCTTCTATCTCTACGCTCTTTTTAACTGTCATTTTGCTCTATTCATTCGCAACTGGAACGCTAGCATCAACATACTATTGGTAAGCCAATATAAAACCAGACCCGAGGGCATCCGGTAAAAAATAATCCCGAAGATAATCGGCATAATTATAAGCATCATCTTTTGTTGTTCAGCCGAAGCTCCGCTAGCTGATGCCGAGGTGAGCTTTTGTTGAAAAAACATCCCCAACGCCATTATTATAGGCAAAATATTAAATTCGTTACCCAACATTGGCAAAGATACTGGCAAAGCAAATAATCGATCTGGCTCGGATAAATCTTTGATCCAAAGAAATTTTGCGCCTTTTAAGACTACAGAGCGCATAAGGGAATTATAAAGGGCAAAAAATATGGGCATTTGCAGTAACAATGGCAAACATCCTCCAAAAGGATTAACTTTGTGCAAACGATAAAGCTCCATAATTTCCTTGTTCATCTTCTGGGGATTATCTTTATACAGTTTTCTTAATTCTTCTACTTTTGGCTGGATAGCTTGCATCTCTTTCATTGAACGCATTTGTTTAACCGAAAGAGGATACAATATAAAGTAAACTAATATGCTTAAAACCACTATAGCCCAACCCCAATTGTGAAATAAACTATACAAGAATTCCAAAGCCTGCAAGAGTAATTGTGAAATGAAGTCAAATGTGCCATAGTATATTATCCCGGCCCAATCAGAATTAATACTGTTAAGCAATTTTAAATCTTGAGGTCCAATATAAATATTAAATAAATGTCCAATCTGACTTTTAGATGGTATAATTATATTATCACTATAGAAGCCAATTTTTGATTCGGAATTGTCCAATCTATCAACAAACGAGCTATAATCCTTCTTAGCTGGTTCAGCAATTAAACAAAAATATTGGTCTCTTAAACCGAGAGTCTTTGTCTTATCTCCGCGATATTTTTTGGCGACAGATAAATGTAAAGATTTTTCCGAATTAACCACATATATATCTTGATAGCGCGATTGCGCGTTGTTCCCTGAGAAATTCAAAACTCCAAGGATCAAAGAAGGCTTGATTGATAAAGCAGAGGAAGACAGGTTTTCAATCGTTACCTGTAACTCTATTAAATAACTAGATTTGGAGAAAATAAAACTTTTTGTAACTCTCTTGAGATTATCTTGCGCAACAAAAACAATTTTCTCAGGTCCACTGCTGGCCTGAACATAGCTGAGATTGATATCATCAGAAAAAAGGCCCCATTTCAGAGGAAAAACATGGTCTTGAAAACCCTTAAAAACAACTTTATTAATCGCGGCATGGGTTTCATCAAAATATAAATCCATATTATTTCGATCTATCTTAATCAGAGAGAATTTGGATTCTGCGGGAAGAGCAGGTTGGTCTGATATTTCTTTGCTGGACTGAACAGCTTCTTTTTGCAGCTCCTTATTTGTTGTAACTATCCTGTTATCAATTGGTTGCATCTTAGAAGTAAATGCGGACCAGCTTATTAAAACCAATAAAGATAAACCGATTGCTAATAGTAAACGTTTTTCCATAAGCTACTCCAGTGGATCATACCCGGATTTTCCGGAAAGGGGGTGACAAGTTAAAATTCTTTTAAGCCCTTTAATAGATCCTTTAAAAAATCCATATTTAATAATTGCCTGACTGGTGTATTCCGAGCATGTGGGATTAAACCGGCAAGAGGCAGGCAAAAAACCTCTTATACAGGACTGATAGATCTTTATCAGATTAAGCGAAACCCGGCTTAACATTAAATCGTGAGCCTTTTTCGGCCTTTTTGCCTGCGCCGCGCTATTAATTTGCGGCCGTTTTTTGTAGCCATCTTACTACGGAACCCATGGCGCTTTTTGCCAACAATATTTGTTGGTGTTTTTAGATTTTTCTTCATCTTTAAGCTCCTTAAACAAGCGTTTCCACTGACGCATAATGCTTGTTTAACTCCGCGCTCTGCGCGGAGTAATTGTTAATTAAGAATGGTTTTTAATTATAGCATAAAAGGGTTTGTCGTCAACCAGTAATTTGGGTTAAAGAATATGGCTATTGACAACTTACCCTTATTTATCCACAATTCCGTCGATAAGCCATTTTTACAGAAGCGACCTTGCTGGCTTTTTTGGCTGGACATATTTGCTAAAGTTTATTTTTCAAGTCGGATACCAGGCTTTCAAGGTTATTTTAATTGACGGGCTTATAAATTATTGTATAATGGTTGAACGTTATCTATTTTACTTGCAAGGTTTTTAGCTTCTGTTATAATTGGTAAATTGGAAGCTGTTGCGGACGATAGCTGCTTTCTCTGCAAAAAGAATTTAACGAAAAATACGGGCTCAAAGACTATGACAAAACAACTTGTATGTTTTCCACAGATTTATCCAAGTTGTGTATAAACTGTTAACAAAGTTAATATGGCCGATTTAAACCAACCCTGGAACCTGGCGCAAGAGAAAATAAAAGAGCGCCTTGGTTCAACTATATTTGAAACTTGGATTTTACCCCTTAAGGCGGTATCTTATGATCAAACCCGCCTTACTTTAGAGGCGCCGGATTCTTTTTTCAGAGACTGGGTAATGAAGAATTACTCTGGCCTTATTGAAGAAGTTTTCCCATCGCTGGGCTTAGGGAGAATCCGGGTAGAAATCGGAGTCGCTAGCCCGGCTAATGAAAACTCCTTCCTTGAAGAGCCTATTAAGAAACAAATAAACCCTACAAGTGACAATCAATACAGTTTAAATTTAAATAACCGCTATACATTTGAAAATTTTATCATCGGTCCATCCAATAGGCACGCCCACGCCTATTCGCTGGCGGTAGCTGACTCTCTAGCCAAAACCTATAACCCGTTATTTATTTACGGAGGAGTAGGGCTAGGGAAAACCCATCTGATCCAGGCGATCTGTCATCAAGCCAAAAATAAATTTGGCTCAAGTATTAAAATCGCTTACTTACCATCGGAACAGTTCACCAATGAGCTCATCAACGCAATACAACATCATTCAACCGGATCCTTTAGACAAAAATACCGGAATACCGACGTATTGGTAATTGATGATGTCCATTTTTTTGGCGGCAAAGATTCCACGCAAGAAGAATTTTTTAATACTTTCAACGCCCTATATGATGCGCATAAGCAAATAATTCTATCCTCAGACCGGCCGCCAAAGGAAATCGCGGACTTGCAAGACAGACTAGTTTCACGTTTTGGATGGGGGCTTACAACTGATATCCAGCCGCCGGATTTAGAAACCCGGGTTGCTATATTAAAGAAAAAAATCGAAAGGGAGCCAGTATCTGTTCCCGATGAAGTTATCTTCTTTATCGCGCAATTGATTAAAACCAACATCAGGGAATTAGAAGGCGCTTTAGTAAGAACCATGGCCTATTCCTTAATGGAAGAAAGGCCTATAACCCTAGATTTAACCAAGGAGGTTTTAAAGGACCTCCTCAGAGAACCTAAAAAGTTAATTACCGTGGATTTTATCCAGCGCTGTGTCGCTGAAAATTTCGGAATTACCTTGAGTGAACTAAAAACCAAAAAGAGGAATAAGAATATTGTTTTACCGAGACAGGTTGCTATGTACTTAAGCCGGGAGTTAACTGATTTATCCCTGCCGGAAATAGGTCAATTTTTCGGAGGTAAAGACCATACCACGGTTTTGCACTCTTACAACAAGATAAAAGATGGGTTAAAAGAAAATCCCTTATTACAAGAAAAAATTGAAGGGATTGTCCAAGTCATCAAACACTGAATTAAGAGGTTATCCAGTATTAAGTTTTATTGTAAGTAGCTAAATTTATTTAAGTTACATGTTTATTAACAAAAATACAGGTACCTTATTACTATTACTTTTTTAAATATCTATTAAATAATAAATAGTAAGGAGCAAAAATGAAATTTAAAGTGGCTAAAGATGTTTTGTTAAGCGGTATTCAAACGGTACAAAATGTTATTACAACCAAAGCCACACTACCCATCTTATCTAATATTTTAATTGAAACACAGCAGGGGAGTTTAAGGCTTACAGCTACTGATTTGGATATAGGAATAAGCTGTGTAATACCTGTGGATATTCAGGAACAAGGAGCAATTACTATTCCAGCTAAGAGATTTAGTGATATTATTAAGGAATTGCCCATTGATGGGGTTAGTGTTACGACTAAAAAAAACAACCAGGTAAATATTGAAACAGAGTTGTGTCAGTTTAAGATTATGGGGTTGGCTCGGGAAGAATTTCCTAAATTACCGGAGTTTAAGGATAAAGAGGTTATAAAGCTGGAGCAGGCCCTGCTAAAACAGATGTTGAGTTTAACTTCTTTTGCGGTGTCCATCGATGAGTCGCGTTATATTTTAAACGGCATTCTTTTTAAGATCAATAAAAACAATCTTACTTTGGTGGCTACTGATGGTAAGAGGTTGGCTATAATCGAAAAAAAGTTAAACTATGTTTCAGAGAGGGATGTTAATATCATTGTTCCAATTAAGACTATACATGAGTTAAACCGTAACCTGAAAGAGGATGGTGAGCTGTCTTTGATTTTAGGAAGCAATCAGGTATTGTTTGATTTGGGAAATATTATTGTTATTTCCCGGCTTATCGAAGGAGAGTTTCCGGATTATAAGCAGGTTATCCCTTCTGTTTCTGAAAATAAGGTTCGGGTTGAAAGGGAACAGTTTTTGTTAGCGGTAAAAAGAGCGGCGTTATTATCCACACCGGATTATCAGGCGGTAAAGTTGGAAATTTTTAAAAACAAATTAGTTGTTTCTAAATCTACTCCGGATGTTGGCGAATCACGGGAGGAATTGGATGTTGTGTATTCCGGGAAAGAGTTAGCCATAGGTTTTAACCCGTCTTATTTAATTGATGTTTTGAAAAATCTGAATGAAGAAAACGTTGATTTGGAATTGACCGATACTGAAAAACCCGGGGTTATCCGAATTAATGGTTATGTTTATATTGTTTTGCCTATGCGCCTGAGTTAAATGGAGAAGATTAAAGATACAATTGAATCCGTAATCAAAGATTTAATGGTTAAAAAAAGCGGCGCAGATGACGAGGGTCCGGAAGTTTGGCTAAGAAAGGTCTTGACAAAAAAGGAGTTGGGGCATATAAAGTTTCAATATTTCCGTAAAGGAATTTTGGGGTTAATCACGGATTCCTCGGTTTGGTTATATAGTTTTAACTTAAAAAAAGAGATTTTGTTGGAGAGGTTTAGGAAGTGTTCGGCAGAGGTAAAGGAAATCCGATTTAGTATTGGAGATTTAACGTGAGTAAGGCAAAATCAAGTAAAGAAGAAATAAAAGATAGTATTAGGTCCGCAGATAAGCCCAAGGCGTATGACGCTACGAGTATCCAGGTGCTTGAGGGCATCGAGGCGGTAAGAAGAAGGCCGGCAATGTATATCGGCGATACTTCTAGCCGCGGTTTGCACCATTTGGTTTATGAGGTTGTTGACAATAGTGTTGATGAAGCTTTGGGTGGCTTTTGCGACACGATAGGGGTAGAGGTTCATAACGATAATAGCGTCACGGTTATTGATAACGGCCGCGGCATCCCGGTGGATATGCATAAGACCGAGCATAAACCCGCTGTTGAAGTTGCTCTTACAACTTTACATGCCGGTGGTAAGTTCGACCATCGTTCTTATAAGGTTTCCGGCGGTTTGCACGGCGTAGGCGTTAGTTGTGTCAATGCGTTATCTGATTGGCTGGAAGTGGAAGTAAAAAGGGACGGCAAGATTTATCATCAGCGCTATGAGCGCGGCAAAACCGTTTCCAAATTAACGGTTATCGGTAAAAGCACAAATACCGGAACCAAAATTACTTTTAAGCCAGACAAGACCATATTCATCAAAACCGAATATTCCTATGATATCTTATCGCAGCGTTTAAGAGAGCTGGCATTTTTAAATAAAGGTTTAAAGATAAAATTAGAAGACGCGCGCGCGGAAAAGGAAGCGGTATTTGAATTTGCCGGAGGGATCGTTTCTTTTGTCGAGTATTTAAATAAGAATAAAAATCCACTACATAACAAGGTGGTTTATTTTGAAAAATTGCAGGATGATATCAATGTTGAGGTGGCCCTGCAGTATAATGACGGCTACGCCGAAACAATTTTTTCTTTCGCCAATAACATCAATACCGTTGAAGGCGGAACGCATTTATCGGGATTTAAGTCGGCGTTAACCCGGGCGATTAATCAATACGCCAAGGCGAAGAATTTAATCAAGAATGATATAGCGATTACCGGTGAAGACGCGCGCGAAGGATTGACCGCAGTAATCAGCGTAAAAGTTCCCAATCCGCAATTTGAAGGCCAGACTAAAACCAAGTTGGGTAATTCTGAGGTAGAAGGCTTGGTTGCGTCGGCAAGCCTTGACGCGTTAGCAAGTTATTTTGAAGAAAATCCTTCTGTCGCGAACAAAATTATTGATAAAGTAATTGTAGCTTCCCGGGCGCGCGAAGCAGCGCGTAAGGCCCGCGAATTAACCCGGAGAAAAGGCGCGTTAGAAGGCGCAGGGTTACCCGGAAAATTATCAGATTGTTCGGAAAGAGATGCTGCGCTCTGTGAATTGTATATCGTAGAAGGAGATTCTGCAGGCGGTTCAGCCAAACAGGGCCGGGACAGGAGATTTCAAGCAATACTTCCAATAAAAGGAAAAATTTTAAATGTAGAAAAGTCGCGCCTGGATAAAATTTTATCTAATGAAGAAATCCGTACTATCATTACCGCACTAGGTACCGGTATCGGTGAGGAGTTTGATCTAGCCAAGTTAAGATACCACAAGTTAATGCTTATGGCTGATGCGGATATTGACGGTTCGCATATCCGGACTTTGCTTTTAACATTGCTTTATCGTCAGATGCCCAAATTGGTTGAAGAGGGTCATGTCTATATTACGCAACCTCCTCTTTATAAAATTAAAAGAGGCCAGCGCGAAGAATATATTCAGACCGAACAGCAAATGGATGAATTGCTTTTAGACTTAGGCCGTGAGGGCCATAAATTGCTGAGATTAAAGGATAAGCAAGATTTTACTGATAACCAGTTTAAAGAGCTATTGAAACTGTTAGTTGAGCTGGATAAGCTGGGTAGGTATTTGGATAAAAAGGGAGTGGATTTTGCAGAATACCTCAGTTTTAGACATCCAAAGACCAAAAAAATGCCAGTTTATAGGGTAAAAGTAGAGGGGAAAGACAATTTTCTCTACTCCGATAAGGAACTCGCCGCTCTTACTGGGAAAGAAGGTAAAGAGCTGGAGCAGGATGTGCTGCAACTTTTTGAGTCCCAGGAAATCGAGGAAGTAGTGACTAAGATTGAAAAGCTTGGGATTGAGATTGAAACCTATTTTAGCAGCATGGTTGTTCCTAAAAGCGGCGTACTTAAAGAATCAGACAAAAAAATAAAAGCAGTTTACCGGATTACCAATGATGGTGATACCAAAGAGGTTTTTGGCTTAAAAGAACTGCTGGCCTATATTAAAGAAGTGGCGACTAAAGGAATGCATATACAAAGGTACAAGGGTTTAGGCGAAATGAATCCGCAACAACTTTGGGATACTACCATGGATCCGGAAAAAAGGACGATTTTACAGGTAAAGTTAGAGGATGCGGTTGAGGCGGATAAAATGTTTACGGTTTTAATGGGTGACCAGGTTGAGCCGCGCCGGCAGTTTATAGAAGATTACGCGCATCAAGTAAAGAACTTGGATATTTAATATGTATACACGCAACGAAAAAATAATTCCAGTTTATATTGAGGATGAGGTTAAGGATTCCTATTTGAATTATTCGATGAGCGTAATCGTCGGCCGCGCCCTGCCGGATGTGCGCGACGGGTTAAAGCCCGTGCATCGCAGGATTCTTTATGCTATGCAGGAGCTTAACCTCGAACACTCTAAGCCTTACAAGAAATGCGCGCGTATCGTCGGTGAAACCATGGGTAAATATCATCCGCATGGCGATGCGGCTATTTATGATACCCTGGTGCGTATGGCTCAAGATTTTTCTTTGCGTTACCCATTAGTAGATGGACAGGGTAACTTTGGTTCGGTTGATGGAGACGCTGCCGCGGCTATGCGTTATACCGAGGCGCGCTTGAGCGCGGTTTCCGAAGAGATGCTCGGTGATATTGATAAGGAAACTGTTCACTTTGGCCCGAACTTTGATTCTTCTTTAAAAGAGCCGTTACTCTTACCGGCGAGCTTGCCGAATCTGTTAGTAAACGGCTCAAGCGGTATTGCCGTTGGCATGGCAACCAATATACCGCCGCATAATTTAACCGAAGTCTGCGATGCCATTATTTATTTAATTGATCACCCCGAGGCAGAGATCAAGGATCTGATGCACTATATTAAGGGGCCGGATTTTCCTACCGGAGGATTGATTTGCGGAAAGACAGGAATTAAAGACGCGTATACTACCGGAAGAGGCAAGCTGGTGATTCGTTCCCGGGCTACTGTCGAGCATCAAAAGAACGGGAAAGACCTGATTGTTATTACCGAGATTCCTTATCAGGTGCAGAAATCCGGGGTGATTGAAGCTATTGCTGCTTTGGTTGATGATAAAAAAATTGAAGGTATTTCGGATATCCGCGATGAATCAGATAAGGATGGTATGCGCATTGTGGTTGAGCTTAAGCGCGATATCGAATCCCAGATTGTCCTGAATCAGCTTTTTAAGCATACACAATTAGAAACCACCTTTGGCATTATTATGTTGGCCTTGGTTGACAACCGGCCCAAGGTGTTAAATTTACGTCAGGTATTGGATTGCTATATTGAGCATCGTAAGGTTGTTATCCGTCGGCGCACCCAGTTTGAATTGGATAAAGCTTTAAGGCGCGCGCATATCTTAGAAGGCCTAAAGATAGCGCTTAAATTTATTGATCGGATTATTAAAGTAATCAGAACCTCAAAAACCGTAGATGTTGCCAAAATAAATTTAATGAAGGAATTTGAGTTATCGGAATTGCAATCACAGGCAATTCTGGAGATGCAGTTGCAGCGCTTAACCGCTTTAGAGCGAGATAAAATTGATGCAGAATACGCCGAGCTTTTGAAGAAAATTGAGATTTGCCGGGCGATTTTAGGTTCGGAGAAAAAAGTCGAAGCGATTATTAAGGAAGAACTGGAAAACTTAAAGAAAAAATACGGTGACCAAAGGCGCACAGACATAGTAGGCGAAGCAGAAGAGCTGGAGGTTGAGGATTTAATCGCCGAAGAAGATGTAGTGGTAACGATCAGCCATGGCGGTTACATTAAACGCCTTCCTGTAGGTTCCTACCGTAAGCAAAAACGCGGCGGACAAGGTTCAACCGGGGCGGATTTAAAAGATGAAGATTTTATCGAACATCTTTTTGTCGCTTCTACCAAAGACTACGTTTTGATCTTTACGGGCAAGGGGCAAGTGCATTGGCTTAAGGTCTACGAAATTCCTCAGGCCAGCCGGACGTCCAAAGGGAAAGCAATCATTAATTTGGTGCAGATGGAACAGGACGCTAAAATAAGTTCAACTATACCGGTAAAGGAGTTTTCACCGGATAAATATTTAGTTATGGTTACCCGGCTCGGCCAGATTAAAAAAACAAGGCTGGATGCTTACGGTAATCCGCGCAAAGCCGGTATTATCGGGATTACTTTGGATGAAGGCGATGAACTAATCGGGGTAGAAATGACTGATGGTAAACAGGAATTGCTTATTGGCACGCGCCAGGGCAAAGCTATAAGATTTGAAGAGGAAAAAGTCCGCGATATGGGCAGAGGCGCTAAAGGCGTGCGCGCGATTTCTTTAGTAAAAAAAGACGAAGTTATCGATATGGTTGTTCCCAGGAAAGATTCGACCATTCTTACCGTAACCGAGTTAGGTTTTGCTAAACGCACCACCATTGACGAATACCGCCTGACTTCCCGCGGAGGCAAAGGCGTAATCAACATAAAGGTTACTGAGAAAAACGGCCAGGCAGTTAATCTTAAGACCGTTAATGATAATGATGAATTGATGGTGATTACTCAAAACGGAATATTTCTGCGTTGCGCCATCAAAGACATACGCGAAACCGGCCGTTCCGCGCAAGGCGTGCGCCTGATAAAGCTGCAGGATAAAGATTGTGTTTCCTGCGTTGCTCCGGTAATTGCCGAGGAAGAAGAATAGAATACGACCCCGTCGTCTAGCCTGGTCCAGGACAAGAGCTTTTCAAGCTCTCGACACGGGTTCAAATCCCGTCGGGGTCATAAAATAAATATGTGTGGCATAGTCGGATACGTCGGAGATAGGGACGCTCAAGGGCTTTTGTTATCCGGCCTCAAGCGTCTGGAATACCGCGGTTATGACTCAAGCGGAATAGCCATTATCCTGCCTAAAAAGAACTGTATCTCGGTAAGAAAATCCCCAGGAAAAATCAGTGCTCTGGAAAAGATAATCAAGACTAAGCCTTTGTCCGGAAATACCGGCATCGCGCATACCCGTTGGGCTACCCATGGTGCTCCCACCCAAGCTAATGCTCATCCACATCTGGATTGTAAAAGTGAAATTGCTTTAGTGCATAACGGAATCATTGAAAATTATGAAATACTTAAAGCCCGGTTGATTAAAGAGGGGCATGTGTTTCAGAGCGAGACGGATACCGAAGTAATCGTGCACTTAATCGAAAAATTCTATAAAAATATTCCCTTGGAAGAAGCGGTGCAGCGTGCCCTTAAACTGTTGGTTGGTTCTTTTGCTGTTGGAGTCATTTCGAGCAAGGAGCCGGGGAAATTAGTGGGTGCGCGTTTAGGCAGCCCGTTGATTGTAGGATTAGGCAAGGGTGAAAACTTTTTGGCTTCGGATGCGCCGGCAGTTTTAGAATCAACCAAGGATATTGTTTTTCTGGATGAAAACGAGGTAGTGGTTTTAACGAAAGATGGCTATAAAATTACCGATCTTGATGGCAAAGCAGTATTCAAAAAATCGGTGAGGATAAATTGGGATATTGCACAGGCGCAAAAAAATGGCTTCGAGCATTTTATGCTTAAAGAAATCAATGAGCAGCCCAAGATTATCGAAAGCCTGATAAATTCAAGGATAGATAAGCATACCGGTAAGATAACTTTTCAGGAGCAAAATATACCCGAAGATAAATTAAAAGATATAAAAAGTATTTTTATTGTTGCTTGCGGAACAGCGTATCACGCGGGGTTGGTCGGGAAATATATCCTGGAATCGACCTGCGCCATTCCTGCCCAGATAGATGTTTCCAGCGAATTCAGATACCGTGATCTTTTGATCGGCCCGGAAACTTTGGTTATAGCTATAAGTCAATCGGGAGAAACAGCCGATACTTTAGCCGGAATAAGAGAGGCAAAAAAACGCGGCTCAAGCGTAATTTCCATCTGTAATGTTTTGGGCTCAACCTTGACTCGTGAGTCTGACGGCGTGATTTATACGCATGCCGGCCCGGAAATCGGAGTTGCTTCGACTAAGGCTTACACTGCGCAGCTAGCCGCTTTATATCTGTTTGCCCTTTACCTTGCGGAGATAAGAAACATTTTGTCTCAAGCGAGGGTGAACAGGTATTTGAATGATTTTTGTAAGATTCCTAAGCACATGGAAATTATTTTAAAGAATCAGAAGAGCATTGCTAAGCTCTCGCATAAGCATTCACACTTAGGTTCTTTTCTATATTTAGGAAGAAATATTAATTATCCTTCTGCCCTGGAAGGCGCGCTTAAATTGAAAGAAATTTCTTATATTCCCGCCGAAGGATACGCTGCCGGAGAGATGAAGCATGGTCCGATTGCTTTAATTGACGAGTATCGCGCGGTAGTTTGCATTGCTCCGGCGTCTAAAGTATATGAAAAGATGGTTTCCAATATTCAGGAAATCCGTGCCCGCCACGGTAAAATTATTGCCATCGTCAGTTGCGGCGATAAAGAGGTTACGGCACTAACCCGTGAAGTTATTTATATACCTAAAGTCGATGAATTATTTTCTCCTCTTTTAGTGGTTCTCCCTCTGCAATTAATCGCTTATCATATCGCCGTAAAACGCGGCTGTGATGTTGACCAGCCTCGTAATTTAGCAAAAAGTGTAACCGTAGAATAAAATTCAAGGTTTAAAATGACCAATCACCAAATTCCGATGACGAATGAAATCACAATGATTCAACGTCTCAATTGGGAATTGGAAGTTGGAACTTTATTTGTCATTGGAGCTTGGTTTTTGGGATTTCGAGTCTTGTTATTAATATGCTATACATAGTTGCTACACCAATAGGGAATTTAAAGGATATAACTTTTCGCGCGGTGGAAGTTTTAAAGAGCGTGGATTTGATTGCCTGCGAAGACACCCGGCATACTAAAATTCTTCTGGATTACTATGGTATTGATAAGCCTACCACTAGTTTTTACCAGCACAATAGATTTACTAAGGCCGAATATCTTATCAAGGTTTTAGAGGAAGGTAAAGATGTAGCTCTTGTTTCGGATGCCGGCACGCCGGGAATACTTGACCCCGGGTATAACTTAATTAATCTGGCAATCGAAAAAAATATTCCGCTTACAGTCATTCCGGGGCCAGTCGCTTTTGTCAACGCGCTAGTCCTTTCCGGAAAACCCGCGCACGCTTTTATTTTTGAAGGATTTTTGCCGGCAAAAGCTGTTTCCAGAAAAAATAAGCTTAGGGAGCTGGAAAAACTCAGCAGGACAGTTATATTTTATGAATCCAGCCATCGTATTATTAAAACTCTTCAAGATATTGAAGAAGCTTTTGGAGATAAAAAAGTCGTTATCTGTAGAGAGCTGACCAAAAAATTTGAAGAAGTAAAGCGCGGTAGCGCAAAAGAGCTTCTCGGATATTTTTCCAGCCATAAGGCTCGCGGAGAGTTTGTCGTAATCATCTAGCGTTGTTTAATAATCGACCGTAGAAATAGGGATTAGTCAATAGATCCT
>DJWJ01000001.1 GCA_002440965.1 Candidatus Omnitrophica bacterium UBA6233
CTATTCTTTAACCTTGAACGGCCCAATACTTACAAAGAACATAAGACTCCTTGGCAGTTAGCCCAAGAGAAAAAGCCTGACCTAGATAAACGATTACTTATGACAGCTGCTATTGACCTTGATGTATTGCTTAAAAACTACCTTGCTTTTGTGGATCAAGGGGGTAAGGATCTATTGACTAATCCCTTTTTTCTAAAACTGTGGAATCATACAAACGCCTATTTTAACAGCGAAGCTATAGTAATAGAATCCAACTCTTTTAGCACATACCGTTCGATTTTAACAAGCATTTTTCTCAAAAGACAAGTCCTCTGGTCCGGGCAAATCAGCTTGTTTAGCAAACACTCATTTAGCTTTAACCGGCCTTGGAATATACGGATTATATCCGTTAAGAATATTTTTCTCGGATCCTTGGCCAAAATAAAACCACCCACTTTGCCTCGAGTAGACTCCAATATCTTTTGCTTATTCAAAGCTTGAAGAATCTTCCTCAAAAAAGGCCGCGGCATGCCTAATTCCTTGCTTAACTTTGTAACCGAAAACTTTCCTGCGTTACTCCGGGATATAAAACATAAAGCCCTTAATGCATAATCCGTGTCTCTGGTGATCAATTTCATTATCATCCTTTAAAGGTTATTGGAGAAGAGAACTAATGGGTAGTTTAGAGTCGTGCCCAGGACAAAATACTACAGCCCTCTTTACAGTGGGCAACCGGACGAATCATATACCTAATAGTCAAATCCATATGCCCTCCTTTCTTTCAATTAAATGATACTATAATTGTATCAATTGTCAAGAAAATTTTCCCCTAAAGCCGCTATCAATGCGGATTTTTAAAAAAGTCCTTGAATTCCAGTAATCTTCTTATATAATTTTATTTATGAAACGCATCCTGACTTTCTTTATACTATCAGGTTTGCTTTTTCTTTCGGCCAGCGCGTCTTTTGCCGAAGGAGAAAAGACTGGGGTACTCGATAGTATCGAAGTTCTGGCGGGATTTTCTTCCGGTGAACTTGTCCGCGGGCAACGCAGCTATATGATGGCTCCTATCAGCGTTGCTTTCAATTTTAATTTAAAGAATTTAACTAAGAAGATTGGCTTTAGCCCCCGGCAGCTGTTTCAATTTCAAATTGAACCGTTCGCGGGTTTTATAACCAGCCCTAAGAATAACCTGGAAACCGGAACGATTTTCTGGTTCAAAATGGGATTTTTCCCGGATACTTGGAAATTTCAGCCTTATGGAAAACTAGGATTAGGCCTTGATTATATGACTGCGCATATACACCAGCAATCCACACAATTTAACTTTACCGAACAAGGCGCCTTAGGCATGCATTACTTTCTTACCGCTACAACCGCCTTTACTTTGGAAGGCCGCATACGCCATCTTTCCAATGCCGGAATGAGAGAACCCAATCACGGATTTAACTCCTACACCCTGGTTACCGGCATCTTCCACAAATTTTAACTTACTGAATTAAGGCTTGAAACGCGAGACCCAAAATCTGAAATGACAAAACACTGATTTTGGTATTTGACATTTGAGTTGGGGGGGATTTATTTTGAATCTGTCATTTGTCATTACGTTTTGAGTTTTAACTTGGCGAGGAATTTTGAATTAACTCAGGCTAACCACCATTATGCCTACCACGATCAAGACTATTCCAATCCATCGTTTTAAGCAAACTTTTTCTTTCAGGATGAAACGCGAGGTAATGGCAATAAATATATAATGCATACTGTCCGCGGAGAACGCAAAACTCAAGTCTACCTGTGATAAAACAAATAGCCATATGCACAAGGAAATTACACTAAAGAGAAAACTGATCCAAACCCTCGGTATAAGAATTAATCGAATAATGAATTTTAATACCGCTTTAACATTGCCTCTGGGTGAAACCAAGGAATTGATTGCGGATTTTAGAAATAATTGGTTTATAGTATCACAGATGCTGGTAAGAGCTATTAGAGATAGGATAAAAACAAGCTCCCTCTTCATTCTAAAGCCCGCTCTTTCTCTGAGGCGCTTAAAGAAACAAAAACAACTCCCAACAGTATGAATAAGACTCCTGACCACCTGAAAAGACTTACCTTTTCGTGCAGGAAGACGATAGAAGCTAAAGGTATGAGTATATAACTAAAACTGCATACGGGGACGGCAACACTTAAATCAATTTTGGAAAGCAAAGTAGACCAGATAATAAATGTTCCCAGGACCGACAAAAGGCCAAGCCATAGAAATGGAGACGAAAAAACGCTCTGCAAGAAAACAAAAACTTCGGAGAACCTGGTTATAACGACTTCATTGTCAATAAGGGCGCTCTTTTTAAAACAAAGATGCGTAAATGTCTCCATAAAGTCGGTAAAGACTAGAAAAAATAACAATTTAAAGGTAAACTTTTTTTTGGACATCTATACTTATCTCCGATTGAACTATAATAGTCTAAGACTATGAAAATAGCAATGATTAACTAAATAACTCCGCTTGCTTTTGCAAGCATTCTAGCATAAAATGTATAAAAAACTAAGGTAAAGATGAATTTATTTCATGAGATACCACCCACAGCCGGCCTCCCTCTTTATACTAAAGATTTTTTTTCCGCTATCTTTAGAAAAGGCGGCTCTTTAGAAGAAGATTTTAAAAACTATTTTGGCGCCCCTTTCGCGGCTGTAACCTATTCGGGAACAGCCGCTTTTTATATAATATTGGAGGCCTTAAAAAGTCTCTCTTCGAAGAAAACTATCCTTATTCCTTCTTACGTCTGTCCTCTTATCCCTCTGGCCATAAAAAGGGCCGGACTCAAAGTTTTGGTATGCGACATTAATAAGGATAGCTTCGATTTTCAAAATAACCAGCTGGAAACTCTCTGTACGGATAACTCCGATATACTGGCAATTGTAGCCGTGCATCTGGCCGGACTACCCGTGAATTTCCAGGCTATAGAAAGAATGGCCAAGGGAAAGAAAATATTCATCATTGAAGATTGCGCGCAAAGCTTAGGCGCAACTTATCAAGGCGAAAAAACCGGAAAGCTCGGGGATTTTGCTTTTTACAGCCTCTGCCGCGGCAAAGGCATTACCATATATGAAGGAGGGGCGATTACAACTAACCTTAAGTTTATCCCTGCAATCAATAACGCCATTGAATGCGTTGCAAAAAATAAGTTTCTTTCGGAAACCCTGAAAATCTTGGAATTATTAGGCTACTTTGCTTTCTACAGGCCACAGCTGTTCTGGTTTATTTTCAGGCTTCCACAGGTATTCTGGCAAGCTCAGGGTAAAATCGAGAAAGCCTTTATCGAATATTTCGACTGCAACTTTCCTGTGCATAAAGTATCGGGGTTAAGAAAAAATATTGGGCATGCGATGTTTCCCCGGCTCGAAGAAGAAATTATCAAACAAAGACAAGTCGTATCTGCATATATAGCCGGATTAAAGGATGCCCCCGGAATAAAATTGATTACCGAACAACAAGGCAACCGTTCAAATTACCCTTATCTTACTTTGCTTTTCGACGATGAAGACAGGCGCCGCAGGGCATTCAATACCTTGATCGGTTCAGGTTTAGGAATATCCCAGATATACCTATCGGCAATCACGGATTACGGTTATCTTAAAGACATTGTGGGTAACGAAACCTGCCCTAATGCCCGTTCAATCGCTAAAAGCCACATCACCTTAACTACGAGCACTTTTCTTTCCAAAAAAGAGATTTTCTGCGTAATTGAAAAAGTACGCAAAATATAACCGGCGGATTAAAATTAAGGAAATAAAGTTTCCAGTATTTTAAGGTTAGTCGATTCGTTTATACGGGCTACCTCTGACTGAGGGTATTTTTGCGCTTTAACTTCCCTGGGATGATCCGCGCGGGAGATTAAATTCTTTAGCCATCCGGAGACAAAAATATTGGAATATTCTCCGGTGATATCCAAACCAACTATATCCAAATTATCCTTGATTAGCCTAAGCATCAAAAGCAACTCATCCAGCGATAGTTTCCCTTCCTCCCAATTTGTTAAAGCATATTCACTGCAAAGACAATCCTTGTCTATTGAAACATAGACTCTTTTCGCGGGCAGCCTTTTTATAACCGAACCAAAAAAATCTCTTAGATTTTTCTTCTTTAGTTCTTCCCAATAAATTCTTGTGTTCAAGAAACTTTTCTGCAGTTTTAAAGATTTATTCTCGGGGACATGCCTTAAGAAAACAGTCGAGCATTCATGAGTATAAGGATAAATTTCCAGCCTATCGTTTTTAAGGGCTCCAAGATTACCGCTGTGGATCCAAGGGTTTGAGATATCGTCTGAAGAAACCCCCAGGAGAATACACTTCAGGATATTTTTTCTTTTTAAGGCTTGGTTTATCCAGGCCCCGCAGGAGTAGCGCGGCGAAAGAATATCCCAATCAGGGTGAAAATCAAAATTGATTAGTGAAATCGGCTCTGTGAATTGATTTAATAAAAGTGAACTAATGTGGTGAAAATCTCCTGACCCGAGGAAGGTAACGTGATTCTGCTCTGTCTTTTCTATGCGCTGGCGGATAGCCTTGCTGGTTTGCCTATTCATCCAAAGCCGGGCATAAGGAGCCAGACCTGTTAAAGGTATAATCTGATGCGGATATTTGACTAGAAGATTATACTGGATTCTTACGCTAGCGTCAAAATCCAGTATACGGATATTTGGCTTAAGCATAAAGGAGGAAAATTATCCTTAAGACTTTTTTAAGGCCTTAGAGAGTGCTTCTTCGAAAAGATCAATCCCTAAATCAATCTCTTCCTCCGTAATGTAAAAAGACGGGGCCATAGTAAAGACATTCTTGTAATAACCGCCGATATCCAATATCAAACCGCGCTTCTTTCCTCCGGCGGAGAGGTTCCCGTTTAACCCCAACTCTACTATTTTATCAGCCAATTCTTTACTTGGAGTATAACCATCTTTCTCACACATCTCAACGCGTAAGGCTAAACCCAAACCATCGACATCGCCAATTTGAGGGTACTTCTTTTGCAGCTTTTTGAGACGGCTAAGAAAATACTGACCTTTTTTAGGCACCTCTACCGCAAAATTGGAATCTTCAATCAACTTCATCACTTCTAAGCCTACCGCAGTTCCCAAAGGATTGGAGGAGAATGTTGAATGGGTCGAACCCGGGGGGAAAACATCCGGGGAAATAAGTTTTTCTTTCGCCCAGATTCCGGAAATAGGGTTAAGACCGTTAGTCAAAGCCTTGCCGAAAACCATTATATCCGGAGTTACGTTAAAATGTTCAATCGCCCAGAGCTTTCCGGTCCTAAAGAAACCCATCTGTATTTCGTCATCGACAAAAAGTATTCCGTACTTATCCAGTATTTCTTTCAAATTTGAAAAATAGTCTTGTGGCGGAACAATATAACCGCCTGTCCCCTGCACCGCTTCAATATAAAAAGCGCTAAACTCGCATCTATTCGATTTCTTATTAACTATCGAATAATATTCTGTCTCGAATAATCTTTCGAATTGCTTCAAACAATAAAGATCGCAAAAATCTTTCTTTTTATCGTAAGGGCACCTGAAACAATAGGGAAAAGGCACAAAATGCGCCCTGTCCCCGAAATGCCCAAAATGTTCCCGGTAGCGGAAACTCGAGGTAATCGCCGAGGCAGCCAAGGTTCTTCCGTGATATCCACCCATAAAAGCAAAAACAAGGCTGCGTCCCGAGTGGTTCCTGACTAACTTGAGCGAATCTTCTAAAGCGCTTGAGCCCCCAACATTAAAATGCACCCTTCCTTTCTCTTCAAAGGCCATTTCGTTCCTGCGGGCAATCTTGGCAGCAAGCAAAATTTTTTCTTTATGCAAATATTGACAGGCTAACTGAGGCAAAGTATCAATCTGTTTTTTAAGGGCGTTATTCAAGCGCTTGTTCTTATAACCAAAATTAACCGCCGAATACCACATCTGCAAATCGAGAAACTCAACGCCATTATTATCGTATAAAAAGCTTCCTTCGGCGGACTCAAATATATTGAGTTTTTCAGCGTAATGAACCGTATCTCCCCAAGAGCAGTATTTGGACTCTAACGCCAAAAGTTCGCTTGAGGCGTCATGCGGATTATTATTAACTTTGGATTTTTTATTTGCTAGCTTTTGGCTCATTCAAAACTCCTTTTAAAATAATTATACACGTCTTTTAAAGACTCGTAGGCAAAACAGGTAAGTTTTTTATCCTGAAAGTATTTAAGCAAGTCGTCCTTGGCAAATACGAGGTCTGCGTATTGCGATGGGCAGATATCCGAACGACCGTCTCCTACATAGATTATTATAGAATCAGGAGAAACGTTTGCCAAGAGATTTTTTGTCTTGCAATGGGCGCAAACCTGGCATTTCTTGCTCCGGAAAGGAAAGCAAGGTATCAGTTTATCTTTGGCGAACTTGAGCTTATTAGAATAAACCTTCAGGTTGCCGATGGAATGAAAGCCTAATACGCGCTTTAATATGTAATCAAAGTTATCGCTTAATACTATAACCTTGACCTTACTGGCGGAGAGCGAAGTTACTATTTTCTTAAAGTAAGGGTCGAGCTTTATCCCGGATAAATACTTATCCAAGGCTTGTTTGGTAATACTTATACCGTTAATCTGACCCTCAAGGCAGACATGCGAACCAATTTTGCCCCGCTGCCAGTCTTTCTCCAGCTTAACCCAGAGGTCATCCCGGGAAAAACGAGGGAGCATGCTATCAAAGACATCGCAGGTAGCGATTGTGTTATCGAAATCAAAAAAAACAACGCATTTTTCCGGATTTATTATTTTCATTCTTACTATTTAAAGCTTAAGGCGCCCTAAATACTCCCTGCACTTCTTCCTGGCAATAAAGGCATCTATTATCTTTTATATTATACTCCAAAATATTAAAATATTCCCGCTTAATCAATATTTTTTTACAGTTGGGGCAAACTGTATCATTCCCCCAACCGCCGACGTTGCCTATATAAATAAAATCCAGCCCTGCTGCCTGGCCAATGGATTTAGCTTTTTTTAGGGTCTCTTCCGGGGTTAAGTCGTATTTACGGAATTTATAATCCGGATGAAAGCGGGAAATATGCCAAGGCATGTGTTTATCAATTCCGGAAATAAAATTGGCGATGCCGGAGAGTTCTTCTACAGAATCATTTTCACCCGGGATAACCAAAGTAGTTACCTCTACCCAAATCCCGAGTTCTTTCATAAACCGAATCGAATCCATAACCGGTTTTAGGCTGCCCGCACAATATTTTTTATAGGAATTGTCATTGAAAAATTTAAGATCCACATTTGCCGCATCCAAAAACGGCCTGATCATGGAAATACAATCCCTGGTCATATACCCGTTAGTGACAAAGATATTGCGCAGGCCGCGTTGGGCAGCTGCCTGAGCAGTTTCATAAGCGTATTCAAAAAAGATAGTCGGTTCAGTATAGGTATAGGATATGCTTTTACAGTCATTCCTCAAAGCTTCTTCTGCTATATCTGGGGGAAGAAATTCCTCTTCCCCTAAATCTGTGCCTGACTTTGCGGGCTGCTGGGAAATTTCCCAATTCTGGCAGAAAGAACAACGAAAATTACATCCTAATGTCGCTATTGAAAATGTTTTGGTTCCGGGTAAGAAATGATAGAGAGGTTTTTTTTCTACCGGGTCAATCTGGGCAACGGCTACATTCCCATAAGCATAAGTATACAAAATTCCGCCTACATTTTGCCTTACCCCACAAAAACCGTATTTATGCTCTGTGATTTTACAATGGTGGCTGCATAAATAACAATGCACTGTATTCTTATCTAGTTTTTCGTAAAGTAACGCTTCTTTCATAACCTTAGAGCACTTAATTTCTCCCTGGGGAGAGGCTTGATCTCTATAGAATATGACTCTCTTTTGTGAGTATATAATATTTTAACGTTCGAAGCACTATTTAAATCACAATAAGTGCCGGCTATCTGCGCAGATAGCCGGACTAAATCATCGCAGAATTCTCCCTTACCCAAACAAGTCGGACCTGCGGTAAACTCATCCGGCGCGAATAAATAGTCGTTTTCTAAGGCTACTGCGGCCAATTCTTTATTTTCTTTTTCGTTACGGCCGACAACCAATCTTACAGTTTCGGTTAATCTAAAATGCCTGCCTATTTTAAGCAACTCTACGTTTTCTATGCCTAACTGCCGGTGGGTTATCAAATCCTTTAACCTATTGGAGAAATTAGTATCGGTCAAAAGACAGCCCCCTGAAGCATTGGGATAATTCTTTATGTTAAACTTATCCGCTAAGTTCATTTGCGGCCTTCTTTCTCTACCGTTGAATTCAAATAATCTTTGGCGCTTAACCCATCCTTCTTTTTCCGGGAGAGTCTCTGAAAGGAGCCCGGCGCATAGAGGTCTAAGCAACAACCCGCTTAACCCGCTCTCCTTTTCGATGGTATCCAACGCCTTCCTGTGCTGCGACATAGGCCTCTGGCCCAACACTTCTCCGGTAACTATGAATTGCGCATCAAAACCTAGCATCAATTCTTTTGCTTTTCTTAACATAAAAATCTTACAGTCTATGCAAGGATTCATATTCGAACCAAATCCATACTTGGGCTTTAAAACCAAATCGAGAAAATCAACGCTTATATCTACTGTTTCCAGCTCCTCCGCTAAACTTTCTTTCACCAATGCGCTGATACTATTATTCTGATTCTCGCTTTTACTACGTTGGCAAAATGGAATCTTAAAATTCAAAGGCAACACCTTAATTCCTTCTTCTTGGATAATCCTGGCTGCCAAAACACTATCCAAACCGCCAGAAATCAATGCGATAGCCCTCATGGTCTTAAAATATGATTTTGAATAAATGGTGGGATGCCGCGTTGGCCGTGATTGGGAATAAATATTCTGCCGGCGCTCCCGCGGGAAAACTTAGATATATAAAAGCATCATAACAATGTTCCATTAAAATACCTCTGGAGAAGAATACCAAAATCCACCCTAAGATAAAATAACTAAAGCTGTTAGGCTACCGGTCTTGCTTAGGTGGGTCGCAAGGATGCGTAGAAAAACCTTGCTTAGCCTAAATTCGGCTTTCTGCCCTTATTAGCCTTTTTGGAACGCCAATTAAGCTTTCCTCTGCGCTTACGTTTTCCCATTTTTATCCCCCTTATAATAGTTTTCCGGAACTTTTCTTACAATATAACCTATAGTTTCCACGATACATTTATTAATTGCTTCCCCCATGGGCGTATTGGCGTAGGCCGATAGCCCTTCATTTAAACCGGCTTCTTTATAATGACGTTGCCTATGCCCGGTTCCGGTATCAACGGCTTGGCCCGTAATACGTTCTGAAAATAATACTTTGGACGAAGCCGCGTCAACAATACGAATATTCAAAACTATGGTCGCTTTATTCGAAACTACGCCTAACAGGCTTCCCAATGTCCCATTGGCATAGCTCCCTCCGCCGCCAACCCCAGCGCTTCCGCCTGATATAAGCGGATCAAACTCTACTACCTCAGCGGCAATAATTAAACTTCCGCTCTTCTCGTTATAATCTTTAGGCGCACAAACTACTTGAAAACGATTGGTCTTATGTAATCCTTCCGCCAGCATATCCCGCAGACCAGTATTCATTTCAGCGGTGATATTAGCAGTTTTAATTTCAAAGTCAGCTACCATCACAGTTGCCTTCGATCCGGAGTATGGAGGAAAAAATGTTGAACCTATAAAATCGTCGACAAACTTGACGGGTTTATTTAAAACTGCGCAACCTGCCAAGGTTAAACTAAAGATTCCACATCCGATAACCAGACAATACTTAAGCTTCATTATATTAAAGGCAGGGTTTAAGATCCCTGCCTTAGGTTGTATCCGCGACTATGTTATTAATTAGCTGGGGTAGATTGACCAATCGTATCCGGCTTATCTCCTGCGTTAGCAACATCACCCTGAGCAGCGGTTGCTTCAGGTTGCAGAATAGCGGAGTCTTCCACAGGGGCACCTTCGGATTTCTCCAGGCTTATGCTCTTAGCTAAACTCTTGCCATTCTTAAAGAAATAATCAATACTAAGATTATCTTTCACCCGGATTTCTTCCAAAGATTTCACATTATCATAAGCAGTTGAATCGTCTACTGAAAGAATGATCTCTCTCTCTTGATCAGTTTCATAATCAAGATACTCCAGCGTAAGAGTTTTGGCCGAGACATCTACGCTCGTTACTTCGCCCCAAACCCATTGCGTATTTGAATCGTTATTCTCTTGAATGGCTGTTGCCGCAGTCACAGGCCGAACTTCAGACACCTGATCCTCGCCTAAGGCTAGTCCTGCGCCTGCTAGTGCCAAAACTACCAAAACTCCGGCTATTTTTAACTTCATGAAACTACCTCCTTAGAATGATAGGATTCTATCATGAAGAGGGGTTTTTGTCAAGAATACGACTATACGGCTATAAACCTAATATAGAATCTCTTTAACGCGTTTATTAAGCTTGAGATAAACAAAAGAGGCGGCTTGCGACTTTAAAAGGTCTCCGAATATAAATGGGATAAATCCCATAAACAATGCTTGGGTTATGGAAACTCCGAGACTAACTTTAAGCCATAGAGACCCGGATAACAAGATGACTACGCTAGAGGCGCAAAAAACCAACATTACCGAAAAATAACCCTGCTTTAACCACTTCAGTGAAACTGTCGTAAAAATAGAAGCCAGGATGAACCCGATAAGATATCCTGCCGTAGGAGAAAAAAGATAAACCAAACCGCTAGCTGCTCCGGTAAATACCGGCAAACCTAATATGCCCATAAACACATAAATTCCTTGCGCGATTATGCTTAGTTTCCTGCCAATAAGCGCGGCCGACAACAAAACGAAAAAAGTCTGCAGGGTGATTGGGACCGGAGTGAATGGCAAAGGTATGCGCACAAAAGCCCCAAGGCTAATTGCTATAACTGACAAAAAAACCATACAGATCCTGCAAATTTGCTTATTAACAATTACTTCTCTCCTTAATGCAATCTCCATTTTATCTCCTATTCTTTAGCTATGGCCAAAGTTATTATGCCTGACAAAAGCAAAAATAAACCAACGCATCCTTTGACTACCATTAAAAGAAAATCCCACCATTTTAATATAGCTACTGCTCCCAATATGAGAAAAAATAGTCCCAAAGCAACCTTAAGCAAAATGACAAAATTTGCTTTCAGGTCAAGATTCCTTAGTTGTCCTGTCATACTCGGGCCTCCTTTTCGCTAGGCTGGCTTTTCCATCTGCGATGAATCCAACCCCACTCCGCGGGATATTTACGGATATAAGCCTCAATAACATTAGTTAGTTTCTGAATATTGATAAGAATGGTATCTTTGGCGTCTTTACTTTCTTCCAGCTTTACTGCCGGTTCAAAGATAATTTGATGCGAATCATCGCTGTTCCTGATTATAAAACAGGGTAAAAGCGCGGCTCCTGTGCGCTGCGCAAAGACTACCGGTCCGGCAGCAGTAGCCGCTTTTCTACCAAAGAAATTAACAAATACTCCGCCTGTGCCAAAATTCTGGTCAATCGGGATAAAAATCAACTCATTATTACGTAACGCCTGAATGGTGTTATTTACACAAGTATCACGCGGTTGGCTGTAAATGGTTTTAACCCCGAATTTTTTACGCTTCTCCAAAAAAATTTCTTCTACCCGCTTATCATGCATTGGTTTCATTATACCACCAACCGTGTAACCTTCAACTGCAAGCCTCCCGAGTAAAAGCGGAAAATTCCCGAAATGGGCGCTGACTAAAACCACTCCACAGCCTTTGGCCAACGCACAATCCAAATTCTCCTTGCCTGCAAGCGTTACGCGTTTCTTCAAAATATGCGGCTTGTCGAAAAGAAACATTAATTCTACGGCCGATTTGGACATAAAAGTAAAACAGTCTTTAATTATCTTATCGAGTTCGGAAGCGCTTTTTTCCTTGCCAAAGGCAAAACTTAAACTCTCTAATGCAATCCGTTTCTGCTTAGAGGCAAATCTATAGGCCAAAAAACTGACAAAACTAGCGAAACTATAGAGGAAACGCGCAGGCATGATGCTAACTATAGCTGAACAAGTAGTCAGACCGAACCAGCTCAAAAATCCGATAATACTTTTACGTATTTTCTTAAGGTTCATGGTTATTTACAGATTAACAGTTATTATTTAACCCAAAAATTTGTAAGAAAGATTATAACTTATATCCTATTTTACGCAAGAAATCTTTACGCCAGGTTATATCTGACTCGTTTTCGATACCTTTCGGCTTTTGGCCGTCGATTACTCCCAAGATCCCCGAACCGTCTTCTGTCTGAGCCACAATGACCTTTAAGGGGTTAGCTGTAGCACAATATATGTTACATACCTCCGGGATATTTTTAACGGCATTCAGGACATTTATAGGAAAGGCATTTCGCATAAAAATGATAAAGGAATGGCCCGCGCCTATCGCCAGGCAGTTTTTAGCGGCAAGCTCTTTTAATTCCGAGTCATTTCCTTCTACTCTTATTTTGCATGCGCCGCTTGATTCGATAAAACCCAGGCCGAATTTTATACCCGGGACATTATTCATCAAGGTTTCATGGATATCTTCGACTGTTTTGATAAAATGGCCCTGCCCCAAAATTAAGTTAACATCTTCCGGCTTTCTTATTTCGATTAATTTAAGTTCTAGCATAAACAATTCCTTTCTAGATAAAAACCTGAAATAAAAAACAAAACTGTTAATATCAAATGACAAAACATTAATTTTGAACTTTGGATTTTGTCATTTGATATTATATTTTTTACTTTATTACAATCCTTCTAAACCCCGTATCGCTCAACGAGGGTTTCCCGCCATACGCAGCTACCGAAGCAAGCATAAAATCAGGATTTCCCAGCACTTCCAACGGTATGCTTAGAATTAAATCTTCCGGGCTCATATTCAAACGGATATTTTTAGGGTTAATTTTCTTCTTGCCATCATAAACTACAAATCTTTCATGCCGGGTTTTAATGTATATCTTGGGCATAGAAGCAAAAGACCTCATGTCGTTAAAACCAAAGATATAAATGACTAAGCTGAACCTGCGGTTTAACTCCTTGTCTTTGGCAACACGGATAACCAAACGATCATCTACCGCGGCATAACTGACTTCTCCATGATTTTTGTCCAGGCTGCTTACGTCAAAAGCCCCTGTTTCTTCCCTAAATCCTGTAAACATCTTTGAAAAACCAAAAAAAGCCGGGTTGCGTTCTTTTAGAGAAATCTGCCTCTTCAGCTTAATTTCAGGATAATCTCCGAATAATTCATTCTTACGGGCAAATGACAAAAGGTAGAATGCGCTTACCTCCGTTTGGCTTTTATAAGAAAGAACGGCCTCATGTTTTAACTTCAGCTCATCCGGGGACAAATCCAATTTTGACCATTCTATTTGTGAATCATTAAAATCTTCCGGCGGATTCAAAGGGAGTTCAGGATGATAATGCCTCGGATTTGGCCAATTAACGGAATGAACCAGATATGGATAAACTTCGGGCTTAAGGATTCTATGCCTTAAGCCATGCAAGGCTATTCGCAAAAACAGATACAGGGCTTTATGATCCGAATTTACATCTGCCGGATGTGAAACAAAAATCTTTGTCGGTTTATAATCAAGGATTATTTTCTCCAAATTATTCAAAATGCTCTCTCCGATATATGGGGCGCCGAAAGAATAATCGTTTTTATAAGGCACGCTCGTGACCCGCGTAAGCATGCTCCTAAAGGGTTTTTTTGCCTGCCAATACTTTCTGAATATGGAAAGCGTCCCGAAATCAGGATAGCCTAGAAATATAAGCTTGTCTTCACTTAATCCCAGCAGCTTCATGGCGTTAACCGCTTCTTGGCGCCTGACCTGCCCCATATGGATGAATTCTCCCTTTTTAAAAGTAAGCCTCTTTTCATAAACAATAAAGGAAAATTCGTTATTGTCGCCGTTGGTCAGGTAAACTACTTTTACCTTGGCCCCTGCTTTCTTGGCTTGTTGGATTACGCCGGCGCACCCGATGGTTTCGTCGTCAGGATGCGGCGCAAGTATAAGCACGCGGTCCCTCCTCTTGAACGCCTCAATCTTGGCGATATCCTCGGCCCAGGAAAAAGTAACTACGCTCATAATATATAAAATTAAAAATGCTCCGGTAGTTATCTTTAGCAGTGCCTTCATTCGCTTAATCTTTCTTGCGCTTTATCCGCGCAGGTTTTATTTTATTTCCAAGTAAAACAAAAATAATATACAACGCGCATACAATAATTAAAGAATCCCCGGAATATCCGTAAAATGTCCGCTGGGTGTATAAGTAAATATCTTGAGTAAGGTAACCCGGTATGAAAATATTATTCCCCGCTTCATCGCTGACTAAAGAGGTAATCTTTCCTTGAGGATTAATAAAACCGGAGATCCCGGTATTAGCGCAACGCACCAAATTAACCCTGTTTTCAATTGCCCTGAATACGGAGGCTGCCAAATGCTGGCTGGCTTCGGTGGTTTTGCCGAACCAAGCGTCATTGGTTATATTAACCAGAAAATCCGCCCCCTCTTTTACGAATCTCCGGGAGAGCTCCGGGAAAACATCTTCAAAACAAACCAAAACTCCAAATTTATTCCTCATCTTAAAAATCGTATATTCTTTACCTCTGGCAATATCTCCAATAGGCGCGATTGTTTCTAAAAATGGAAGCACTTTTCTTAAAGGTATATACTCTCCAAATGGAACTAGATGCAATTTGTCATATCTATCCAATAATTTTCCCTCTTCGGACAAAAGCAGCGCGCTGTTATAATATAAATCGCGCCTGGTCGTAACTGCGCCAAAAAGCAGGGGCTTAGCAATTGTGTTTGAATAACGCAGCAGTCTTTCGTAATAAATAGGCTCCTCCTCCAGGACAACCGGTAACGCGGCTTCGGGCCAGATAATCAAATCCGGAGCATCTTTTAACGCTAGAGAGGTGAGATCAAAATACCTCTCCATTACAAATTCTCTTGAACCTGTCTCCCATTTCAGTTCTTGCGGGATATCCCCCTGAATAAGCGCGATCCTTAATTGCCGGGATTTTTCAACGCTCTTGAATGATCCCAAGCGAAAATAACCGTAAGTTAAAACCAAAGAAAAAATTAAAATTACCAGAATAATAACGGCTTTTAAACGCTTGGGCAGTTGCGCCTTTAGCGAATGGATTATTTCAACGCCAGCCACATTCGTAAACATGATCAGAAATGAAACACCCCAAGCTCCGGTAATATCGGCGATCTGGATTACCGGCAGGTTAAGATATTGAGAATAACCTAAAAGCGACCAGGGGAAACCGGTTAATAAATGGCTGCGAATATATTCAAGCAGAACCCAGGCCGCGGGAACGAATAAAAGGAGATAAAGCTGTGAATGCCTGGTATGCGGCCGAATAATTAAACCGAACGCGGCAAAATATAGCGCCAGATACAGAATCAAGAGGATCATTCCAATCGAAGTAACATTTACCAGCCAAAAAATAGAGCCGGCCCAAAAGGTTATCCCTGTAAATAAAGATAAAAGGAATGACTGCTTGAGGGTTTTATTGTTTAGAGAAAGAAACAGCGGGATAAAAGCAAACCAGGCAAAGATCCATAATTTTGGGTTGTTAAAAGGCAACACCAATAGCGCGCCGGAAAGAATACTAAAGAGTATATCAAAAAACTGGTTTAGCTTCCGTGGCATTTTTTATATTTCTTACCCGATCCGCACGGGCAGGGATCATTTCTTCCGACTTTAGGGCCGGATAATCTTACTGTTTTTACAGACTCGCTTTCTTCGGAAGCGGGAAAACCTTCTCCTTCGGTATCCATAGGCCTTTGAATTTTAGAAACCTCCGGATGGGATAATTCCTGCTGCACCGAACTGAATGCTCCCCTGAATCTCTCCGGGCCGGCTGCTTCTAATTTAAAGATCGCTTCAATCGATTCTTCCTCGATAGACGCAACCATTTGAGAAAACATTCCGAATGCTTCGCGCTTATATTCCACCAATGGATCGCGCTGGCCATAAGCGCGCAGCCCTATACCTTCACGCAAGGAATCCATAGCATACAAGTGATCCTTCCATTTGGCATCGATAATTTGCAAGAAAACCATCCTCTCCAAATGACGCATCAAATCAGCGCCGATGGCCTTTTCTTTGTTTTCATAAATACCGGTTATTTCCTTAAGCAGCTCTTCCCTGATATTGGAATAACTGTTGATCCTATCCACTCCCAGGTCCAAGCCGAATTTCGCCATAACAGCAATACTCATACCTTCGATATTAGGTTCGGCGGAAGAACTTTCCGGAAAATAAACGCTCATAAGGTTATCGACAATTCCTCCGGTAATCTCCAATATTCTTTCTTTTAAAGAAAAACCCTCCAGGATTTGACGCCGCTGGCTGTAAATTATCTCCCTTTGTTTATTCATTACATTGTCGTACTCCAGGAGTTGTTTTCTGATTTCGAAATTATGCTGCTCAACCCGCCTCTGGGCAATTTCAATCGATCGGCTCACCCAAGGATGCTCTATAACTTGCCCCTTTTCCAAGCCCAACTTTTCCATAATACCGACAAGTTTATCCGAACCAAAAAGCCGCATCAGGTCATCTTGCAAAGAAACATAAAATCTGGATGAACCCGGATCCCCCTGCCTGCCGCTTCTGCCGCGTAACTGATTATCGATTCTGCGGGCTTCGTGGCGCTCGGTCCCTAAAACATGCAGGCCGCCTAATTCAACAACCTTTTTATGTTCGACATCAGTCTCCTGATTATATTTATCGAGCAATTTCTTATATTCTTCCTGGTAATCAGCGTTTTCGGGTTTGATTTTCTGTTTAGCCACATTTTTTGCCATGAACACAGGATTACCGCCCAATAAAATATCGGTTCCGCGTCCAGCCATATTCGTAGCTATTGTAACTGCCCTGAATCTACCGGCCTGGGCGACAATTTGCGCCTCCAGTTCATGATACTTGGCATTTAATACCTGATGAGCAACGCCGCGGCGTTTTAACATCTCTGAGATACGCTCGGATTTATCAATCGATATAGTACCGACTAATACCGGTTTTCCGACATTATAAAGTTCCGCGATTTCTTCCACTACTGCCGCAAACTTCTCTTCCTCGGTCTTAAAAATACGATCCGGATAGTTTGCGCGGATCAATGGCTTATTTGTCGGTATGACTACAACATCGAGCTGGTAAATATTCTTGAACTCATTGGCCTCGGTAAAAGCGGTTCCGGTCATCCCGGCTAATTTTTCATACATCCGGAAATAATTCTGGAAAGTAACCGTGGCCAGCGTTTGGTTCTCGCGCTCGATCTTCATCCCTTCCTTAGCCTCAACTGCCTGATGCAATCCATCTGACCAGCGCCTGCCAGGCATCATCCTTCCGGTAAATTCATCGACGATGACAACCTGGCCGTCCTTAATCACATAATCGACATCGCGCTCATAAAATTCCTTGGCTCTTAAGGCCGCGATAGTATGATGCCGGAATTCTATTGTTTCAATGCTATGTAAGCTTTCAACTCCCCAAAGCTTGGCTGCCTTGATTTCGCCGCCATCGGTAAGAGCTACGGTTTGAGCTTTCTCATCCGCGACATAATCAAAACCTTTACCTAAATCCACCCCCTTATACTTAGCGTCTATTTCATCTTTTTCAGTAACGCGCCTGCCGCTTAGCTGGCTGGCTATGTTATTAGCGGTAAAATATTTTCCGGTGGATTCTTCCGCGGCGCCGCTTATAATTAATGGCGTGCGCGCTTCATCAACTAAAATTGAGTCCACTTCATCAACGATAGCGTAAAAAAACGGCCTCTGAACCAAGTCTTCCAGAGAATATTTCATATTATCGCGCAGATAATCAAAACCAAACTCGTTATTGGTCCCGTAGGTAATATCACAGGCGTAGCCTATCTTTCTTTCTTCGTCGGACATATCATGCTGAATAACCCCGACGGTTAACCCTAAAAATTCATAAACCGGGCCCATCCACTCCGAGTCGCGCTTGGCCAGGTAATCGTTTACCGTAACTACATGCACGCCGCGGCCCAGAAGCGCGTTCAGATACGCCGGTAAAGTAGCAACTAAAGTTTTTCCTTCACCGGTGGACATCTCCGCGATCCTTCCCTCATGCAGGATTATCCCTCCGGCAATCTGGGAATCAAAATGACGCAGGCCGATCGTCCTTTTAGCCGCCTCTCTCACTACGGCAAACGCCTCAGGGAGGATCTCTTCAAAAACTTTATTCCGGGCGAATTTTAGTTTTTCTTTCAGTTTTTCTTTTTCCTCCGGGATAGCCACAGAAAGCATTGCCTCGGTTAACTTCTGAAAATCCTGTTCATAAAGTTTGGATTTTTGTTGAATATGCTCTTTAAAACTTGAGGTCTTGGAGCGCAGCTCTTCATCCGATAAAACGCTTATTTTAGATTCCAATAGATTAACCGCATATACCACCCCCGCGACTTCCGCCATTTTGTTCATCGACGGTTGCGGCATATCCGGATGCAAGTATATTTTTACCCCCGGAGCGCTTGAACTAATCCGGTTTTGTTTACTGTGTAACATCGTCTTTTTTATAAACCTTAGCATATTTACTTTCCTTTTTTCATAAATTTCAGGTGCGCCTCGATAAATTCATCCAAACCCCCATCCATAACCTTATCGACATCCCCTGTTTCATAATCCGTCCGATGATCCTTAACCATACTATAGGGATGCATGACATAAGAACGTATCTGACTGCCAAATTCTATCTTTTTCTTTGGGCCGGCATAATTCTTAAGCATCTGTTCTTCCTGTTTCTGTCTCTCTAGCTCATATATGCGTGCCTTTAAAATATTTAATGCCGTATGTTTATTTTGAAGCTGGCTTCTTTCATTTTGGCACTGCGCTACCAAACCTGTCGGAATATGCGTAATCCGCACTGCCGAGTCCGTAGTATTTACACTCTGGCCTCCTGCGCCTTTAGAGCGATATACATCAATCCGCAGATCTTTTTCTTCCAGCTTTATATCTATATTCTCTTCGACTTCAGGAATCACATCTACCGAAGCAAAGGAAGTATGCCTGCGTTTATTGGCGTCAAAAGGCGATATACGCACAAGCCTATGTACCCCGCGCTCTTCCTTGAGATAACCATAGGCGTATTCTCCTTCGGCTAAAACCGTAACATTCTTTACGCCGGCTTCTTCGCCATAAAGCATATCTATGGTTTTTACTTTCCAGCCGCGCCTTTCGGCAAACCTGACGTACATCCTAAAGAGCATCCCTACCCAATCGCAGGATTCAGTTCCGCCGGCGCCGGCATTAATACTTAAAATCGCGTTATTTACGTCAAGCTCTCCCGATAAGAGAGTCTTAAACTCTAAAGCATCCAATTCAATCAAAAGGGCGTCGGCATTTCTATTTAAATCCAGGGATAATTCGCTATCTTGGGGCTTAAGAATAGAAGAAAGCTCTTGCAGTTCCTGATATTTATTTTCAGCGGCTTGCCACGGCTCAACCGTGCCTTTAAGTATTTTCAACTGACGGACTATCTTGGTTGAAGTATCTCCATTATCCCAGAATCCGGGCTCAGACATCTTGGCGGATAAATCCGCAATAAGCTTTTGTTTATTATCGATGTCAAAGATAACCTCTTAGTTGCTCCAGGCTAATCTGGATACGGACAAGCTTTACCTTTATTTCATCTAACATTCAATCCTCCACATAACCATATATTTTAGCTTCTTCTTATTCCTCTTAACGACAAAAGAAGTTCGTCTTTGCTATCGGCAAAATCAACAGCATCTTCTTCGCGGATCTTACCTTCTTTGACCAGCCTTACCAGTGATTGGGTAAAAGACTGCATTCCGAAAATCGCGCCATCATCAATAAACTGAGGAATCTCCCAGATTTTGCCTTCACGGATCAGGCGGCTAATGGTAGGAGTAAGCAGCATAACTTCATAAGCCGGAACCCGGCCTTTTTGGTCTTTTGTCGGAATCAATCTCAAAGATATAACACCCTTTAATAAAGAGGCTAGCTGATTTCTGGTTTCCTGATGTTGATGCGGAGGAAAGAAATTGATAATCCTTTCTACGGTCTGGGCAGCGTTAATTGTATGCAAGGTGCTTAATACTAATACTCCCGTTTCTGCCGCGGTAAGAGCGCTGGACATTGTTTCGATGTCGCGGATATTACTGATAAATAAAACATCCGGACTCTGCAGGGTAAAAGCGCGTAAAGCCGAAGCATAGGATGAAACATCTATGCCAATTTCCCTCTGATTGATAAGCGACTCTTGATCCTTAAAAGTGAATTCCACCGGCTCTTCAATAGTAAGAATGTGTTTTTTACTATTAACATTTATATATTCCATCATGCTGGCGATAGTCGTGGATTTTCCGCTCCCCATACTCCCGGTTAAAAGGATCAACCCGCTTCTCTCCATAGAAAGTTTCCTTAGGATATCCGCCGGCAGGTTAAGTTCCTCGAATGTCTGCGTATTATAGTTTATCCTTCTGACGACGATAGACGGCCAGTTCCTTTGCATGAATATGCTGATGCGAAACCTTGAAGGCGCTTCTTCTAAATAGAAAGCAAAATCAATATCCAAATTGTTCTTGAAATACTCGCGTTGCTTAAGATTAGTGATTTCTTCTACTGCCAGCATAACTTCATCAACGCTAAGTTCTTTTTCATCCGCGATGCTTAGCTTTCCGTCGATTTTAAAACGGGGTTTACTCCCCGCTCGATAGAACAAATCCGAAGCATTGCAAGAAGCCATCTCTTGCATAAATTTCTTAATACCCATATTTTTAACCTCCCTAAAATAAAATTAAAATACCAATCACCAAATCACAATGTCGAATGAAATCTCCTGCAGGCAGGCAAACAATGATTCAATACCCAATTGGAAATTGGAACTTCAATAATTCATTCGTCATTGGGGCTTGGAGATTAGAAATTATTATACCATTTTCTTACTTTTTTGAGTAGGATTAAATTCCATGTATTTACCGAATAATAGATGCGTCTGGGCATCCAAGGCAGGCAGAGATCCCAAGATTAATATTATCAAAGGGACCATAATCCATTCCAATATCATTATAACATTCTTTGTCCAACTTACCTCTTTTGGGCGAGGGGGTAAAATTATGCGGCTTAAAACTATCCACGCAAGGCTGGCTCCAAATGTAAAATTGAAAAGTAATCCGGTTATTTTGGGCAGATTATAACCTATGGACATCTGGTTAAAAAAAGCTCCTCCTAAGATTATCGGTAAAGGGCCGATAAAAACCAGGATGATCGCCCAAACCGCCCAAGTTACATGGCTCTCTAAAAGGTGTAATGACCTGCGTATCTTTTTCAATAAAGGAATTTCATTCTCAGTCAGAAAGGCGCTTACCAAAAACGGAAAGTTCTCGACTCCCCAAGCCCATCTGCGTTTCTGTTTATATTGCATCTGGATGGTTTTAAAAAAACTATTGGAATAAGCAACATCCATAGAAACAGTAATATACATAGGCACAACCCTGTAATTGCCTTGATAAAACAGGAAGGCTTTCCAGTAAATCACTGAATCATCCGAAACCATATCCACGGGCCAATAATCTATATCTACCAAGGTTTTGAAACTCATGCTATGGCTGGAGAAGGTAACGAATTTTTCCAACCGCATGCTTTCAATCATCTGGCAAAAGGACGAACTTATCTCAACAAGGCGTGCAAGCGAAGGAGCTTGCCAAATATTGTTATTATAGACCGGGATCGGCTGATAACTGGCTTGATGGGGATTGGGCGAGGTCATAAAATGATAGCTTAAACAGCCGAAATATTCTTTGGCAACACAGGTATCCGCGTCAAAACAAGAAACAATCACATCTTCGTCAGGAATACCTGCGGATTGTAATAATTCCTTCGCCCTCTTGGCCGCCCAAGTAGCATTGGCGCCTTTGGTCCGACCCTCTTTGCTGATCCCATCAGGGTGAAAAGTAGACAGATACCGGAAGAAATATCCTTTAAATTCGGATTCCAAATTCCTGGCATTCTCTTTCGAAAGAGGGTTACGTTCTTCAAAAGCCACTACCACAATAATCTTATCTTTTGGGTAATTACATTCTTGGATAGATTTTAAAGAGGGCCTTAAAATATCCAATCCCTCTTTATACACGGGAAAGATAACTAAATGCTTTAGCTTGTCTAATCCGGATTGATTTCCCAGCCTCCTGCATTTAATCAACCAGTTTATATCTTTTTGCCGGTAGAGCTTATGGTGGGCCATAACCAGCAAAGTGGTCAGATATACCGTCCTGACTATCCAATAGAAATCAAAAATTATGATTATAATGGCGCAACAAACAGGATTAAATATAGCCAGCAATATAAGGCCGATTATTATACCCCACGATAGCGAACCTGGAACAATCTCCAAAAATCTCTTGATTTTATTTTTCTGCATTCTTTCTTAACCTTATTAAATCGTTTAAAAGGTTTTCTTTATTGTTCAACTCAAGTTTATATACATTATTATACAATAACCCATCATCGCCCTTCTGGAAGTCCATAAAATATAGCGTGTCTTTATCTGTATCGTAAAAAATACCGGAATTTCTCTTGTTTAAATTCACGAGGTTTACCGGAGTCGAGTTTTCTTCGGCTTCCAATACCTCGACATCTTTATCGGTAACTAGGATAAAATGGTAACTGTCCGAATGCCAAAATACATCATTTATCTGTTTATTCGAGAAATTGAATATAACCGACGGCTTAGAATAAGAAAGAGAACCCTGGAATCTCAAGCTTAAGACACAAACCTGATGCGCGTTAATAAGAAGCAGTTTTTGCCTGTCAGAGGATATCTTGAATTCCTTAGGCAAGGGAGAAAATTCCACCGGGATACTTCCTATTTCCTCGAACCGCCCGCCATCCAAATCGGATTTATAAAGGATATTTTCATCCTGATTAAAATAATATATTCTGTCGCCCTCCCGATCCAGCCAAAAACAGGATATTTTAACCTGATTCAACTGTTTAATATTCGTCCGGCTGGGAAAAAGTATTATCTTTTCAAAACGCGTAACCTTGCGTGGTTCAACATTTACCGGATAGATCCAAGGGTAATGCCCTCTAAGCTCTATTTTTAGAGTATACGAACCCGGGATAAGCTCGTTAATAGTAGCCGGAGTCTTCATATCCAATAATTTACCATCCAGATAAACATCCGCGCCAGAGGGTTGCGTTTTTAAACTAATGATCCCGGTTTTAGTAAACTTAAATGTGTGCGGGTTAAATTTATACCCTAAAGAAAACGATAAAATCACCGGTAACCCCGCGAAAAAAACCGCAACGCTTAAATAAAACAAAACCGATCTTATTTCTTGTTCTTTAGACATAAAGCTATTTCCTTTTCCAAATCCAGGAGCTTCTTTTTATTTTTTTGACCAAGATTATATCCCCCTAGTATATTATTACTCTTTATTACGCGATGACAAGGAATAATTAGGGGGAAAGGATTCTTGTTAAGGATAGAGCCGACCGAGCGCCAGGCAGTTGGTTTTCCAGCTTTTTGCGCCACCCATTTATAGGTGCGTGTTTGACCAAACGGGATGTTTAGAACTACTCTATAAACTTTTTTGGCAAAAGGAGTCATATTTTAAATCCCAATATCCAAGTCCCAATGACGAATGAATGTTTCAAATTCCAAGTTACAATTGGGACATTGAGTAATTGGGATTTCATTCGTCATTGGATCATTGAACATTGGTTATTTTCCTATAATCTTTTTGCGTCTCAAGATGTGGTGATAGGCTACCGCAAACCTATGCGCTTCGTCGCGGACGCGACGAATCAAATTAAGAGCCGGCGTATCTTGCGTTAATCTTATAGGTTTAAGTTTACCCTGCATATAAACATGCTCTTTCTTCTTAGCGATACTTATCAAAGGAATATTCAAACCAAGGCCGGAAATCTCTTTTGCGGCAGTCAATAAATGCGCCCTTCCTCCGTCAATAAGAATTAAGTCCGGCAAAGGAAGCTTTTCTGCGATAAGCCTTGAATAACGCCTCCTGACCACTTCAGCAAGCATACCGTAATCATCAATCGTATTTACTGTTTTTATCCGGAATCTACGATAATTATTTTTATCCGGCAGCCCCCGGTAAAAACTTACCATTGATCCGCAAGCCTCTTTTCCGGAAATATTGGATATATCAAAACCCTCAATCCTTGCGGGATGAATTTTTAACTGCAGAAGATTCTTTAAATCTTCCAGCTCTCCCTGATTGGCAAAACCGGCGTAATTTTGAGATATGGCGCTTAAAGCATTCACCTGATCCCTGATTTGAGCCGCTTCTTCAAATTGGCGCGCTTTGGCTTTTAGCCCCATTACACGCAGCAGTTTCTTAACAAGCAACTCTGTTTTCCCCTCTAAAATAAGAGAGATATTCTTAATGGTCCGGGCGTATTCTTTCTTACTGATTTTACCAATACAAGGGGCCGGAGATAAACCAATCCGGTAATATATGCAAGCCTTAACCGGCAACTGTTTGCAAGAGCGGTAAGGAAAACGTTTACGGATAATCTTTAGCGCTTCCCGTAGAAGATAAGCGCTGGTGTAAGGACCAAAATAAATAGCTCCATCATCTTCTCTCTTACGCGTTATGCAAACCGCGGGGAATTCTTCGTTAGTGATCTTGACCAACGGAAAACTTTTATCGTCGCGCAAAGAAACATTATATTTCGGCTCATACTTATGGATAAGGCTTGCTTCCAAAAGCAGCGCCAGGCTTTCGGTCGGGGTAAGCTTAAATTCAATATCCGCGGCATTCGACATCAACATCATCGTCTTGGTATCAAGCAAACGGCCAAAATAATTGCCTAAACGCTTCTTGAGCGACTTAGCCTTACCCACGTATATTATGCGGCCGGCGCTATCCTTTATCAAATATACGCCGGAAGTATCCGGAATCTTCCCAATCTTCGCTCTTAATATCTTAAGATTGCTCATCTATTTTTCTATGTACTAACCAATCCCAAAGTTGCCTCATCTCGCTTACTTTAAATACGAAACAAAAAATAATATAGGAGAATGCGCCGCTAAAAACACTTATCGCTAAACTTAGGTATTTATTGAAATTCAGCTTGGCCGCCAAATAACACACTAGCCCCATACAGAGGCTCGCCGCCAATATCCGCAAGAAAGAAACAATGATTTCTCTTCTACCGAAATCTCCAATCTTTTTTTCCAGAATCGAAAACAACATAAAAAAAGTGATTATTCCCGATAAGGAAGTGGCTAAGGCGATTCCGGAAATCTTTAAGGGATACATAAAAGCAACGACGAAAATTACATTTAATACCAAAGAAATAGCGGCAATCTTAGTAGGAGTAACCGTATCTTTCAGGCCGAAAAAACAGGATTGCAATATCTTGGTTGCCCCGTATGCTGATAATCCCAAACTATAATAAAAAAGTGCGCTGGCCGTAAGAACAGTTGAATAACTATCAAATTTTCCTCCTCCAAATAAAGAAGAAATTAAGGGTTGGGAAATTACCATAAAACCTACGGAAGCCGGGACCATCACGAAGAACACCGCGCGCAACCCCCAACTAAGAGTATGCTTTAATTTTTCCGGCGAGTCTTCCAGGGCATGAGTAGAAAAAGTGGGTAATATCGCCTGAGAAAGAGAATTACTAAAAACTCCCAGGGGAAATTGGATAAGCCTGTATGAAAAATACAAGACAGCTACTCCCCCCTCCCCAACAATCCAAGCCAATGAACCAAATATAGAATCAACAAAATTATTCAACTGATAAATGCAAGAACTTACAACCCGTGGCAGCATCAATTTACCTATGGAGCGAGCCGCCGGATGGTTTAAAGAACGGGGAAACTTAAGCCGGAAACCCTTCTTATAAAGAATAGGAATCTGAACAGCCAGCTGTAACAGGCCGCCGACCAAAACACCTAAAGCCAGACCTTTAATTCCCTCCCCAAAGATAAGCGCAAAGACGATTATGGATATATTTAAAAGGCAAGGCGCAAAAGCGGGCACAGCAAAATGTTTCAAAGAATTAAGCAAACCCATAGAATAAGCGCTTAAACTAATTAATAGAATGTAGGGGAATATAATGCGGTTAAGAGTTATCGTGGCAGCTAATTTTTCCGGAGATGCGGCAAAGCCCGGAGCGATAAGTCGCACGAGAACAGGAGAAAATATTATACCCAAGATAGTAATAGACATAAGTATTACTATCAATAGGTTCAATACGACATTTGCCAACTCCCAAAATTCTTCTTGAGTGTGACGCGCTGCGTATTCGCTAAATACCGGGACAAAAGCGGCATTAGTAGCTCCTTCTCCGACCAAATCTCGGAATAAATTGGGAATCCTGAAAGCTATAACAAATGCCTGCGCGTAGACATATACTCCAAAAAGCCGGGCAATAACAACATCCCGCAAAAACCCCAATAAGCGGGAAATAAAAGTTGCTATAGCGATAATACTGGCAGATTTAGCAACCGCATGATGGCTCTGATTCGAATATTTGCCTGTTGACATAGATTATGAATTATGTTAAGTTAGTAAGCACTTACCCCCTCGTCTGCCACAAAAGAGAGGCGTACTCGGGGTTAATTTACCGCCCCCTTAAATGAGGGTAAATTAAGGAGAAATAATATGCCAAGACGTAAAACTTCGGTTAAAAAAACCAGACAAGACAAGAAAAAGCACCTGCAAAACTTAAAAATCAAGCAACAACTCAAAAAAACAATCAAACAATTTCAGGGCTTACTTGCTGCAAAAGATATCGCCGAAGCTAAGAAAATCCTTGGCCAGATATTTTCCCAACTGGACAAGGCAGCTAAAAAGAAAACGATTCATCCGGCGACGGCTAACCGTAAAAAGAGCCGCTTAATGAAGCGGCTTACTAAAGGCGCATAACTTTACAATTAATTTCTCTAAAATAAAAACGGGCTTAAATCTGCCCGTTTTTATTTCGATATCGCTATCAATCAAAAATTTGACCCTGCGTTTCGCTTCAGCCGGACTTAATTGGCTTTTCTCCAAAGCGTATCTTAACCCTCCTAATATCCTTTCCGGCCTTTCGCCGTCTTTTAATAACTGATCTAAAATTTTAAGCGCGTAATCCGGTTTTCTTTCTTCTATTGAACGAGTAAGGTTAAAAGTATTAACGGCCTGAGTTTCCTTGAAACGGAAAATTCTTGAGTATCTACAGATATTCTTTACGAAATTTTCTTTTTTCTTTGTATCTGCCATGTCCAAAAGCAGAATAATATCTTTATTTCCGGATTTAGCCCATTCAACAATAAAATCATCCATATCCGGATTAAGTTCATGCGCGTTTCTTATCACCACGATTCTTTTGGCTGAATTAACTGGAAGAGCCAACAGTTTCTCCTGCAAATCTTTAAGTTTAAGATTTTCCGCGTAGAGGACATCCAGATTGAACTGCTCCATATTTTTAGCGAGGAATTCTTCTTTGATTTGTTTAAGCTGAATGTCTTTGGAGCTAAAAGGAGAATCTTTAGAGGAAGAGTCCTGACCGGCAAATAAATAAATCATCTTGACCTACCATTGTTCAACTGCCCGCTCGACAATCCGGCGGCTAAGATCGGTAAGGGCATCCGTTACTGCCGCATCTTCGGTTTTTGCCTGATTACCGGTAGGAAAATACGTGGTGTCTCCGATAAAATCATCTTCTTTCCAGAGTAGCTTATTCGCTGCTCTATCCCAAAGGCTTATACTCACTACCAAATTTATGCGGTATTCGCTCACGTTGTCGTTATTATCATAGCGCAACGGATCTTTGCGAAAATCCAACAATTCGCCTTTTAAGATAAGGTCGGCTGATTCTTCTTTTAAAGGCTTCAGATTGCCATCAAGAAGAAATCTATTGTTCACGAACTGAGTAATGTCTGTTTCTACCATGGGACGGTATATTCTGTATTTATTTTCTGCGTCAGCCGAATTAGTGATATTGGTTTTGTTTACGAAAGGAGTGATGTATATAGTCCTGTATTTACTTTCTATCAGGGACCGAGTCGTATAGCCGCAGCCGGATAAAAAAACAGTAGCTAGTATGCAGCATACAGCATATAGGGTAAAAGGCAAAAAGCGCTTATTTTGCATTCTTCTTCTCCATAAACTGAAGCTTCTCCAAGGCCTTTGCCGCCCAGGAAGATCCGGGGTAATTATTTATTACGTTTTCATAATAAATCCTGGCTGCCTTATAAGCTTCTTGTTTCTCATAAAATACCGCAATATTGTAGCTTGAAGCTGCCTCTTTATCTCTAAGCTTATCTATATTCCCCTCGGCCTCTTTCGATAACACGGCATCGGGATGCTCTTTTACGAACTCCTCGAATTTCTGTTTGGCATCCTGCATTGCTCCCTGGTCATAGTCCGGGCCGCGCGAAACCGCAGCGCGGCAGGTAGCAATCTGGAACTTGGAAGGCTCAACCCACTCACTATCCGGATAATTAGAAATCACCTTGTTAAAAGCATCTTCTGCCTCATAATAACGCTGCAGGCCCTTTAAGACTAAACCTAATTTATACTCCGCCTTAGGAGCTAATGAACCATAAGTCGAATTCTCTACCACCTTAGTGAGTATCTCGATGGCGGGATTTTCAACCGGCAAGGTAACTCCTAACGCTTTACGTTTATAACCGGCTATGAATTTCTCGGCGATATTATATTCCTTTCCGATAATCTCCTTGATTCGATCCGAAAAAGGATACTTATCAATTACTTTCTGATAAGCCAAATAGGCTTCATAGAGGTTATCGCGCTCTTCTTCAATTACGCCCAAATAATACTGGGATTCCGAAGATTCAAACGACTTAGGATAAGTTTTAAGCAATTTTTTGAATTCACGGATGGCATCTTCATACTTCTTGCCTTCGTAAAAACTCTTGGCGTAATCGAACTGCGCCTTAGGGGTATCCTTGGGTAAATTCTTGGGATTAACCCATTTACCGCTTTTGGGTGTCCAGATCCAAAAGGAATAAGCCGGGTTAACCGATAAAGCAAAAATAATACAGAAACATAACATTATACGTCGCATAATATTAAAACTTTAACACAAGGCCTGGGATTTGTCAAACAGATTAAAAGTCAAAATTCATAAATATAGGTAAGCAAAAGGCAGACGGGTGAAGAAATTATTGAGATTTATAAGCAAAGCGACAAATAACTCGATACTCGAGGCAAAAAAGTTTGCCCCGGCGGGAAAAACCAAAGCCACAACAACCAGGCTAAAGCCGCAGAGCGTAATCAGGGTAGCTAAAGGAACAATAAATATATTGGCCAACACTGTAACCGGAGAAAAAAACCTGAAATAGTAAGCGACAAGCCACAAGGTAACCAGCCATGTAGATAAAGATACCAAACACCCTTGCGCAATGGACTTTAATATCTTTGGCCTTATCGATTCGCTCCTGAAGAAGGCTTGAAGTTTAGGATAAAGAAATACAATTGCCGCAACGCAAGAAAAGGAAAGCTGGAAGCTTATAGAGAATAAATCTCTGGGGCTAAGAAATAGAATAAATAAAGCGGCTAAGGCTAATGAGTTGCGGATATCTGCTTCTCTTTTAATAATTATCCCTGCTAGAAAAAACACAGCCATGATAGTAGCCCGCACAACCGGGCTTGAAGCGCCAGTGGCAAAACAATAGATTATCAAGCAGATTATTACTAAAAAGCACCTAACCCTCCTTGAAATACCCAGAACCTTAAGCAATAAAACCGCGATAGACGCGACCACGCCGACATTAAAACCGCTGACCACCAAAATATGCACTGTCCCGGCTTTAGACATCGAATCATAAACTACAGACGGAATATTGCTTTTTTCTCCTAAAACCATAGCATCTAGCACACCCGCTGCTAGTTTGGAAAGCCTCTGATAAATTATTGCTTCTATTTTATCCTTTAGAAAAAGAGATAACCTGATAATGGGATGGCCGTAATTTTTCCCTAAGCTTACGGCGCAACCCGGAGAATTCACGCGCATAATACCGGAAACCCTGTCGCCATACAGCTTAAACGGCTTATGTATAGCCCCTCTTAAAATAAAGGCTTCTCCGTAAACCAAACTCTTTGCTTCTTTTAAATAAACCAGGATATCGCCGCTACTCTTATAATGCGCGCTATTGAATTCCAACTCCTGAGTCCTGAACAAGAATGTAAACTTTCCTTCCTTTAATTGCGGCTGGCTGTTGATAAAACCTTTAACCGTAAAAACCGTATCGCTTTTATAGAAAATGAAGTGGGATATATGGGATTTCGGCAGGATATAGCTGTTCAAAAGGAGCAAGGTTCCGAGAACAAAGCTAAGGCAGGAAAATAATATCTTGGATACCAAATCTTTTTTAACAAAGACTGCGCAGGTAATAAGCAGGATAAACGCGCAAAAATAAATCAGCCAAAACTGTATCCTGAAAAAATGCGCGAAAGTTATTCCGCAACCAAGGTAAAAGAGAATCCAGATCATTTAACGATTAAGTATTCTTTTATCTTGGCGAACTTAGAATCATTAATACCTTTTATGTTTTTTAAGTCATCTAAGCCGTTAAAGCCTGAGGCTGCGTCGCGATAGTCAATAATCCGCTGGGCCAGTTTCTCTCCGATACCGGATATTCCCAAAAGAACCCGTTTATCCGCGCGATTCAAGTCTACTTTGCCTAAGTCTTCGGAAAAACTGGCTGCGGTTTTACCTGCTCCAAATTGTTTAAGCCCAAAGCTTACCACCATCCCCAGCAACGCAATCCCTGCCAAAAACAAAACAACCTTTTTCTCTTCCTGCGTCAAATTAAGCATTTTGCCACCTCCTACTTCAATAGACGGAATAGACAGAGAAATCTAATTAAAAAAATAGCAGGTAGTAGTTAATAGGCAGTATGTAAGGAGGGAATATTACCGATTTTCTTACGGTGTGCAGGTTTGAGTGGTAGAGTTATCTATACAAATCATATAGTAACAAGTGTCACCGGGTCGTTTAAGAGCCATAAAACCATAACCCCCTTTTGCCGCACAATAAGAGGGCCCGTAAAGATACTGCCAAGAGGTTTTTTGTGGATCAGGATGGCTTACCTTCATGATTGTATTTCCATCAACAACCACCTCAATAGGAAAAGTGTGAGAGGTAGGGTAAACGCCGTTAACCGCATAATAAGCCAGTACTACCCGCCTTATAGAATCCAGATTGGTATATACTTTGACTTTCACGGACTGATCTACGTTGGCATAGTATTTGGGAAGGGCGATAAGGGCAAGGATACCTATGATAACAATGACGATGATTAGTTCGATGAGGGTAAAACCGTGTTCTTTTTGGATTAGGCTCTTCTTGTTAGATCCTGGAGACATAAGGGTTTGTATTGAATATATTAAAAATATAATATTCAATAGTTTACCCCCCCCTAGGGATTGTCAAGGCAAACTTAGGGACGGTTCTTGGCTTATTAGACTACGATATTGACGAGCTTTTTGGGAACGAGAATGAAATTCCTGACAGGTTTTCCCTGAATCCAGGGAGAGAGCGCTTTATCAGCTAAAACCATTTCCTTGAGTTTTGCTTCGGAAATATCCGCGGCTACTTCAAGTTTTAAGCGAACCTTGCCATTAACCTGAACTACAATAGTCAGATTATCTTCAACTAACATTTTGGGGTCGACTTGCGGCCAGCTTGCTTTTAATATACTTTCCTTATTTCCCAACCCCTTCCAAAGCTCTTCGCAAAAATGCGGAGCAATCGGGCTAAGCATAAGAACCAGCTTCGCGAAAACATCTTTATCCGCGCCGGCCTGATAAATAGCATTAGTCAGCTCCATAAGGCTGGCAATTGCAGTATTGAATTTGAATCCCCGGTAATCTTCACTTACCTTCTTAATTGTTTTATGCAAAATCCGGACCAAAGATAAATCGGCTCTATCTTTCAAATTATCCTGAATGCGCCAGACACGATTCAAGAATTTATGCGCTCCTTCCAAGCCCCGGTCATCCCACTCCAATTCTGTTTCCGGAGGCGCGGCAAATAAAATAAACAGCCTTAGAGTATCCGCGCCGTATTTTTCAATCATGATATCCGGGTCAACGATATTCCCTCTGGACTTAGACATCACTTCCCCGTCTTTTAAGACCATACCCTGGGTAAGCAAACGCTTAAACGGCTCATCAAAATCAATCATCCCTAAATCTTTAAAAAATTTGGTAAAGAAACGCGAATATAAAAGATGCAGAATAGCATGCTCAATTCCGCCGATATATTGATCCACCTTCATCCAATACGCGGTTTCTTTTTCGGCAAACGCTCCATCCTTAAATTCAGGCGAACAGAATCTCAAGAAATACCATGATGAGTCAAAGAAAGTCGCCATGGTATCGGTTTCCCGACGGGCTTTTCCTTTACACTGAGGGCATTTTACTTCCACGAATTTCTTAACTTTGACTAGAGGGCTGCCTCCTTCTCCGGTAAAAAGCGCGTCTTTAGGAAGCTCTACCGGCAGATCTTTGTAAGGCACCGGAACGATTCCGCATTTAGGACAATAAATAACAGGGATAGGAGTGCCCCAATAACGCTGCCGGGAAATAAGCCAGTCGCGCAATCTCCAATGCGTCTGGATCTTGCCGATTACTTTTTTCTCCATCCATTCGGCAATCCTGGCCTTAGCTTCTATATTTAACAAACCATTAAATTCTCCGGAATTGACTTGGATACCATTACTTTCATAAGCTTCGGTCATTTGGTCGATAGTCGATAGTCGATAGTCGATAGGTTGAATAACGATCCGCATCGGCAAATTATGCTCTTTGGCAAAAAGAAAATCTCTTTGGTCGTGCGTAGGTACAGCCATAATCGCGCCGGTCCCGTATTCCATCAAAACATAATCCGCTATCCAGATTGGAACCTCTTCGTTATTTACCGGATTAACTGCGAAACTTCCGATAAATACCCCTTCTTTCTTCACATCTGAAGAAGCGCGCACAACTTTACTCTCCTTGGAAACTTTCTCGATAAAAGCCAAAGTTTCTTTTTCCTGCGGTTTGCCTTTAATCAATTCTTTAACCAAAGGGTGCTCCGGGGCCAAAACAATGTAAGTAGCGCCAAAAATCGTATCTACGCGCGTGGTAAAAACCGGAATAACTTTATCCGCAGCTTTTACCTTAAAATAAATCTCTACCCCCTGGCTCTTGCCAATCCAATTTGCCTGCATACTTAACACGCGCTCAGGCCAATCATTTAATTGTTTGAGGTCTTCTAAAAGCCTTTCTTTATAATCGGTTATTTTTAAATACCATTGCTCTAAGTCTTTTGGCTCTACTTTGGAATGGCAACGCCAACAACCGCCTTCAATCACCTCTTCATTGGCTAAAGTAGTCTGACAGCTTGGGCACCAGTTTACCGTAGAGGCTTTTTTATAAGCCAGCCCTCTCTCGAACATTTTCAAAAATATCCACTGATTCCATTTATAATAAGAACTATCGCAAGTAGAAATTTCCCTTTCCCAATCATAGGAAAAGCCCATTTTCTTTAACTCATTTTCCATCTCCAGGATGCATTTATGCGTCCAGTCATCCGGCTTAGTCTTATTTTTTATCGCGGCGTTCTCCGCGGGCTGGCCAAAAGCGTCAAAACCCATTGGATGCAAAACATTATAACCTTCTAAAGTCTTAAAACGGCTGGCTACATCGCCTATAGTATAATTACGCACGTGGCCCATATGGATTTTCCCCGACGGATAAGGAAACATTTCCAACAGGTAGAATTTCTTTTTGGCGGGGTTAATCTGAGCGCGAAAAGCCTTGCTCTTTTGCCAAATATGCTGCCACTTCTTCTCTATTTTTTTAAAATCGTAAAACATAGTTTTAATTTTTACCCAACTTCCTTGCCAACGCCAGGTTTAGACTATCGCTTTTTTCATTATCCTTGGGCGTCTCTAAAATCATAGGTATATTTTTTAATTCCGGGTGATTGATAATCCTCTTCATCCCCTCTAATCCTATGCTCCCCTTGCCAATATGGTCATGCTGGTCATGATGCGAGGCAAGCGACCCATAAGCATCATTCAAATGAATCAATTTTATGAACTTAAGGCCGACTTGCGCATCAATTTCATCCAGCATTTTATCCAAACCTTCCCTGGTCGACAGGTCGTAACCGGCTAAATACGCATGCGCAGTATCTAAACACAGGCCCAAACGCGATTTTTCTTTTATTCCGGAGAAGATTTTTCCCTGATGTTCGAATTTATACCCCAGCCACGAACCGCTGCCGGAAGTATTCTCCAGTAATATTCCTACTTTGGAATCTGCGGTTTCATCTAAAATCTTGTTTAAAGCCGCAACCAGCCTTTTTATCCCCGCTTCCTCGGAAGTTTTTTTGTGGCTGCCCATATGCGTTACGATATAATCCGCTTCTAATCTTTGCGCGTCCTGCATATCCTCGATATAAGCCCGGATGGACCACCGATAAAGCCTGGAATTGGGGGAAGCAAGATTTATCAAATAAGAAATATGAATAAAGACGGGGTCTATTTTGAACTTCTTACGCCGGAGCTTGAATTCCGCTGCGTCTTTGGGGTCTAAAGGGCATACTTTCCATTGCTGGGGATTACGAACGAATAACTGCATAGTCTGACATTTAAGCTTATGCGCAATATCCAATGTCTCGTAAATCTCTTTTGCCCCGGAAACATGCACGCCTAAAATCATAGTCTTTAAATTATACCTCTCGGGAACTTGAGCGTCAATAAGATAAAGGGACGGAGAATATCCGTCCCTTTACATAATTTTGGTGGAGCTGAGGAGGATTGAACTCCTGACCCCTTGCATGCCATGCAAGTGCTCTCCCAGCTGAGCTACAGCCCCTCAAATTTCTGTCTATCTGGCGCGGAAAATTTGACCCCCAAGCCCGCCGTTAAAAAAGATGCCGGGCGAGGGGGAGAAGGTTTCCCTTGACCTTTGCTATTTTAGAATATAAAATAGGTGCCGTCAATGTAAAATTATCCGCCGAAGTGGCGAAATGGCATACGCGGCAGCCTCAAAAGCTGTTGAGCGCAAGCTCATGTGGGTTCAACTCCCTCCTTCGGCACCAAATTGAACGGTTGACCCCAAAGGCTCTGTCCCGAGGGACAGAGCGCCAAAATTCGCGTTTTCGGCGGAAATTCGGCGGGGCAAATTCAAGTATAGGTGAACTTCGTAAGGAGTTCACCTATTTCTTTTCCGGCGTCCTCAGTCAAAATTCTTTTTTTCTTCCTCATGAGGAATCCGCTGGAAACCCGAAAGGCGCAAACCTGGAGGTCGCCATGAAATGCGCTGTGTACGTGCGGGTTTCCACCGAAGAACAAGCCAAAACGGGTTACTCTCTCGCCGCCCAGACAGATAAGATCATAGAGTTCATACGCAACAAAGGCTGGACGCACACCGAAATTTATTGCGATGACGGCTACTCTGCCGCGACGCGTCGAAGGCCAGCACTTGAGCGGTTGCTGGCCGATTCAACGGCGCGGCAGTTTGAAGCCGTCCTGGTGTATAGGATCGACCGCTTCTCGCGCAACCTCAAAGACCTGCTTGATATTGTCGAACAATTGAGCAAGAACGCCGTCGGCTTCAAGTCGATAACCGAATTGATCGACACCACCACCCCTGAAGGCCGCCTCATGTTCCACCAGTTCGGCTCATTCGCCCAATACGAACGCGAACTGATCGCCCAACGAGTGGTGCTTGGTCTGCGCAAAAGATTCCAGTCAGGTATGTGGGTAAGCGGCGTGGCTCCCTTCGGCTACAAACAAAAAGACGGAAAACTCGAACTTGTTGATAAAGAGGCGGCCGTCGTGAAGACCATGTTCGACCTCTACCTTCAAAAAAACCTCGGAGTAATAAATATCGCCCGCTACTTAAACAATGCCGGACTAAAGACACGGGCCGGAAATATGTGGAAGCCGACGGTCATTCACCATATTATCACGAATCCAACTTACACAGGTTGCATAATACGCGGCGGCGAGAGAGTAACCGGGGCTCACAAACCTATCGTCAAAGAAGAAACATTTAACCGCATAAAAGAGCTCCTCCCTACTCGCAAAGCGAAAACTCGCGTGTTTGTGAGCCCCAACCTCTTCACCGGGTTCATATTCTGCGGCTGCGGCGCTCCCATGCACATGATTTATCCGGGACTGCCAAACAAGATTCGTTATAAATATTACGCCTGCTCCCGGCATATAACCTATAAAGACTGCAAAACCGAATATCTGCGCCAGGACATCTTAGAAACCAGTGTTTTAGATCAGCTAAACAAGATTGCCACTGATAAGCCAAGATTGAACGCGATAATCACCCACCTTAAAAACCAAAACAACAAACTTTTACCTGGCTTGCGCCGCAGCCGTCTGGCGCTGTCGCAAAATATCGCCGGTCTGACACAGCAAAAAGACGGGTTATTAAAATGGATGAGCGCAAAAGAAGCGAAACCTTATACTCTCAATGTACTCAATGAGAAATTTGAGAAGATCGAGCTAGAACTAAATGAATTAACGCATAAGTTGTGGCAGACCGACGAGGAATTGAGCAAGAAGTCACACTTTGGCTTGTCTTCGGAGAAAGTCAGCCTGTGGCTTAAGCAAGTGATTAAGACTTACGCGGATTCCGACCGGCAGGAGAAAAAAAGAATTTTGTCTGAGGTTTTGGAAAAGATCACAGTAAAATCGAAAGACGAAGTTCACCTATTCTTGAATTTGCCCCGCCGAATTTCCGCCGAAAACGCGAATTTTGGCGCTCTGTCCCTCGGGACAGAGCCTTTGGGGTCAACCGTTCAATTTGGTGCCCTTCGTCTGAAGAATACCCA
>DJWJ01000024.1 GCA_002440965.1 Candidatus Omnitrophica bacterium UBA6233
CCCCGTTAAGTATCTAACATATCCCATTCTTCTCCGAGTATCCACCTAAGAGCAGAAAGCTTCCCATTAACCATCCCCCAATCAAAATCTGTATAGGGGCCAAGATTACTTTTGCCCCATTTCGTTTCCACTTTTTTAGCTGCTTTAAGCGCGCCCTTCCAAATCTCAGGATCAGTTTTTGTCTTACCCGTCTTCTCTAAATATCGAAGTACCTGATGCCTGTTATACCAAACTTTATCAAGAAACTCTTCTTCAGCCCTTATAATTGCCTGTACTGCTCTAATTGGGACATCAGTTAGATTATATTTACGAAGTAAACTTAATTTTCGGAAAGCTAACTCCTGGATAGTAGGCTTCTCCCATATCTTAATCTTAAATGGCGGTTTTCTATTCCTCCGGTAATCATCAAGATAATCTTTTGCTGGATTTGAAAGAAAATTTGATGCGATAACCAATATAACTTGAGGTCTTTCTGCTTCAGCCCAAGTCAAAATATTTTGTAACTCCGTAGGCGGGATACCCTTTTTAAAGTGTTTACAATCTACAAACCATGTCTCAAGATGAACACTCCCATCTACATCTGTACGGACTTCTTGGCAAACAATATCACGTCCCCGATCTGACGGACTAGTCTGCTTTCCCGTTCCTTTACGCCAATCAATATTTACGAACCCTAATTTTTTAAGTAAATCAAAACTAAATTCTTCAAATTGGGTAGCATCTAAATGGTTAAAAGAAAGTGAATTCTTAATATCTAACTCCTATTCTGTGCTTTTTCAAAAACTTGCTTAACTTGTGGCTGGATTGGATTGTTCCTAAGCAGGACGTACACAGGCTAAAGCGGGCACGGTTCGCCCGCTACCAAGGAACTAGCGAGAACGAAGCCGAGTAGCCGAGCGTGACCCCCGCTATCTAACAATACGGGCTGCGTCTACGTATAGACTTTCGACGCAGTTTTCCACGCCGGGGAAAATCACGCGTTCCTGCGAGGAACAAGACAAGACAGACACAAACTGTTAAAGAACGAAATTCTTAAGCGCGCGGACAATACCCTGAGAGCAAAATATCAAAGATTAAAAGCAAAGGCGAAACAGTTTCCTGTCCAGCCTGCGCTTATGTAAGGGACAGTCCCTGCGATTTATTTCGCTGGCTTGTCTTCGTTATGCTTTAAAGGCAAGAATCCGGCCATTTCACCAATGACATTGACTAATTCTGTATTTGCCGGAACAACGATCTTGGCGTTATTCTGCAAAGACTTCTCAACTGCTTCTAATTTCCTGAGCACCTGCGCATTGCCCACAAAATATTCCTCAGCTGCTTCATTAACCAGTTTTATGGCTGTTGCTTCGCCTTCAGCTTCCAAGATACGCGCCTGCTTGATACCTTCGGCTTTTTTAATCTCTGCTCTCTTTTGCCCATCAGCCGCGGTTTCCGTAGCAGTAGCAAAATCAATTGCCGCAATCTTTTCATTCTCCGCCTTAACAACTTTATTCATCGTCTCCTGCACATCTTTAGGAGGATCGATTTCTTTTAATTCGGTCCTGACTATCTCTAAACCCCAATGCCCGGTCTCCGACATCAAAGTCTTAAGCAATTCGGAATTAATCCTTCCTCTTTCGCTGTTAGCGGATTTCAAAGAAAGCGTGCCGATAATATTTCTCAAAGTAGTCCGGGCTAAATTCACTATCTGCCACTGGTAATTATTAACGTTATATATAGAACTCTTCACACTATCCTCATCAGGCTTAACCTTAAAATAAACCTGGGCGTCAACCTTAGCATTCAAATTATCATTAGTGATGATCTCCTGCGGCTCAGCATCCACCATTTGTTCGGTAATATTAACCTGATAAATAACCTCGATGAAAGGAATAATCCAGTTAAAACCCGCAGTTGCAAAGCGGTTATATTTTCCCAGCCGCTCAATCAGGCCGCGGTGCGTAGGACGAACGATCCTAACCCCCATTAAAAAAATAGCGAATACCAATATGGCTATCGCGATAATATGATTCATACTAACCTCCTCTGTTCTTAAACTATCTCTACTTGCCTTTTTCCTTTGACAACTTCTCCAATAATCCAGGATTTAAGTTTTTTATCTTTGAGTTTAGCGATGATGGAATTTGCCGAATTCTTTTCAACAATTAAAACCATACCAATACCCATATTTAAAGTGTGATACATCTCGCGCTGCAAAACATTGCCTTTATTCTGGATCAGCCGGAAGATTTTCGGGACACCCCAGGAATTTTTATCAATTATCACATTTGTATTATGGGGAAGAATGCGCGCAATTTTATCGTAAAAAGCACCACCCGTGATATGCGCGATACCTTTTATATTTTTATCCGGCAATAAACTTAAAACTTGTTTTACATAAATGCGCGTGGGAGTAAGCAACTCTTTACTCATCCGCTTAAGCTCATTCTGTGAAAACGCTTTGCGCACCAAAGAATATCCGTTAGAATGGATGCCACTGGATTCTAACCCGATAACCAGATTTCCCGCCCGAATAGCGCTTCCATCAATAATTTGGCTTCTGTCAATGGCACCTACGCAAAATCCGGCAATATCATACTCGCCTGCCCCATACATTCCAGGCATCTGGGCGGTTTCTCCGCCGATCAAAGAACAACCGGATTCAATGCAGCCGTTATTGATACCCTTAACCACATCCACCAGAACCTCTTCCTTAACTTTGGTGAAAGCGATATAATCCAGGAAAAATAACGGCTCAGCTCCGGCGCAAAGAATATCGTTCACATTCATCGCCACAGCGTCAATACCCACTGTATCGTGCTTATTAGCCAGCTCGGCGATCTTCAGTTTCGTGCCTACGCCGTCACTTGAGGAAACCAAAACCGGATCCCTGAACTTTTTCCTATTCAGCCGGAAAAAACTCCCAAACCCGCCGATATCTTTTAAAACCTCAGGACGGAAAGATTTCCGCACCAGCGGCTTTATCTTAGATTTAAAAATACTGGCGCTCTTTATATCTACTCCGGATTTTTTATATGTAATCATTTTTTCTCCCTACATAACATACTGCTTACTAACTACTATCTGCTCTCTATTTAGGCGCTATCTCTGCCTGCCCGCAACAATGTGTTTCCAGTGAAAATTTCCCATGCCTCTTCTCGGCTATCAATGGATATTTCCCTGTCCAACAGGCAGTGCAATAATCGCTCTTTTTATACTTAAGGCATTTAAGCATTCCCTCTAAACTTAAATAACCCAAACTATCCGCTCCCAGATACTCTCTGATTTTATCCAATGAAGAATACCGATTAGCAATGAGCTCGCTGGACTTGTGAAAATCTATGCCATAATAACAAGGAAACCTGTGCGGCGGACAGGAGATCATCAGATGCACCTGTTTTACTCCTGCCTTACGCAAATTACGCACGCGGATTTTCGAGGTTGTCCCGCGCACAATCGAATCATCAACAATGACGATTCTTTTACCGCGCAAAATATCTTTGAGCAGGTTAAATTTTACGCGCACGCCCAAGTCGCGGGCGTCCTGCGCCGGCTGGATAAAAGTCCTGCCCACGTAATGATTACGAATAATCCCCATCTCCAAAGGAATACCGGACTGCTGGGCATAACCCAAAGCCGCTGAATAACCGGAGTCCGGCACCGGCACCACAAAATCCGCTTTCACCGGAAATTCTTTGGCTAATTGCGCCCCTAATTTCTTACGCACCGTATGCACTGTTTCGCCAAAAACATTGGAATCCGGACGGGAAAAATAAACATGTTCAAATATGCAATGCGCGTGGCGGTGCCCTACGCGCCACTCTTTGGGCCGGATTGATCTTAAGCCGCTTTCGTTAATGAAAATTATTTCACCCGGCTCAACTGGACGCACAAATTTGGCTCCGATTAAATCAAAGGCGCAGGTTTCCGATGCCAGACACCAGGAATCCCCTAATTTTCCCAGCGCAAGCGGCCGAAAACCCCAAGGATCCCTGACCCCGATTAAGTTTCGGTTATCCATCAATAAAAGAGAATAGGCTCCCCGGATTTTCTGTAAGGCGTATAATAAACTTTCATCCAAATTACGGGATTTTCCGCGGGCCATAAGATGAATAATGATTTCAGAATCAGTAGTGGTCTGAAATATCGAACCTGTCTCTTCCAGGTGCTGACGCAACTCTGTAGAATTTATCAAATTTCCGTTATGGGCTATACATATTGAGCCTTTGGCGTAATCAATTAAAAGCGGCTGGGCATTTTTTAAGACGCTTGAACCGGTAGTCGAGTAACGCACATGGCCTACGGCAGCCCGGCCTTTCATTTTACCAAGAATAGTTTCATTAAAAACATCGTTTACCAGGCCCATCCCTTTATGCAGAGACAAATTGCCGCTGTTATTTACAACTATGCCGCAAGCTTCCTGGCCGCGATGCTGCTGGGCAAAGAGCCCTAAATAAGTCAACCAGCTTGCCTGTTTGTTATTAAATATACCGAATAAGCCGCAGTATTCCTTTGGGTCATCATCATAATATTTTTCTGGCATATTCGACTCCATTCTTAAAAATTATTAAACCATCGCCTGCCTGCCGGACAGGCAGGCCTGTTTTATTTTTAGAATTAAACCCCGTTAGAGACAGGCTGCCGCAGGCAGCCGTTGAGCTCCTTCGATGCATTGTCTCTAACGGGGTAAACCAACGCGGGTGCTGGCAAACAGAGATATGCCTCTCCGGGTGAGGCATCAAACCAAAAATCCTTCCGGTCTCGTCGCAAATCCCGGCGATATCCTCAAGCGATCCATTGGGATTATCCGGATAACCACCCTGTTTTCCTTTCGCGTCGCAATATTTAAAAACAATCTGATTATTCTTTTTAAGCCGGTTTAAAACAGATTCGTCCTCAACAATAAATTTTCCTTCTCCGTGGGCCACCGGAAGGTAAATCACTTCCGGCAGGTTCTTTATCCATACGCACTTTTGAGTTTTAACCTTTGACTTTTGACTTAAATGCACCCAGCGGTCTTCAAATTTCCCCGAATCATTGATAATCAGGCTGGCCTCCTGTTCGAAATTTGCGTTTCCGGGGAGCAAGCCGCCTTTAACCAAAATCTGAAAACCATTACAAATACCAATGATTAATTTTCCGTCTTGGACAAACTTCCTTAAGTCTTCGCTTAATTTACACCTCAATTCATTGGCAAATACCTTGCCTGAAGCAATATCGTCGCCGTAACTAAATCCTCCGGGAAGAGCAAGTATATGATAATCCGCAAGGTCTTTATCGCCTTGAATGAAATTATTAATGTGCACCAATTCGGCTTCGGCTCCGGCCTTAACAAACGCGAAAGCCGTTTCCTTGTCACAATTGGTCCCCGCTGTCCTGATTACGCAAACTTTAACGTTTCGCATAGAATTTTTTGATTGCCGCGGCTACTTCCTTGGGTTTGTCTACTACCGTAAAAATATCCAAATCCGATTTGCTGATATTGCCTTTGACTAACACGGTTTTTTTGAGCCAATCCAATAAACCGTTCCAATATTCGCTGCCGACTAAGACAACCGGAAACTTATTGATCCTTTCAGTCTGAATCAGAGTAATCGCCTCGAAAAACTCATCAAAAGTTCCGTATCCTCCCGGTAAAATCACAAACGCCTTGGCGTATTTAACGAACATAACCTTCCTGACAAAGAAATAACGAAAATCCAGCAATGTATCTACGTAATCATTGGGTTTCTGCGCGCAAGGTATTTGAATATTCAAACCGACAGAAAGGCCTCCTGCTCTGCGTGTTCCCTTATTTGCCGCTTCCATCATACCGGAACCGCTTCCGGTAATGACAGCATACCCCGCCTTAGCCACATGATAAGCGACTTCTTCTCCTAATTTATAATATTCCGCGCCGCGGGCAGTCCGGGCTGAACCAAATATCGAAACAGCCTTGCCGACTTTAGAGAGGACCTCAAAACCCTCTACAAACTCCGACATAATCCGGAATACCCGCCAGGGATCTTCCCGCGTAAAATCGTTGACTAAATCAGCTTTTGGGATACAGCGTTTTTTTACCATTTTAACGGAGCCCTCCAGATTTCTTTTAACTTCCCAATATCCGCTTCAACGCAAATCTTTCCGTCCAATCCATAAATCTTAAAGTCCTTCCCTTTATTCAGACAGCCGATTAATCCGAATGTTTTACCTTTTAAACTTTGTTCGAAATCTTTTTGATTTTTCTTTGTAACTTCCACGATAAACCGGGAGTTGGATTCGGAGAACAAAACGAAATCGTTGCGCTTTTGGCCTGCATAAGGAACGCTGGATAAAAACAAATCCAATCCCAGGCCGCCGCTAAATGCCATTTCTGCTGCTGCTACTCCTAATCCTCCTTCAGAGCAATCATGCATTGAGCGGATTAATCCCTTATCTGCCGCTTTGCTTAAAGAATCAAAAAGTAATTTAGCTTTTTTAACATTAACTTTAGGGCAGTTATTTCCAATGGCTCCAGCTAAATCATAATAATGCGAGCCGCCTAATTCTTCCGAAGTATCTCCCGCTATGTAAATCAAATTCCCCGCCTCTTTAGCATACATGGAAATTGCTTTACTGGCATCATCCATAACGCTGATCGCTGAAATTAAAAGCGTCCCGGGGATAGCCGCGGATCTGCCATGCTCGCTGTATTCGTTATAAAGACTGTCCTTTCCGGAAATAAATGGCGTGCCGAAACCAATAGCTGTATCATAACAACCGTAGGAACAACGCACTAAACTTCCCAACCTATCCGGCTTATCCGGATTCCCCCAGCAAAAATTGTCCAGGATCGCCACCTGCTTTAACGAGCCGCCAACGCTGATAATCTGGCGCAGGGCTTCATCAATACAGGAAGCAGCCATCCAGTAAGGATCGATAAAACCGTATCTAAAATTAATCCCGTTAGAAACTATTACACTCTTAGGAGAATCTAAAACCGGTTTAACAATGCTGGCATCCGAAGGCCCGTCGTTCTTTACTCCGACTAGGGGCTTTAGATTTGAGCCTCCCTGCACTTCATGGTCATACCTGCGAATAACTGTCTCTTTGGAACAGATATCATAATGCGCAAGCAATTTGGTTAAAGCAGGAGTCAAATCTTTCGGGCAATTTATTTTTGGTTCCGCGTGTTTCGCCTGAACGTAAACTGCCTCTTTGACGGTTTTAGGCAAGCCATCATGAAGAAAATGCATATCCAGATTGCAAACCAGATTATCTCTATAATAAAGTTCGAGCTTTTTCGTATTAGTGAACTCGCCAATTACCGTTGCTTCCACGTTTTCATCGGCAAAAACTTGCAGTAATTCCTCGATTTTTTCTTTAGGCACGGAGAGAACCATTCTCTCCTGCGATTCCGAAATCCAAATCTCCATATAGGATAAACCATTATATTTTAAAGGAACCTTATCCAGTTCCACTCGCGCGCCCATCTCAGCGCCCATCTCACCTACGGCGCTAGACAACCCGCCTGCTCCGCAATCCGTTATCGCGCTGTATAAATTTTTGTCGCGCGCCTGCAAGATCGTATCCAGCATCTTTTTTTCCTGAATGGGATTGCCTATCTGCACTGCGCCGCTTGAAACTGTTTCGGATTCATGGGTAAGTTCTCCGGATGAGAAGGTCGCGCCGTGGATTCCATCTCTACCGGTCCTGCCTCCTACCACCACCACTAAATCTCCCGAATTGGTTTGCTTAAAAGATTTGTCGCGCGGCATAATCCCGGCTGTTCCGCAATATACCAAAGGATTGCCGGTAAATTTCTCGTGAAAAAGTATGGCGCCGTTTACAGTCGGAATACCCATTTTATTCCCGTAATCCTGCACACCGCTAATCACACCCTTCATTACCCGCTTAGGATGCAGCGTGCCCACCGGCAGCTTACTAAAGGGGTAATCCGGCAAACCAAAACAGAATATATCGGTGTTCAAAAATGGTTTTGCGCCTAAGCCTGTCCCCATGGGATCACGAATAACTCCGCCAATACCGGTATTGGCTCCGCCAAAAGGCTCTAAGGCTGAAGGATGATTGTGGGTTTCCACCTTAAAACAGATATTGTATTTTTCGTCAAAACGAATAATCCCGGCGTTATCCTTAAATACCGATACGCACCAGGGCTTGTTTAATTCTTGGGTGACTTTCATAATCGTGGCTTTGAGCAAGCCATCAATTAATTTGGATTTTGAGCCCGCCTTTTCACTATAATTAATCTTGCCGCGGAAAGTTTTATGCGAACAATGCTCGCTCCAGGTCTGGGCAATAGTTTCCAACTCACAATCCGTCGGATTCCGTTTTAGGCCTTTAAAATAATTTCTAATCGCGCGCATTTCCGCCAAATTCAAAAATAACTGCCCTTTTTTACTAAGCTCCGTTAATTTTTGATCGGAAACTCCTAATAGATCAACAATAGTCAGACTGAACTTGTAGGAAGATACACCGGGCTCGCCTTCAGAATGAACTGAGCCGGATTTTACTATATGCTGGATTAATTTATTATAGAGAAGTTTATCACAGATGGTTTTAAGCTGTCCGACGGAAAGTTTTCCGCTGATAATATATTTCTTAGCGGTCTTAACCGAACGCGCGCCAGTAATCCCTAAATCCTTTATCCCTTTTAAGGTGGATTCTTCAATTGGTTCCATTACCCCGGGATTGTAAGCAACTTCGACTATGGCTTGGTCTTTTTTAGTTTTAGGCGGAACTGGATTGATGGAATAATCTTGGCAGATTTTATCGGCAAGCAGCTCAACGCAAATCTTCTTTACGTCTTCTGCGGCGAGCTCGCCAATAATGGTATAAACCTGAATAAAACGCACATTCTTGACCGTCTTTATCCCAAAATCAAGAATATCAGCTTTGACGCCTTCGCCCACAGCGTCAAAAATACCGGATTTATCTTTTACTTCAATTTTGTAAAACATGGTTTACAAATTACGGAGTGCCAGGTGGGTAATATTTTATAAGCCGACTTTAGCAAAAATCCTGTTTACGTTGCGCAGATAATAATTCAAGTTAAATATATTATCCAGCTCTTTTTCATTCAAGTACTTCGGAACAATCCTGTCCAAGAGCAAGCAATCTTTAAAATCCTTTCCTTCTTTCCAGGAAGCCATAGCACAACGCTGGACCAAATCATAAGCCGCTGGACGCGCAAGGCCCTTTTCCATTAACGAAAGAAGCACTCTCTGGGAGAAAATCAAACCCCGGGTTTTAATTATATTAGCCATCATATTTTCCGGGTAAACGTTTAACCCTTCAATAACCTGAATGAATTTATTCAACATATAATCCAAGGCTAAGGTAGAATCCGGCATAATTATCCTTTCCACCGAAGAATGCGATATATCCCTTTCATGCCAAAGCGTAACATTCTCCATTGCGGCCACAGAATTTCCGCGCAGAAGCCTGGCTAAACCGCAAACGCGTTCGCAGATTACAGGATTACGTTTGTGCGGCATAGCGCTTGAGCCTTTCTGGCCTTTGCCAAAAGGCTCCTCGGTTTCTAAAACTTCGGTGCGCTGCAAATGACGTAATTCAGTAGCAAATTTCTCTAAAGATGCGCCGCACACCGCCAGCGTTGTCATATATTGCGCGTAGACGTCGCGCTGGATTATCTGAGTGGAGATATTCGCCGGCTTTAAACCGAGCTTGCGGCAAACATAGGTCTCGACTTGCGGGTCAATATTAGAATAGGTGCCTACAGCCCCGGAGAGTTTACCGACGGATACTTCTTTTTTAGCCAGCTCCAAACGCTCTAGATTACGCCGCATTTCATCATACCAAAGCGCGAGCTTCAAACCGAAAGTTGTAGGCTCGGCGTGTACACCATGTGTCCGACCCATACAAACTGTATCCTTATAAGTTCTGGCTTTTTTAGCCAAGGCCTTAAGCAGCCTGTTTACGTCGTCAATCAGGATTTCCGAAGATGCCTTTAGCTGAACGCCCAGAGTAGTATCCAAAACATCCGAGGAAGTTAAGCCGGCATGCAGGTATTGGGCGTCTTTCCCTATATATTGGGACACATTAGTAACAAAAGCCACTACATCATGTTGGGTCTTCTCTTCGATTTTCCGGATTTGATTTAAATTAAACTTGGCTTTCTGTTTGATTCTTTCGACTGCGTCTTGGGGGATTTTCTTCTGTTTAGCGAAGGCTTCTAAAACTAGTATCTCGATGGCAAGCATAGTCTTAAACTTAAACTCCTCCTGCCAGATATTGTTCATTTTGGGTAGGCTATAACGTTCAATCATACGGATTCTCCTATAGCGATAAGAAGTGTATTATAGCAAAATTTAGCCTTTTAGCAAACAAAAAATGGGCTGCTGTTTGGGCTGCTGTTTACCCCAAAAGAATGCTTATTTTATTCCGGGTTTTGGCAAGTAAAAACTTGCGGTTGATGCGGAGGCGAGAGGAATCGTCTAAAGGCAGAATTTTAGAATTCAAGGATGCTTTTACAATTTTATATCTGCCGTAATCTAATTTTCCGGGGTTAACGATGCTGATTTGAAGTTTAGAGCCGCAAAAATTCCTGCTCATGCTTATAGTTTGGCCCTTACCGAATTGTTCCAGAACTAACTTAGGCTCAATGACTAAATTTCCGTCTTCCCCGCGCGCCCCGAAGGCTTGCGTCAAAAGAGTCAGAATAAACCAGCTGGCTGAACCGGTTAAATATGAATACATCCCCCGGCCTTGCGCATTAAAATACTCCGGAAGGCAAGGATAAATTTTGCTCTTTTCCGTGTCCTTGGCCAGCTTATACAATGAACTCAGCGCTTTCCATCCCTCTGAGGCAAAACCCCTGTTATACAAAGCATAAGCGTACATCACCACCATATGACTGAAAATCGCGCCATTCTCTTTATCGCCGTAAGAAAACGAGAACGCCCGACCAAGGTCATGCTGTTCTTCTTTAAAATCAGTATTCAGATGATAACCTTTCAGCTCCTTATCTAAAAGATGCTTATTTACACTCTTTATGATTTGTTTAATCTGTTTTTCATCCGCAACTCCGGACATAATCGGAAATACCTGCGAAGCCAGGCACATTCTTAATAGACCGTTTACCTTTCCTTCAACCCGCCTCTTTTTATTATCATAATAACCGTTAAAGAATCCTTCTTTAAGCCATTCATCTTTACGGATATGCCGGGTAATCCACAAAGATTTTATTTTTAGATTACGCGCCAAACTTTCTACCTCTACCGATTTATTTTTTCCTGAAACTTTATCTTTAACTTTAGCAAGATAACTCTCCAGAACCTTATGCTTGCGATTCTTATCATTATAATCAACGTGCTTAAGCAAAATCAATATTTCTTCGCCCAGTTCGATATCTTTTTTACCGGTTTTAAGTAAAAGTTCGGCAAGCAGGTTCAAATTTTGAGCGTACATCGCGCTAAAAGCTACACTTTCTCCTTCTTCGCCCGCCATATCCAAACCATCGTTCCAATCAGCGCCCTCTAGGCGGATATGGTTATGGCTGCCGACATTAAAAAACTGGGTTAGATTTTGCAGCAAAAGATGTTCAAATATCGAACCGGAATGAATTTTGCCGGAAGCTGACTTTGTCCAAGTGTGACGATCGCAAAAATACTTGGCCTGCTCGAATAAAATATTTAAATCGCCGGTTTCATTGATATAAAGATTAGTGGTAACTAGCGGCCAGACTCCGTGATCCATCCAGACGCGGGAGATATTATTGCGATCAGCGATAAATTCACCCGGGTTTTTTCCGACGATAGTCGCATTAGTGCCGTTAATCCTCACCCCGGAAAAATTATTCAATAAAATGGAGCGCGCCTGTTCGGGATTGTTCAGGATTAACCCCAAACAATCCTGCCAGAGGTCGCGCCAGCCGCGGCCCCCTTTGCCGTAATCAAAATCCGGCAGGAATGAACAACCGAAAATCTTGCGCAAATAAGGCTGGATGTTCACCCAATTCAACCAGTTGTCAAAATCCGAATCTACGCTGGAAAAATTAATGGCTTGCGCCTTTTGCGTCCAGTAAGATTTTGTTTGTTGCAACGCTTTTTCAATTTTCGCGTTGGTATTGAATTTATTTAAAAGACGGGTTATTTCCTTGGGGTTCCGGGTAATCCCCATAAGAATAATGTATGAAAAACTCAAACCCGGATTAAGCGTAATATTCTTAAAACGTAAAGCTCCCATCGGCTCTTTCCCCTGGATCGAACGTTTATCCGGCAATAAGTTATTCAAAATTGTTTCCGGCGCTTCTAAATCCCCTGCCTCGCCGCAAAACATCTCTTGCGTCGGATAAATATATTGCGGGGGTCTTCCGTTAGAATCAAAGCCTAGAACAAAATAATAATCCCTATTCGGCTTATGCCCGCTTTCATCGAATAAAAGCGTAGGCTTGGAAATAACTCCATATTTATTTAGAATTACGCGTTGAAGCAGGCTGGTTACCTGACGGTGGTCACGGATATTATTGGCGCTTCGGGCATACATAGGAATTGCCGCGGTAGGAACAAATTTTATTGTTTTGAGGCTGGTGTTGGTTAATTTTACCCGCATTATCTCAACCGGCTCTTGAGTCGCAGGGGCAAAAGAAGTAATTTCAGACTTTAAACCGATTGAATTATTTTGACGAGCAACTCGCTGCCAAAGCAAGCCAGCGGAAAAATCAAAATGATCGTTTTTAATCTGTTTAAAGTTTTTAGATACTCCGCAAGCTGACCAGATTTTGTTCGAATTGATATAAACCCAGAAATTTCTTGAGGAACGGGAAGTAGAAAGGTTGATTCTTGAAACCGGCTCAAGCAGAAACGCATTCTGCCCGCTTTTGATATCCCCCCGGAGCTCAGGAGTCAAAGAAGACATTAAAGACTCATTAGCGAGCGGAAAATAAAGGCTTTTGATTTTATCTGCCGCAGGAGCCGCAAAACTACCCAGATTATCGGTAAATTTCCAAAGCTTTTCCATAAGAACTTAAGTTAACACACCGAACGTTTTTTGGCAAGGGGTTTTGAGAAAAACAAAAAACCCGCTGGATAAAACCAGCGGGTTTAGTTGGTTGGCCGCACAAGATTCTTAGCCGCGGCACTTTGAGTATCGGCATCCTTCGGGATGCAATGTATTGGTTGCGGGGATGCGATTTGAACGCATGACCTCAAGGTTATGCTTACTACTTCAGCTTACGCTGCCTCCAGCTTAATGCTAGAGTTCGTAGTCCGGACTATATCTTAACCCGCCAATTTTTATGGCGGGCTCCTGCCGTTTAGTCTCTACACCTTCCCGTCAAAATCTTGACGGACTTGGCTCGGTATTACCTTTGCAAATTAAGGCTTCACCGAATTTGACAGGTTATCCTTCAACCGTTACCGGCTGAAGAGCCCATCGGATAACAAATCCCAACGCTCCCTAATATCTGCTTTGAGCTTTGTATCCATTTGAGCCTTGCGAGCTACCAGGCTGCTCCACCCCGCGAAACTTTTTAAAGAACAATATATTATACCACGATAAATTCGCTATCAATAGTTTTTCTTCTGCTTCTGCGGAACAATCTTGATGGGAATTTCTCCCTTGCGGACAACTCCCATTTTCTCCCGCGCCATCCTTTCCTGATAAACCGGATCATTGGCTATCTTCTTTATTTCCTGTTCCAAAAGAGCATTTTCTATGCTTAAACGCTTGATTTTATCTTCTAAATCCTGATTCTTTCCCCGTAAGTCCTGCAGCTTGCCAAAACCCGGCAGAAATAAAATCAAAAAAACAACTGCGAATACAAAAAACCAGAACGCCTTTTTTAATGTGGCTAACATTTATTTCTTCCAAAGAGTCCCCGCATAAATTGCTTTCGAGCCCAGTTCTTCTTCGATCCTTAGAAGTTCATTGTATTTGCAAATCCTGTCAGTGCGCGAAAGCGACCCGGTTTTAATCTGTCCGCAGGAAGAAGCTACGGCTAAATGCGCGATGGTCGTATCCTCGGTTTCGCCGCTGCGATGCGAGATAACCGCCTTGTATTTATTGCGCTTGGCGATATTTATCGCCTCGATTGTTTCAGAGAGCGAACCAATCTGATTTACTTTAATCAGTATAGCATTGCCTATTTTTTCTGCAATCCCTTTCTTGAAAATCTTAGGGTTGGTAACGAATATATCATCGCCCACCAGCTGCAGCCTCAAACCTAATTGTTTCGTCATCTCCTGCCACCCGCTCCAATCATGCTCACCTAGGCCATCTTCAATGGAAAGAATCGGGTATTTATTCAACCAGGATTCGTAAATCTGGATCAGGTCGCTCGAACTCTTTGCCGAACCCTCAAAGGTATATTTACCGTCTCTACAAAATGAACTGGCGGCGCAATCTAAAGCCAAAGCCACATCTTTACCCGGCTTATATCCGGCCTTTTCAATGGCTTGTATAATCAACTCCAAGGCTTCATGGTTAGAGGTTAAATTCGGAGCAAACCCTCCTTCATCCCCAACTGAAGTAGAAAGTTTTTTAGACTTAAGCAGCGCTTTGAGATTATGGAATACTTCGGTCGCCATGCGCAGGGCTTCGCTAAAACGTATCGCGCCAATGGGCATAATCATAAATTCCTGGATGTCTAAATTGTTATCCGCGTGCATACCGCCATTAAGAATATTCATTAAAGGAACCGGCAGAACCTTGGCTTTTTCGCCGCCCAAGAATCTATACAAGGGCTCTTTTTTGGCTAAAGCCGCGGCCTTTGCCACTGCCATAGAAACACCAAGAATGGCATTGGCGCCCAGATTAGCTTTATTTTCAGTGCCGTCTAACTTAATAAGCAAAGCGTCTACTTTCTTAAAATCAGGGGCCAAACCTTTTATTTTTGAAGCAATTATGGTATTTACGTTATTAACTGCCTTAAGCACTCCCTTGCCTAAGTATCTGCTTTTGTCTCCGTCCCTTAATTCCAAGGCTTCTTTTTCTCCGGTGGACGCGCCGGAGGGAACCGCAGCTCTGCCTAAAATACCGTTGTCCAGAATCACATCAACTTCTACCGTGGGATTTCCGCGGGAATCCAGAATTTCACGGGCTAAAACCTTCTTGATCTTTGCCATTTTGCTCTCCTTTATCCTTACTAAGAATTAATTAATTCAATTTGGGTTAGTTTTAATGTGGAATTTCTATTATACACAGCAAGCCAATCCCGTCAAGAGAAATGATTGCTTCAAATCGTTTGACAGATGGAGAAAGTTATGATACTTTATTTAAACATCTTAAAAAAGGAACATTAGAAATGAATAAGCGTAAACTGAAGTTATTCTTCAAGATGCACTGGATCGCCATAACCGTCAGCGCGTTATGCGTTATAATCGCCATATCCTTTGCTTTCTTCCTGCGCAGTGCTATTGAAGCCTGGATTACCTCCGAATCATATTTTAAGAAAACTGCCCTTGCCCAATATGGATTATTCTTCTATATCTTCTTGGTCTTAAACCTTATAAGTTTGCCTTTAAGCGGCGCGCTCTGGCTATGGATGATGCAGGGCGGACATATGAAATTCACCCAAATCGGCAAAAAAGCGGTCGAGGGCAAAGACATCCGCATCCACTGGAAAGATGTTATCGGAATGGAAGAAGCCAAAGAAGAAGCTATGGAAGTAGTGCGGCTTATGACTGACCGCGCGCAATTGCAGCGTATCGGAGGAAAAATCCTCAAAGGTATTTTAATGATGGGGCCTCCGGGCTGCGGGAAAACCTATCTTGCCAAGGCAATTGCTACCGAAGCAAATATGCCTTTTATCGCTATGTCCGGTTCGGAGTTTATCGAGATGTTTGTTGGCGTGGGGGCCAGCCGGATACGCAAGCTTTTTAAACAAGCCCAGCAATTGGCCTATGTCGAAGGCGGATGTATAATTTTTATCGACGAACTTGACGCGGTAGGCGCGCAGCGCGCAGTTGACCGTGGTTTTGGCGGACAGACTGAAAGCAACACCACTCTAAATCAGCTCCTTATTGAGATGGACGGGTTAAAAGATAAAGAGCATAATGTTGTTATAATCGGCGCCACCAATGCCCCGGAATCATTCCTTGACCAAGCGCTGCTTCGCCCGGGAAGATTTGACCGTAAAATTTACGTAGAATTACCAAACCTTGAAGAGCGCCAAAAACTCTTTGAGTATTATTTAAAAGGGGTAAAATTCGACTCATCAATTGACCTCCTGCGCCTGGCAAGATTAACCGTCTCTAACAGCCCTGCTGATATCTCTAACTTAATCAGGGAAGCAGCGCTCATCGCGATACGCAACAGAAAAGAAGAAATATCAATGAAGGAGATTTCCGAAGCCTATGACCGGGTAGAGATGGGCGTAAAACATAAGGTTGTCTCAACACAGGAAGAGAGAAAGAAAATCGCTTATCATGAAGCCGGGCATGCCGTCGCAATGTATTTTCTTGCCCCCCATTCCGACGTCTTTAAAGCAACGATACTGGCCCGGGGAGGCGCTTTAGGGTTTGTCATGCCGCAGCCGCGCGAAGAAATACACGTGCGCACCAAAGAACAATATTTAGGAGATATAAAAGTAAACCTTGGTTCTTATGCTGCCGAAAAATTGAAATTAAAAACTACCACCTCCGGAGTTTCGCAGGATTTTAACACCGCCACCTGGTACGCGCACAGCATGGTCTGGAAATGGGGAATGGGCCCTTCAGGATTAATCGGAAATTACAGCATGATTGAGAATATGCGCGAAGAGTACGGCTCGTTTAGAGGAGAAAAATCTTCTCTCCTTTCGGAAGAATTAAAAGAACGACTGAATAACGATGTGCAAAAGATCTTAAATGAATGTCTCAGAGAAGTCGAAGATTTACTTAAACGCGAAGATACCCTGCTGGAACGTTTTGCGCAGGAACTCCTTAATAAAGACGAACTTAATTATGATGAAATTGAAGCTATCTTTAAAGATTTTGGCAAAGCCCGCCCTTGTATTAGTTAGCGCAATATCCATTCTTTTTTCCGGATGCTCAAGCCGCATAAATCCCACCTATAAGGAAAAAGATATTCCCTACATAATCAAAAGGATATGCAAAGAAGAGTATAAACTTGATGTCACCACTAAACGCATCCATAACACCATCTGGATTTACGCGCCCTTAAATAGAATCCTCAGCAAAGATTACGGTTTAAAAGAAGACAAGATCTTTGATGAAGAAGTCCTTGATAAAATAAGAAATATTATCGGCACCATCGGACGGGTATTGATAAGCTCGGATAACACCCCGGAATTCTTCGTCTTCACCGCTTCAGATATAAAACTCGGCATTGACTACACTATGATCGGGAGCGTGTTGGACATAAAGAAATCTTACGCGGATTTCATCCCCTGGATGGAAGCTAACCGCAGGTATGTGAACAGATTCAGAGTAGTTCCCGAGGCCATAGGAGACGCTTCCGGCCTGCATTTAACCCCTCATGATATTACTATGGGTGATTTCCTGGCTGAACAGATTGCCCAAAGAATCGGCGCAAGATTTCAAGATGAAGAATTAAAGAAATATTTCAAGGTTGATAAATCCGAGGGCGGGCTTAACGAAGGGGTGTTTTTTTTCGAATATTCGATAACCCGGACGGCTGAATCCAAAGAAAAGATAGATGTCGATAACGAAGCGCTTAAGATTATTAATTACTGTTTAAAAACCTACGAGTTTAACGATTTTACAGGAATCACCCTTATGGATTCAAATACCCAAAATAAAATTATCCTTAACAAGACGGCGATACTTAACCGCCCTAACAGCCTGTAATCCCTACTCTTCTCCCTTTTAATCTGAACCTGCCCAACGTAACCACCTTAATCGCTTCAGGATAAAGTAAATGTTCCGCCCTGTGGATTCTGGCTTCCAGAGAATTCAGGGTATCGGTTTCTTTAACTTCAACTTCTTTCTGCAATATTATCGCCCCGTGATCTATCTGCTCGTCCACAAAGTGTACGGTGGCTCCGGTAATCTTGACTCCATAAGCAAAAGCATCCTTTATCGCATGCGCCCCCTTAAAAGAAGGCAAGAGCGACGGATGAATATTGACAATCCTGTTCTTATAAGCCCGCACAAAATTAGGACTAAGCAGGCGCATGAATCCTGCCATAACGATCAAGCCTATTTTTGCCTCTTTTAACGAATGAATTATTTCTTTTTCGAAATCCTCTTTGGAGGTAAAATCCTCTCTTTTCACCAAGGCTATTTTTATTTTAAATTCCTTTGCCTTATTTAAAACGGGGGCTTGCGGGTTATCGCAGACCAGAAGCGCTAAATTAACTCTCAGGCTTCCTTTTTTTACCGCCCGGGCAATAGCAGTAAAATTTGTCCCCTTGCCGGAAGCAAATACAGCGATATTTTTCATATTTTATAATCCTCAGCCATCAAATTACCTACTACAGTTAAATGTCAAAGGCAAAAGCACAAAATTCAAAATAAATTTAAATGATAAGTACCCAATGACAAAACCTTGGTTTTGACATTTGTAATCTTGATTTTGAATTTATTTTGAATTCTGGATTTTGTCATTTGTCATTAGACTTTTAATCTCTTCCGCTCTTTTCTTCACCGCTTCAATTACCGCGCTTGACGAAACGCTTGCTCCGGTAATCGCCTGCACCTTAGACACATCCTTGATATTTCTAAACCGGTCGGTAAATTCCGACTCTGCCACTTTAGAGCCTAATCCGGGAGTCTCGTTCTGCGATAAAACTTTAATCGCGGTGATAGTCCCGTCATTGAACATCCCTACGAGTGTCCTTATCTCAGAATAGCTTTTCCCGGTAGCCGTAAAGCAGGCGCCTGCCAATTTACCCTTTTTATCCCTGGCTTCGTAATAAACAATCTCATTTCCTTTAATTACCGGAATAAAACTTACCGCCTCAGGAAAAACTTCTTTCAAGGGCAAATCTTCGGCCTGCGCGTTAACAAAAAACAAACCGGTTATCAAAACAAAGGCTAACGTCAATCTAGCCATGAAATCTTCCGGTTAATTATCAGATTAACCGCTCCCAATAGGCTTACTATACATCCGACGGTAACCAGAATCGACAGATGCGAAATTTTCTCGGCCAAGAAACTGCTGATAAACATAAATAAAAGAAAACCCAAATGCATAACAATTTCGAGCGAACTGAAAACCTTGCCCATCATAGCGTTATCGCTTACTTTATGAATTATGGTATTCGAGGCAATCATAACCGGAGAGATAACTATACCCAAGACAAATGCCAAAGCTTCGGCAACAATCAAATATGGATAATATTGTATGGTAAGGGAAAAAATAATCAACATCGCACCACTGAAAATGAGGGCGCTAAAAATCATTTTATAATGGGAAATCCTGTGGCCAAAACGGCCGTAGATAAGAGAACCAACGAATAAGCCGATTCCTAAAAACATAATCAGTAATCCTAAGTCCTTAGTGGCCGAATGCAGAGTCTTTTGCACAAAAACAATTACAACCACGTAGGCCGAACCTAAGGCCGCCCATAAGATAAACATTACCCATGCGGCAAACCGGATGTCTTTCTTCTGGATAAAATATAATACTCCTTCCTTAATCTCCTGAAATACGGATTTCCTGATTACCTCGACCAACCCCTCTCCCCCTGCTTTAGGATTTAAAGCAGAAGTCTTCAGCTTCTTGGAAATTAAGAATATCAGCGTTCCGGAAACAAGAAAACTTAAAGCATCCAGATAGAAACCGCTTTTGGCGCCTAACCATTCTACGACGACGCCGCTTACGCCAAAGCCGGCTATGGCCGCGATCATTCCTGTGGTATTAACCAGTGAATTTGCCAGTAAGAGGTCTTTTTTCTCGACCAAATCCGGGACTATTGAAAGTTTGGCCGGAACAAAAAATCTGCCGATGGAAAAAGTGAAAAAGATGATTATATATATCAAGGCCATATTTTTGGTGTAAAATAGAAAAAAAGGGATGGTAAAAACCAGGGCCGCCCGCAGGAAATCGCAGGCATACATAGTCCTGCGCCTATTCCATCTATCTATATAGACACCGGCTATAGGACCAATCAGGAAAACCGGGATAATGGTAAAAGAAAGGACTTTCGCTATCCCCATCGTGGAACCCGGAGATCTCCAATACACAAAAGCGATTAAAGCCATCTGGTCAAGCCTATCCCCAAGCTGAGAGATGATTTGGCCTAACCAAAGCAGGAAGAAATTACGGTTTTTAAATACCTCGCGGAAATGGGACATCTATTTTACAGAGCCGATGAGTGGAATCGAACCACCGACCTTGACTTTACGAAAGTCCTGCTCTACCAACTGAGCTACATCGGCATATTGGGAGTAATTATACCAATAATTTATATATTAGTCCAAGAAAAAAATATTTGACAAAATCGATAAATGTGCTAACGTATTAACATCATTAACGTTGCAAGGAGAAGTTAACATTTTTTTAAGGAATAGGCAAAAACCGTAAAGCAAAGTAAACAAAAAAATACGCTTTACGGCTTTTTTATATACAGTAACCCCGCGTTCATGAAATCCGGGTTCGGGGGGTCAATCAGTAACCCTTAAGGTTAAGGGCAATTGGAGGAGGTGAAAAGAAACAGATGGCAAAAGGTAAAGTGAAGTGGTTCTCGAACCAAAAAGGTTATGGTTTTATCACCACCGAAGACGGTAAAGACGTTTTCGTCCATTACAGCGCTCTCAAAAGCGACGGTTATAAAACTCTTGAGGAAGGCCAAGAAGTAGAATTCGAGGTTACTCAAGGCCCAAAAGGCGACCAAGCTACTAACGTTACAAAATTATGAAGTTTTTTAGCGGCTAAATATCTTTCGGCCGTGAAAGCATAAATTAGTAACGTAAAAGTTTTTCGGACAAACAAAACCCCCGTTAATCTACCGGGGGTTTTGTTTTAAAGACTAACGCATTTTTCCGGCTCAAACGGAGCTACAACCCTCTCAAGCATACCATGCATATACGCTAGGAAAACTCCGTAATTTGTAATCGGCGTATGAACCGCAGAGGCATAACCTATCCTGCTAAGCATTTCTCTCCTATTAAGCATGCATCCGCCGCAATGAATAACCAAAGAATATCCTTTCACATCAAGAGGGAAATCATATCCAGAAGCATACTTGATAACAATCCCTTCTGATTTAAAATTCAAGTGCCCGGGTATAATAACTTTACCTATATCATCTCCTATCGGATGATGGGTGCAGGCTTCCGCAATTAAAACCCTTGAACCGGCTTTCAGATTATCTATCTGGCGCGCCCCCTCTACAAGAATGTCCAAATCGCCTTTATACCGGGCGTATAAAACCGAAAAGGTAGTAAGTGCAATATTCTGCGGGATAAACTTTGCGACACTTGAGAGCACCTGTGATTCGGTAATGACAAGCTTCGGCGGATTTTTCAGATTATCCAACGCGTCTTCCAGTTCCGGTTCTTTTATTACCAAAACCCGGCAATCCGTATCGAGCACATCCCTGATTGTCTGAACCTGCGGAAGCTTAAGCCTGCCCTTCGGCGCTTCCATATCTAATGGCGCCACCATCAAAACGAGGTCGCGCGGCGCAAGGATATCTTTAAGTATGGACTTTCTCTCGTAATCATCGGGAGCAAGCTCGACTATTTTTTGCCGCAATTCGCCTATTCCTTTATTTTTAAGCGCGCTTACGCATATATAATTTATTTTCTTAAGCTGTAACTCCGACAAAAGGCCGCTTACAACATCACCCTGGTCGATTTTATTGATTACGGCTATCAACGGCACCCCTCTGGCCTTAACTTCTTTTATAAAATTAAGCTCATATTCGCCTAATCCCTGAGAGCGCTCTAAAACCAAAAGCGCTATATCCGTCTTACTGAGGATTTTATAAGCTTTCTTAACCCGCAGCTGGCCGATTTCCCCAGAATCGTCTATACCTCCGGTGTCTATAATCACAACCGGGCCGATCTCGTGTATCTCCATGGCTTTATAGACGGGATCCGTGGTAGTGCCGGGCACATTTGAAACAATGGCAATATCCTGCCCGGTTATGGAGTTTATCAAGGTGGATTTTCCGGCATTTCTCCTGCCGAAGATTCCTATATGCATCCTGTTACTTAGAGGCGTGTCGTTCATTATGCTCCTCCCTAATTGAATAAATAGCGTTTTTTTATTGAATGCCCGGCTGAATAATCTAAAAACCTCCCCGAGATTTTCGCTTTCTCATCCATACATAATACACATTTTTCCGAAGCCTCTTTTATGCATGCCTTCCCCGGGTATATTTCATATAAAGCTTTATACTGCGGGGGAGTAAAATTCGGCATTAAAACATTAGCGCCGGATTTAAGCCCTTCTATCCTATAGTCGGTGCCGACGCTGCCTAAAGCAGTTGTTGCCGGCAGATGCGCATCCCGGGTAATGATACGGGTCAAAGCGATAACCTTTAATGTCAAGCGGATATCTCCCGGCTTATCATTCGAAAAGAAAGTCCCGGTATGGGGAATAAACGGTCCTATTCCGATCATATCAAAATTCTTATCTTTAAAAAATAGAATATCGCGGGCAAGAGAATCTGCTGTCTGCCCCCTTAAACCAACTAACACCCCTGAACCTACCTGATACCTAAGGCTGATAAGATCATCTAAACATTTCAGGCGCGATTCAATAAACCTTCCCGAATGTGCCGCAGCATATACCTGAAGATCGGTAGTCTCAATTTTCAGAAGATACCTGTCTGCCCCGGCATCACGCCATAATTTATATGCATCATGCGGTTTCTCTCCGGCAGAAAGAGTAATGGCCAGGCCAAAATTATTTTTTATCTCTTTGATAATTCCCGCCAGCCATAAAGGCTCAAGCTCGCTATCTTCACCCGACTGTAAAACTACGGTCTTTATATTCATAGCGCTTAAATCATCAACAGCGCGCATTATTTCATCCTTGGTCATTCTATATCTTTTAATACAGGAGTTTTGTTTGTTTAAGCCGCAATAAAAACAGCTGTTGGCGCAATTATTGGAGAATTCCACCAGCCCCCTTAAAAGAACCCCCTCGCCTACAAACTTTTTCCTTACTTTATCGGCGAAGGAAAACAAAACTTCCAACTCTTTTTCATCTTCCAGCAGAAGAAGGCGTTTTATCTCGTTAAAGCTCTCCCCGGGTTTTTCATAGACTCTATTCAAAGTATCTTGGAGCCCGCCAACCGCATTAAACATAAGCATCCCTTACGCCCTTATCGATAGCGCGGAAAAATGTGTTTAGCTCAAGCTGCGCGCGCTCATCCAGGCTCTTGCGTGCCTGCCCGATTAAGCCATACCCCGCCTTCTTCACACCGGGAGAAGCAAAGTCATCAAGGTATTCTTTCAAAGTTACGAGGGCATTAAAACTGCATTTATCCTTAATCAGCCCCGGCTTGGCTAAATTCATAAAAGCCTCTCCGGTGCGCTCCCGGCGGTAACAGGCAGCGCAAAAACTGGGAATAAAATCTTTGGAAATTAAAGTGCCGATTATTTCATCGAGAGTGCGCTGGTCGCCTATGCAGAACTGGACGTCGCTATCAGCGTTATTATCCGCGCAAGAGTATCCCCCGGGAGAAGTCCTGGATTCGGCGCTGATCTGCGAAATGCCGAACCCGCAAAGTTCATCGCGCGCCTCGGCTGTTTCCCGCGTAGAAAGGATCATCCCCGTATACGGCACTGAAAGGCGCAATACAGCAACCAATTTCTTGAAATCATCGTCAGAAACAGGGTAAGGAATCTTAAACTCGGTGCCTTGCGCCGGCTCGATCCTGGGGACTGAAATCGTATGCGGGCCTATACCGAACGCCTTCTCAAGGTATTCGATATGCGAAAGCATCGCCAGCGTATCAAACCTGTAATCATAAAGCCCGTAAAGCACGCCCATACCTATATCATCTATCCCCGCCTGGAAAGCGCGGTCAATAGAATCAATACGATTGTCCGGATCACTTTTTGGCCCTGTTGGATGCATAATACGATAAGTCGAATCGTGGTAAGTTTCCTGGAATATCTGATACGTTCCGATTCCGGCTTCCTTTAACTTCCTGAATTCATCCACTTCCAGCGGAGCGCAATTTATATTTATGCGCTTTATAGCGTGCGCTCCCAGGCGCTCTTCATATATCTCTCGTATCGCCTGAACGTAAAAATCCACTCCGCCGTTAACCTCTCCGGCTACCATAAGGATGCGTTTATGCCCGCGCTCAAGGAGAAACCGGGTTTGCTGGCGTATCTGGCTGATATCAAGGCGGCGGCGCTTGGTTAATTTGTTATCTGCGCGGAAAGCGCAATACAAACATTTATTCACGCAAAAATTACTGATGTAAAGAGGAGCGAACAAAACAACGCGCCTGCCGTAAACCTTCTCTTTTACAAAATACGCGGCGCTAAAAATCTTATCGAGCAACGCTTTGTCTTCGACCATTAAAAGTGCTGCCGAATCTTCCAGCGATAACCGTTTAAGTGAGCGCGACTTGGCAAGGATAGCCTCAACCTCGGCTTCGCTTGCCTTGGCGGCATTACCAATCAAATCGCTTATTTTCCCGGCATTTATATGTTTCATATTCCCGTTACTCTCCCGATGAACGCTTGCGGTATCCCTGCAGGATTTCAGAAACCTTTTTTGGCGTAAGCGAACCGTAGATCTTTCCGTCAATCATCATAACCGGCGCCAAGCCGCAGGCTCCCAGACAGCGCGCTTCTTCCAAACTAAATAAACCGTCGGAAGTCATCCCTCCGATATCGGTTTTCAATTCTTCCTTCAATTTCTCGAGTATTTCTCCTGCGCCTTTTATGTAACAAGCAGTCCCTAAACATATCGCGATAACATGTTTTCCGGGTTTTTTGAGTTTAAAGTAATGGTAAAAGGTTGCCACCCCCCAGATATGCGCGGTGGGAATATTCATAGTCGCGGCCACTTCATCCATGGCATCCCTATCCAAATAGCCATAAAGCTCCTGCACCTTATGCAAAATGGCAATCAAATTCGACTCTGAACGGCTTGCGCCTTTTAAGGCGTCCATAAACCGGTTAAGCTCGGATAGTTTTGAATCTTGAGCCTTAACTGAACACGACATTTTAATGTCCTCCCAAAAAATAACTAACGCGTGGTTAGCTCCTGCGGAATAATACCGCGTGGAAATTTAGCCTTATAATGAGTATGCAAAAGTTCATGCGATTTCTCCCCCAAAGGCTTACCCAAGAATTCCCTATATAGCCTGCGGATATCAGGATTATTGTGCGCCCGGCGGATTGTCTTATGCCGGTCAATATCATAGAGGGCTTGGGCGCGCTTCTTAAGCGTATCTTCGTCAAGCGGTATAGAATTAAGACCCGCGTAAGGCTGGCCTCCTCCCCCGATGCACCCTCCGGGGCAGCCCATAATTTCTATAAAATGATAGCGGCCGGGGTCCTTACGGACAATCTCCAAAAGCGCGTTAGCGTTACCAAGCCCGTGGGCTACTGCAACGCGCACCTGGGCGCCATCAAGACTAATCAAACCCTCCTTGATGCCTTTTAACCCGCGCAACTCGTTTATCTCAATTTCCATCAATGGTTCTCCGGTATAAAGTTCATAAGCGGTCCGAATAGCAGCTTCCATAACGCCACCAGTTGCTCCGAATATAGCGCCCCCTCCGCTGGAAAGCCCCAGCGGCTTATCAAAATCCTCTCCTTTGATATTAATAAAATCGACCCCTCCGGATTTAATCATCCAGGCAAGTTCTCTGGTAGTTACGACTATATCTACCGCCGGCATTCCATTAATCCGAAGTTCCGGCCGGGACGCCTCATATTTCTTGGCCGTGCAGCACATTACCGCCACACTTAAGATTTTCTTAGGTTCGGTTTTAATCTTATCGGCGAAATAAGTCTTGAGTAAAGCCCCCATCATAGACATGGGAGATTTACAAGTAGAGATATTACCAATCAAATCCGGATAAAACTGTTCCATACATTTCATCCACGCGCTGGAACAAGAGGTAATCATCGGCAGTTTTCCTTTACCTTTGAGCCTCTCTAAAAACTCGCTGGCTTCTTCCATAATCGTAAGATCCGCGCAAAACTGGGTGTCAAAGACATAATCGAACCCGAGCCTGCGCAATGCCGCCACGGTTTCTTTCTCTTTCGATACGCCGGGCTCAAAACCAAAGGCTTCGCCGATTGCCGCGCGCACAGACGGGGCAAACTGAACAACCTTCACAAAATTATCATCCTGCAACTTCTCAAAAAGTTCCTGGGTGTGATTTTTCTCGACGAACGCCGCTGTTGGGCAGACATTGATGCACTGTCCACAGGCAGTGCAGACGCTTTCGCTAAAAGGCATATCGTATGCGGGGATTACCACCGTCTTGAAACCCCGGTAAGCGTAACCCAAATTATTTACCTTTTGGATTTCCGAACAAATACGCACGCACCTGCCGCAAAGGATACATTTGTTCGGGTCCCTGATTACGGATTCCGAGGAAAGATCTTTTGCATAACATTTCCTCTCTCCCTCAAAATGCCTGTGCCGCAGTCCCATAGCGTAAGCTAAACGCTGCAATTCACAGATACCGTCGCGTTCACAGGTATGGCAGTCTTCGGGATGATTATCCAGAATAAGTTCTACGATATCGCGCCGGGCTGTCCTTAACTCCTTAGTGTGCGTGAGTATCTTCATCCCGTCTGCTACCGGATAGGCGCAGCTTGCCACATAATTCTTCATCCCTTCCACCTGCACGATACAAACACGGCAGGCGCCTTCAATAGAAAGTTTCGGGTGATAACAGAGCCGCGGAATATGGTAGCCAAGCTTATCAGCAGCCTGCATTATTGTCTGGCCGTCTTCTACTTCATAAGGCCGGTTATCTATGTAGATCTTGATTTTCTTTGCCATTTCTATTCTCCTAAACCCGGCTAATTGCGCTGAATTTACAAACCTTATAGCAGGCACCGCATTTGATACATTTCTGCTTGTCTATCTCATGCCTGCTCTTTAAGGCACCGGTTATCGCGCCTGCCGGGCAGGCTTTCCTGCAAAGGCCGCACCCGACGCATTTATCAATGATAGTATACTCCAGGAGCGACGGGCAAAAATGCGCCCGGCATTTTTTATCCCGGATATGCTCTTCATATTCTATACGGAAATTCTTAATGGTGCTTAAAACAGGATTGGGCGCTGACTGGCCTAAACCACAGAGAGAAGCCTTCTTGATCATCGTCCCTAACCGTTCCAATTTTTCAATATCCCCTTCTTCGCCCTTACCCTCGGTTATACGCGTAAGTATCTCCAGCATCCGTTTTGTCCCTTCCCTGCAGGGAGCGCATTTGCCGCAGGATTCATTCTGAGTAAATTCCAGGAAGAACCTGGCGACATTAACCATACAAGAATCTTCGTCGATAATAATCATTCCGCCGGAACCCATAATTGAACCTGCTTTCGCCAGAGAATCATAATCAATGGGAGTATCCAGATACTCCTCGGAAAGACAGCCTCCGGAAGGCCCTCCCGTTTGAATGGCTTTGAATTTCTTGTTACCAGGAATACCCGCCCCTATATCATAAACTATTTCCCTCAGAGTCGTGCCCATCGGTACTTCCACTAAACCGGTATTGGTAATTTTACCCGCCAAAGCAAAAACTTTCGTACCCTTGCTTTTCTGCGTACCTATGGAACTAAACCATTCGGCGCCGTGAATAATCACAACCGGGATATTCGCCCAAGTTTCAACGTTATTGATAAGTGTAGGCTTATCAAAAAGACCCCGGACCGAGGGAAACGGCGGACGGGGACGAGGCATTCCGCGATGGCCTTCAATAGAGTGGATTAACGCGGTCTCTTCGCCGCAGACAAAAGCGCCTGCTCCCAGGCGTATCTCGATATTGAAAGAAAAATTCGAACCTAAAATATTTTCTCCCAGAAAACCTTGGCTTCCGGCATCGATAATTGCTTTCTCCAGCCTCTTTACCGCCAAAGGATATTCCGCCCTAATATAAATAATCCCCTTATTCGCGCCTATGGCATAACCGCCGATAAGAATCCCTTCTATAACTGTATGCGGATCGCCTTCAATGGTGCTGCGGTCCATAAATGCACCCGGATCTCCTTCATCGGCGTTACAGATAACGAATTTTTCCTCGCTGTTTTCGCGGGCAGTAAGCTCCCACTTAACTCCCGTCGGAAACCCGGCGCCCCCCCTTCCGCGCAATCCGGATTTTTTTAAAGCATCAATAACCTGAACAGGGGTCATTTCCGTTAAAACCTTTGCTAATGCCTCATATCCTCTAGCCGATAAATAATCATCTATGCTTTCAGGGTCAATAATACCGCAATTCCTTAAGACTATACGCATTTGCCTGCTGAAAAAATCAACATCGCCGAAAACCCGCTGGAAATGGCTGCAAAGATGCCCTTCTTCAAATTTTTCTTTTTCCGGCTGTTTTACTTTTCCGCTATCCGCCCAATCCCTGATTACCTCTCCCTTTTTTAAATGCCTTTCGATAATCTGCTTGGCCATCTCCGGAGTTACTTTACAATATTTCACCGGTATTTTTCCGTCCTCCATAACTTCAACCGTTGGTTCGAAATTACACCTTCCCGCGCACCCCTTCTGCGACACGCAAACATCGGTCAGGCCGGATTTGACTGCCTGCAAAAATACGTCCATGACCTCTTTTGAGCCGGCGGCAATCTCACAGGTAGCCATTCCCACGTGGACGCGCTTAATGGAAAGGTATTCTTTACTGTGGATGCGATCCAAAGCTTCCGAGCGTTTCTTTTTGAGGATATCCAGCGGCGCTATCATATTCTATCTTCACCCTTTTTTTTCCAAAACATTCACAAAGTAAACAAGATTTTCCAATTCGATTTCCAGATTGACGTTATTGATGGCACAATCATTGGGAGCCTTAAGCCTTAGGGGGGCAAAATTAAGTATTCCCTTGATTCCTGCGGCGAACATAGTATCGGCTGCGCGCTGGGCGCCAACTTCAGGAACCGCTAGTACCCCCACCTTTATATTGTTAGAAACTACGAAATCTTTCATTTCTTCCATCGGCAAAACAGGAATTTGGGCGTTTTTGGCGAACTTGAGCGGGTCTATATCGAAAGCTGCCTCTATCTTTATCCCTTCTTTTTCAAAACCCCGGTAATGCATAAGCGCGTAAGCTAAGTGTCCTGCTCCGGCAATGATTACTCTTTCAATCCTGTCCTTTCCCAATATCCCGCCGAGTTTTTCAAGAAGCGAGGCTATTTCATAACCTCCTTTACGATTTCCGGTAATGCCAAAAAGCGAGAAATCTTTTCTTACCTGCGACGCGGTAACGCCTATGGCGTCGGCGAGATTGTCCGAAAAGACCTTTACAAAACCTAAGTCTCTTAAGCGGTAAAGCGCGTTTTTATATCGAGAAAGCCTTATAATACAATTTTTATTCGTTATCATATTGTTCCTTTTTTCACAATATAATTGAATTATAACATTTGCTATTTACTTGTCAATACTTTATTGTGATTTAATTCACAATAAATTCTTAAAAAATATATGGCGTTGGGTTTCCAACATTCTTAGCACTTCCAGATAACTCTAGGGATGCTTCTTGCCGGTATCCGGCTATAGCGGTATTTGGAATACCCGATCATCATCGCCGCTCCGGCATAAGCGCGTGAAGATATGCCTACAAATTTCCTTACTTCTTCCGACATATTGATTGCCATATTCACATACCCTGCCCAACAGGCGCCCAAGCCCAAGCCGAATGCCGCAAGCTCAAGGTAGGCCCCCGAAATCGTGCATGACTGCGGAACCATCAGATCATCTTTAAGGCCATAAGCAATCACTATACAAGGCGCTCCCCGGCAGATTAAATCTTTTCTTTTCTTCCATGATTCAACCAAACGGTCAAAACTAAAAGACTCTGCCATCTCAGGCTTAGAGCTCAAAAGGCCCCCCATCCATTTAGAAACAAGGCCTCCTAAATCATAAACCTTGTCTTTACCCATAACTACCGCCCAATTAACCGGTTGGCGATTAATCCCTGACGGCGCATACCGGGCAATATCCAAAAGTTTTTCTATTAGCTCCTTGGCTACAGGCTCATCTTTATATACTCGGATCGAGCGCCGAGCTTTTAAAAACAGCTCGACTTGCTCTGCTCCGGGCAGCTTGGAATAATCAAGCAGCGCCGAATCCTTGATGTCCATCGTAGAAAGTTTTATCGCTCCGCAAGGGCAAAAAGCAAAACAATGCCCGCAGTTAATACAAACTTCTCCGCCTCCCGGGACAAATTCCGGAACGCGTTCTTTCTCATTCATTTTCAGGATATGTATAGGGCAGACCTCGACACACTTTCCGTCTCCAGCGCATATTTTCTTATTAACTTCGATAGTAATCATATACAGCCTTCATTCCCGTAAACACCGCTGACCCCAATCACGATTTTTTTCAATCTAGCATCTCGATTCCTCTTGCCTTGCAACTTGCTGCAAAATCTGATTTGCGGCACAGGCGTCATCGTCATAATCATTGTTTTCTGCATTAAAATTAGCCGGATTACTTTCCAACTTTGCCATAGTGTTTTCCGAATACATGGAAACCTTGCCTTTATATTTATTCCGGTAAATCTTGCCTTCAAAGATATTCCCCCAAACGTGAATATCCTTTAATTGCTTCGGATCAACAGCCAAAGGATCCTGTTCGAGAATGGTAAAGTCGGCAATTTTACCCACAGCAATACTGCCGATCTCTTTTTCTTTTTGCAGAACATAGGCGGCATTAATGGTAATAGCTTTTAACGCATCTTTAACACTAATCTTTTCCTCAGGCCCGGCGACTTTACCAGACATAGTCAAACGATTTACCGCGCACCAGGCAAGGGTAAGCGGGCTGGCTGGCGCCATTGGCGTATCAGAATGCAGAGATAAAGGAATATTATTTCTCAACAGGGAATTACTGCGCACCATATATTGCGCTCGCTCCGGGCCAAGCCCGACTTCCGAATATCTATCAGCCAACACATATACATAATAAGGATTGACGCTAACAATGCCGCCTAATTTGCTAAGCGATACGGACTGCTTCGGCTCAGAGACGCAGTAATGTTCCAGAGAGAAACGGTGATCCTGGCGCGGATTTTCTTGCATTAATTTATCAAGAATGCCAATGCTCACATCGTTACCCAAATCTCCGTTAACATGGATACGAATCTGATAACCGGCATTCCAGTATAATCTGGCGCTATCTTCCAGCTCCTGCGGAGTCTGGATCCACTGCCCTTTGTGGCCGTCAAAATAGGGATCTTTTAACTGCATATCCTGGGAAAAAGCAGCGCCGTCACAATAAAGTTTGATTTGCTTGGGTAAATAATAAACGCGGTGGCCGCCTTTTTCACAAACTTTTCTCGTCTCCTCAAGCGCTTTTGCCGGGCCGTATTTTTCATAAAGCACCTGGCCGCTGGGAATCAATAAATTCCTGAAAGACGTCCAATCATTGTCAAACACCAGCTTCATTAGCTCCAAAGCGGAGCCAGGCAGCATTATCCCGGGATCCGCGGTGGTTGTCAGGCCGCTGGCGCTGACATACTGCTTGCACATTTCCAAGCCGCGGAAAAAACGAAACGGTGAAGCTATATGAGGATAAAGCGGTTTTACTATCAGGGAAAGCCCGGCTTCCCAGAAATGCCCGTTAGCGAAATCGGTTTGTTCGCTGGCATGGCCGTGCCCTTTAAGCATCTGGCCTGTAATCTTCAGGGCATTGAGCGCGGCAGTATTCAGATAGAACTCATGCACGGAACGATGCCAGACAACAATCGGCCGGGTTAAAGAAATGCCGTCGAGATCCTTGCGGGAAAGTTTACCGTGAAAGTATTGATGATAACCCCAGGTAAAAAGCCATTCTTTCTTGTCTTTTATCGCCTTTTCAGTTGCGCGCAGTTTTTCCAAGTAGGCATTGCGTCCGGTAATGCCTTTTATTTTGGCCCAAGGCAGATCCCAATCATCAGGAGTAATAAAGTGCATCGGCGCAACCAAAGCGAACAACCAAAGGTGAAGATGCGGGTCAATTAACCCCGGCATAATGATCTTGCCGGCAAAACGGTTATCGATTCTATAATTTCTCCCCTCGAGAATTCTTTTGACCTCCTCAAGGCTGCCAACCGCAATAATCCGATCTCCGTCAACCGCAACCGCTGTAGCTAACGGTCTATTTTCTTCCATGGTAATTATTTTCTTGGCGGTATAAACTACTGCCTCATCTTGCGGCGTAAACATCTTCCCGATGGATTCCAGCGAAAATGTCTGGGCAAAAGCTTGGCTGGTCAAAAAACAAAATAATAATAAAGCCTTAAAGATCTTCGACATAGCGCTCTCCTTTCCAAAAACATCCCCTACTTTTTTAGAGGATACTTCTTGCAGGTGAATTTTACGCCTTCGGGACAATAGCCAAACGCAACGCACTTTGCGCCTGAATTATTGAAAACCGCGGGTAATTTCTGTTTACATATCTTTAGCATTTCTTCGGCCAGCCTCCTAATCTCCCACTGCGCGCGAGCGCAGCAGCGTTCCTGGAAAAAATGTTCCAGTTCCCGGCAGTTCATCGTAACTACTATCTTTGTCTCGGAGGCTTGCGGCAATACAAAACGCGCATCCTGATTAGCGCTCTCCCCTTTCTTACCCTTATTTTCAAAGGCCTTTAAAAGACAGTTGTAACTTTTCTGGATTTCCCGCATAGTATTTACATATTCCTTCTTCATTTCTTCGTCTGCTTCTATCGAAGGAGGGATAATATAATCAAAATCCGATTCTTTGACATAACGCTGGCTTTGTTGTGAATATGAAGCGATTCTATGCCGCACCAATTGGTGAGTTAGCGCGCGGGAAACCCCTTCGATAGCAAAAGTAAATTTTACATGCTCAAGAGGGCTTTTGTGGCCAGAAGAAACAACCTGCCTGACAAACTCTTCCTGTTTCACAAGGTCTTTCAGGCCTTCGGCGAATATCTGCCCGGCAAAGCTTGCCGAATAACACTGCCGGCAGGCCGCATAGATTATCGACAGGGCATTTTGTGAAAAATCCAACAGCTCTATGTGCAATTCTACTTGCGCCATTTACAACCTCCCTTTTGCTTACCCCCAAGTTGCATTTATTTGCATCAAAAAATAAAAATATTTTTTTGTCAAGATTATTTAATCAAGAATCTGTTTAACAATGCCGACAGGCAATAAAAAACCGCGGCAAACAAAACTATCGTGGCTCCGCTTGCCGTTCCCCAGTAATACGATACAATTAACCCGGCGATACCGGAAAGAACGCTGATGATTACCGCCCCTAACGTATATGAATATGTGTTTCGCGCGAAGTTACGGCTGGCTGCCGCAGGTAAAACCAAAAGCGAATTAATGATTAAAATACCTGCCAGCCGGATCGAAACAATCACCACAATCGCAAGTAGTACCGTAAAACTTGTCTCTGTCAGAAACGTGTTAACTCCGCGGCTGCGCGCCAAGGAAGGATTAACGCTCGTGATTATCATAGCATTACCCGCTATGTGCCAATAAACTAAAACAACTATTGCTATTAGAGAAAACCAAGCAATTTGTTTGGGCGTAACTGCCAGGATATCCCCGATTAGATAGCTCGTATATTTAACAAACCCGCCCTGCCGGCTTAAAATAACGATACCTAAAGCAACGATAAAAGCGAAGAAAACCCCTAAAACAGTATCAATGGAAGTTTTGGTAATATTTTTTAGGAGGTTTATGCTGACGGCCAGGACTACCGCTAGAATAATCATGGGCAGCGTCGGATCATAAAAACCCAAAAGCACGCCTATCGCAATTCCCGTAAGCGCGGAATGGCCTAACACATCAGTAAAGAAAACCATCCGGTTATTGACCACCATTGTTCCTAAAAGCGCAAACAACGGCGTAACAAGTAATACAGCCAAGAGCGCGTTTTTCATAAAAACATAATGCGTCCAGCCAAATGGAAGAATATCCATTATCTTGTACCAAGCCTCAATGATTATCATTCTTACTGTCCCCTGAAACTCTCAAGTTAGGCAAACAGGAAATATTCCACAAGCTTGGCCCGAATGCCGCAACCAATTTTTCATTTGAAAGCACTTCTTTAGGCTCTCCTTGCGCGATAACGGAACGATTAAGCAGTATGAGGCGATCAACATAAGAAGATACACCGGCTAAATCATGCGTTACAAGTATCACCGCGATATCGTTCTTTTTCCTCAAATCATCCACGATTTGATAAAAAAGAGATAATCCTTTAATATCTACTCCGCTGGCCGGTTCATCCAGTAACAGTAGTTTGGGAACAGGAGTCATAGCAATGGCTAACAAAACCCGTTGCAATTCTCCTCCCGAAAGTTCACCGAGCCTTCTTTTGAGCAAATGCTCCGCCGAAAACAAAGAGAGAACGTCTTTCACTCTCTCCGATAAATCTTTGCTCACTCCGGCCCAAACAGGATAGCGGCTTATTGCTGAAGCCACAAGATCCGTTACGCTGATAGGAGAGCTAAGATCAAATTGCAGCTTTTGGGGAACATAGCCTATCTTGGTTTTCTGGGAGGCGCTGCCGGCTACACGGAAAGATATTTTGCCTTTAGAGGGAATCTCCCCAAGGATGGTACGCAAGAGAGTGGTTTTCCCGGCGCCGTTGGGACCGACTACGCCTATCACCTCACCGCAGTTGACATGCAAATTAACATTGTCAAGTATGACGTTATCGCCAAACCTGACGGTTAAATTATCAATCTTCGTGCAGCAATGTTCGCAGGTATTCATCAAACAGCCTAATGCTCCCTTATTTTAATTTCTAAAAGCAAGCTTTAAAATCTTAAGGTTATTCTCCATTATATTAACGTAAGCGTCATAATCATCGCTGCCGGTTACTGCCGGATCAAGCACGTATACTTTAGCGCCTGTTTCCCTGGCTATGGCTTGGGCTGCGGCAGATGGATACTGCGGCTCGCTAAACAATGCCGGAATACCGTTCTTCTTAACGATCTCGATTGTCTCTGCCAATTCTTTTGCGCTCGGTTCACTTCCCGGCTCCCGTTCTATTACAGCAGCGATTTTTAAACCAAATTCCTCGGCAAAATACGGAAAAGCCTCATGAAAAGTTATAATTGCTCTGCCTTTATAAAGAGCTAATTCGAAATGCATTTTCTGACGCAACGCTTCAAGCTTTGCCGCATAATCAGCTGTATTCTTGGCGTAGAGTTCTTTGTGATCAGGGTCAAATTCTTCCATTGCCCGGCCTAAATTCTTTACCTGGATTATCGCATTGGAAATACTCACCCATACATGCGGGTTATCGCCTTCATTCCCCCCTCCTTTAATTAAAGGTATTCCTGCGGATAGCTGGATTATCTTCAAATTGGGATGCTGCGCGATGATTTTATCCAGAAAAGATTCCATCCCTGCGCCATTAGCCACAAAAACCTGCGCGTCAGCCAGTTTTCTCATATCGCTGGTTGTAACTGTATAGTCATGCAGGCAACCGGTTAATGGCGGAGTAAGATTCTGGACTGAAACACCAGGAACATCTTTTATGACATTCTTGGCCATGATATACATTGGATAGAATGAAGCGACTATCTTGATATCCTTGGCTGCGCTGGCAGCATTACCAATAGAGACGAAATAACAAACCATAAGGAAAACTGATAAAATAAATACGGGAATGCGGCGAATGAACATATATTCTCCTCCTTTTTTATGGACAGGCGTTTTGGTCACCAGCTTTACCAAGCATCGCTTCAATTCGATCCTTTGCCTTGGCCACAGGGGCAAAAATAGCCGGACCGTTGACGCAGCCTCCTTCACAATTCATTACCTCGATCAGGCTAGCAGGACAATTGCCTGCGGCATAAGACTGAAGCTGCCTCAACGAAGATTTATTCAGGCCATTTACGGAAATTGTTTCTATCTTTTCGCCATCCGGAAGATGTTTTAAGATGGCGGCGATAACTCCCCCTTTTAACGGAAAACCGCGGCCGTAATCGCTTGCACAGAATTCCGGTTTCTCTTCAGGCTGCTTAGACACTTCTATCCCCTGGGCTCCGAATAAGGAATTAAGCTCTTCGAATGTCATATAATAATCTACCCCTTTATAATCTATCGCCTCGCGCCGTTTGGCAACACATGGCCCGATAAAAACAGTCAGGGCTTCTTTATCTCTTTCCTTAACCCTTAGAGCCGCCAACTGCAGGGGGCTTGGAGTTCCGGATATAAACGGCAATATGGATGGAATTATCTTGTGCGCCGCCTGCATATACGCCGGGCAGCAAGAAGTGGTCATAAACCGCAACCCTTCCCTGCGCTTCCTCAGGAACTCCTCCGCCTCGCGCCTTGCCGCTTCATCTGCCCCGAGAGCAACTTCTTCAACAGCGTAAAAACCTATTCTTTTAAGCGCAGATATAATTCTAAACAATCCCCCTTCAAATTGCCCTGTAATGGCTGGCGCAGGCAAAGCATGAACTCGCTTTCCGGAACCAAAAGCGCGTAAAATATCCAATAGCTGTGAACGCTCCGCTATGGCGCCGAACGGACAAACACTGACACATCTACCGCAATATATGCATTTAGAAAAATCTATCTCGGCCTTTCCTTTTTCATCTTTATGGATTGCCGACACTGGACAAGCCTCCTCGCATGGGATAGGAATACGGACTATGGCATGATATGGACAGACTTCTTGGCATTTACCGCACCTGATACACTGCTCGTTATCTATCCTCGACTGCCCATCCAGCATAACTATGCATTTTTTCGGACAGTTAACCACGCATGGACGGGCCATGCAGCCTTTGCAGGCGTTAGTGACATAATAGTGCGCGGCCATGCAGCCCGAACACGCCGGATCAATAATAGTAAGCACCTTCTTGGAAATCTCTTTTCTACGCAAGGCTTGACTGGCATATTCGGACAAAGGAGTTAATTCATCCGTTTCGTCTTCTTTTCCAAAACCTAAAATCGCCATAGCACGATATTTGATTAACGCGCGGCTTTTATAGATACAACACCGGCTGGTTTCGCTCCCCTCCGGGCGCATCTCAATGGGCATACGGTCGATCGTCTCAACTAAATTGTTGCGCAGAAACGACTCGATGATCCGAACCTTTAAACCATGATAGACGTTTCTTACATTATTATTATAATCCATAGCTTATCTTTCTGCCGAAGCGCTTTTTTTCGACAGATACCTGGCTGCCGAATAGGAACTGCGCACATAGGGCCCGCTTTCGATATGCAAAAAACCTGATTTTTCGCCCTTTTCTTTATAAAAACTAAACTGCTCAGGTGTAATATATTCCTTCACCGGATAATGACGTTTGCTCGGAGAGAGATATTGCCCGATACTCAAAAAATCGCACCCTGCCGAACGTAAATCACCCATTACCGAAAAAACCTCTTCTTCCTTTTCTCCTAATCCCAGCATAATACCCGACTTTGTCCTTGTCCCGGGAGATATTCTCTTGATCATCCGCAGAACCTCAAGTGAACGGGCATAATCCGCGCCCTGACGCACTATCGCATAAAGAGAAGGAACGGTTTCAACATTGTGCGCGATAATATCCGCGGATGCCTCTGCCACAACAGCCAGCGCATCCGGAGAAAGCCCGAAATCCGGGATCAGGGCCTCAATAGTCAAATCGGATGAACTTCGCCTAATACATAAAATGGTGTCGGCAAAAGCCTTCGCGCCGCCGTCAGGAAGGTCATCCCGCGTAACGCTGGTTATAACGATATGCTTTAGGGAAAGCCTTGCTGCCGCCTTGGCAACCCTTGCCGGCTCATCAGGATCAAGAGGCAGAGGAATACCTTTTTCTATATTACAAAAACTACACCTGCGCGTGCAATGGCGGCCAAGTATCAGAAAAGTGGCTTCGTTACGGGAAAAACACTCTCCGATATTCGGGCACATCGCCTGTTCACAAACCGTTTCTACACGCAGGTCTTTCAACAGTTGTTTGACTTCTGAACAAGCCTTAAGGCTTATTTTCTTATTAAGCCAAACTGGCCGCATACGAAAACTCTTTCTCATCAATAAAATGCGCCCCAAACACATTAGAAAAGGCTTCGATAAGTTTTTCTTCCAATATGTTCTTACCCGGAACCTTTGCCAATTCTTCGTCAAGGCTAGTTACGCTCAAAGATATATCCTTAGGTAGAGCTTTTAGATAACGCCGCGCAAAATTCCAGTTAATACTGCAGGGAATAGAACCATGCTGGAATATAATCTTCCTCTTGCGTTTCTGCGCATTCCCGCCAATTTTCCGGCCATTGATAACAATATCGTATTTCTCATAAGACGCGCTGCAAAGCTCACTCGGCCCGCATCTATCCCGAAAAGTTTCCGACTCAAGCGCAAAACCCGCCTTAAGCCCAAGAGACTCATAAAACCGGATGAGAAACGCGCATATCTGCTTATAGGAAACAAGCACTTCTTGCGGTTCGCCGATATCCTGCTTACTGCATACAAAACTATAGGTTATTTCGTCATTATGAAAAAGTATTCCGCCGCCGGTAATCCTTTTGACAACTTCAACCCCATCAGAAAGACACTGCCTGAAATCAATTTCACTTTCAGGATGCTGCAAAACGCCATAAGTGAAAGAGGGATTCTTCCAGCTATAGAGGCGCAATACCGGAATACCGTCTTTGAGGTAACGGTTAAATATCTTCTCGTCCAGAAACATATTATGCATGGCCGACTCCGGATACGATCGGACCAACCTGAATTCTCTCATGTATTTATCTTTTACTACGGCTGCCAGCGAAGATTTGGTTCGCGCGCGGCCTTTGTCTCATCAAGGCGCTTAACCGGCGTATGAATAGGCGCTTGCGTAACGCAAGAAGGATTCTCTTCGGCGAGGCGGGCGATTTCAATCATAACCGCGATAAACTCATCCAGTGTTTCTTTTGATTCGGTCTCCGTCGGTTCAATCATAAGCGCCTCTTTGACTATCAGAGGAAAATATATCGTCGGGGGATGATACCCTTTATCAATAAGATACTTGGCGATGTCCAACGCATGCACTCCGTTTTTCACCTGGCGGGAAGCCGAAAAAACGCACTCATGCATACATTTTTTGTCAAAAGCTGGGGCAAAATATTCTTTGAGGCTTGCCAGACAATAATTGGCATTTAACACCGCTATCTCGGCAGCCTGGATTAACCCGGCCTTACCTAAATATAACATATAAGCATAAGCTTTAAGGATCACACCAAAGTTACCATAGAAAGGCGCTACGTAACCAATCGATTTGTGCCGGTGATAATCTAACGCGAGTGTTCCATCTACACGCTTGACAACGCGCGGAATAGGCAAGAAATCAACCAATTTCTCGCTTACACCAACCGGGCCTCCTCCCGGGCCTCCTCCGCCGTGCGGAGTAGCAAATGTTTTATGCAGATTTATATGCATAACGTCAAAACCAAGATCTCCGGGCCTGGCCTTACCCAGAAGCGCGTTCAGGTTAGCGCCGTCATAATACATTAAAGCCCCGGCTTCATGCGCCATATCGGCAATTCTTTTGATATTAGGATTAAAAATCCCTAAGGTATCGGGACAGGTAAGCATAACTGCCGCGACTTCATTATTCAATTTCTTTTTATATTCTTCCAAATCCATATATCCGTCTTTATCAGTAGGAATCACAATTACTTTATACCCGGCGATGGCGGCACTCGCAGGGTTGGTCCCGTGAGATGAATCCGGAACAATAACGTATTTACGCCGAGCCCCATTATCCTTGTGGTAAGCGGCAATCAACATTATCCCGGTTAACTCGCCGTGCGCGCCCGCAAGAGGCTGCATAGTAAAAGCGTTCATTCCGGTAATTTCGGCAAGGAGTTTTTCCGTTTCATACAACACCTCTAATGACCCCTGCGCAAGCATCCCCCCTCCGGAAAGCTGCGGTAATAAAGGATGCACCTGCGCAAAACCTTCAAACGCAACAATGCGCTCGGTGAATTTCGGATTGTATTTCATAGTGCATGAACCTAATGGATAGAAATTTGTATCCACTGAGAAATTTAACCGGGAAAGATTGGTATAGTGGCGCACTACATCCAATTCGCTTAGAGACGGCAAAAGCGTATCGTTCTTGCGGCAGTATTGTTTAGCTAAAGGCTTTGCTTGCGGGACATCGGGCAAAGCATACGAAAACCCGCGCCTGCCGGATTTATGCCTTTCAAAAATAAGTTTCATCGTAAAACCGCCTCCAGGCTATCCGCTAATAAACAGATTTCTTCTCTTGTCCTCTTCTCGGTAACAGCCACCAAAATATAATTATCCATGCCTTTATAAAACCTCCCCAAAGGAAAACCGCAGGCAAAACCTTTATCGATCATCTTGTATACGACCTCATCCGCAGGCCGCTTAAGGCAAATCGTGAATTCGTTAAAGGTAGGAGAACTGCTTTTGACCTCGACATCGGGAATGCGCGCTAAAGTCTTCTTGGCAAATTCCGCCTTCCAATAATTATGCTCGGCTAACTCTTTCAAGCCTCCTCTACCCAAAAGCGCGGCAAATACCACCGCGCGCAGAGCGCAGAGCGCTTCGTTAGAACAAATATTGGAAGTAGCCTTTTCGCGGCGGATATGCTGCTCGCGCGTCTGAAGCGTCAGGACAAAACCGCGCTTGCCGTCGCTATCAACAGTCGCGCCTACTATCCTTCCGGGCATCGAACGCACAATTTCTTTCTTGACGGACATAAAACCTAAATACGGCCCGCCAAAAGAAAGCGGGAGGCCTAAACTCTGGCCTTCTCCTGTGGCGATATCAAAACCCATTTCTCCCGGCGGCTTCAACATCCCCAAAGAAACCGGATAAACCGAGGCAACTGCCAACGCCCCGAATTTATGCACGCGGCTAACCACATCGCTATAGTCGTCAATAGCGCCAAAGAAATTGGGATTCTGCAAAATCACTGCCGCGGTTTTATCGTCAAGATGTTTAAAAAGCTCTTCGCGCGAACTCTGGCCGTGCACAACCGGAATCTCCACGAATTCGATAGAAAGATTCGAGGTATAAGTGTAAAGCATGGTGCGATAAATCAGGCTTACGCCGCTATCCATAATGATTTTATTCCTGCCGGTAAGCCTTAACGCCATCATCGCCGCCTCATAAAGAGCTGTGCCTCCGTCATATAATGAGGCATTCGCGACATCAAGCCCTGTAAGCTCGCAGATAATCGTCTGGTATTCGTAGATCGCCTGCAGCCACCCTTGAGAACACTCCGGCTGATACGGCGTATAAGCGGTATAAAATTCCGGGCGAGCCGCAATCGCGTCAACTGCCGCGGGAATAAAATGGTCGTAGAAACCGGCGCCCACGAAATTAACCAGATGCGTGGCGTTTTTCGCGGAAAGTTTACGCAAATGCTGCGTTACCTCGAACTCCGATTTTCCTTCCGGAATATTAAATGATTTTGGACGAAGTTCAGAAGGAATATCCTTAAAAAGATCATCGATGCCCGCTACGCCGATCGTTTTAAGCATCTGCCGGATATCGTCTTCTGTATGGGGAATATAACTCATTTAGAAAGCCCCTCTACATAACTCCGGTAGCTTTGCGCGTCCATAAGTTTCGCTTTTTCAGCTTCGCTGGAAAGCTCCATTATAAAAAAATATCCTTTTTCGTAAGGGGATTCATTTATCAATTCGGGGTGCTCGCAAGGCTCCTGATTAACCGACAAAACCTTTCCGGAAAACGGCGAATATACATCCGAAGCGGCTTTAACCGATTCAACCGTAGCGCAAAATTCCGATTGCCTAAGGGTATCGCCGGCTTTAGGCAACTGAACAAACGTAATATCTCCCAGCGATTCCTGGGCATAATCGGTAATGCCGACATAGGCTGTCTTCCCTTCAATACGCGCCCATTCATGATCTTTGGTATAAAAAAGATTTTGTGGTATATTCATAAAGCCCCTTTCCTCTAAGATTGCGGCCTGTTGTAAAAAGGCCTTTTGACAACCGTCACCGGAATTTCTACTCCGGAATCCTTAACCGCAAGTTTTGCTCCGATTTCATAATCACCGGAAACATACCCCATACCTATACCTACCGAAAGGCTCGGGGAAAAAGAACCGCTGGTTACAATGCCGATACGCTCGCCTTGCTGAAATATAGCAAAACCGTGGCGCGGCGCGCGGCGGGAATCTGCCTTAAAACAAACTAAATGTTCTTTAGGCCCGTTCTTTCTCTCTTCTAATAAAGCGTCTTTACCGATAAAATCTTTGGAAAAATCAACGAATTTATCAAGGCCGGCGGCAAGGGGAGTATGGTTTACGTCGATATCTTGCCCGTAGAGAGGATACGCCATTTCAAGGCGCAAAGTGTCGCGGCTGCCTAAACCGGCAGGCTTAACCCTTTTATCCTTAAGCAAAAGTTCCCATAGGCCTTTTACCGCGCCGGAGGAAATATATATTTCGTATCCCAACTCTCCGGTGTAACCGGTGCGGCTGATTAAACAGCGTTCCCCGCCAAAAGCAAATTCGGCAAAAGTATAATAGCTTAATTTAGCGATATCACCGCCAAAAATATCCTTGAGCACATCCAATGATTTGGGTCCCTGCACGTCAAGCTTGCCTAATTGGTCGGAAACATTATCAAAACTGTATTCTTTCGAAAGATGTTTTCTTAAATGCGCCTCATCTTTGGAAATGGTTGCGGCATTCACCACCAGCATCCAAGAATATTCCTTAAGCCTATATACGATAAGGTCATCGATTATCCCGCCGGACTCATTGAGTATAAAACCATAGCGGCATGACCCTACGGGCATTGAAACTATTTTTTGGGTAACAATACGATCGAGCCCGCTCAAAGAAATATCTGTATCAAGCCTAAACTCGCCCATATGACAGATATCAAATACGCAAACTTCCTTGCGGGTATACGAATGTTCGGTTAAGATGCCTGCATACTGAATCGGCATAAGCCAGCCCCCAAAAGGGGCTATTTTGGCATTAAGGGAAAGGTGTGCTTCGTAAAGGGGCGTTTTGCTTAAAGCAGTGGCTGCATTCATTAGTTCTCAACTTATTCTGCCTCAATTGACTCAATGATAAACTCTTCGGAATTCTCCAACTCAAAATCATCCGTACCGCATGCCGGGCAAGCTCCTACGGGAGAGGCGATTTCCACGCTGGTTTTGCATTTCCTGCATTTTATTCTTGCCTTATCTTTCTTGATATTCAATTTTACGCCTTGAAAACCATCCTTTTCTCCCAGTAACGCAAACGCCGAACGCAGGCTTTCCGGCGTAACATGGGTAAAGGGGCCTAAAACGATATTAACGGCAACGGACTTATAATTATCTATTTTACCAATTTTTTCTTTTAATGAAACAATTATTTTACTCGCAAACCAAATATCATGCATAGAGCCTCCTTGTGTCCATACTAAAGATATTTATAAAAATGCCTTTCCCCCCAGATACAGGCTATAATCCTTGATCGCTTCTTTCAAAGACATAAAACTATGCTTGCATCCGAAGGCTTTGATTTTGTCCATTTTGGCTTGGGTAAAATATTGATACTTGGCTTTTAGCTCTTGCGGCATTTCGATGTATTCAATCTTGGGAGGCATTCCCAAAGCTAAAAATATAGCTTGCGCCAAATCGTTCCAGCTATGCGCCTGCCCCATCCCGAGATTAAAAATCCCCGACTTATCCGGTTTCGTAAAGAAATAATACATTACCTCGAGCGCATCCTTAACGTAGATAAAATCCCTTTTTTGTTCTCCATCCTTATAATCGGGGTGATACGACCTGAAAAGACGTAGCGGCCTGCCGGATTTAACATCATCAAAACACTTACAGACAACACTCATCATCTCAGCCTTATGGTATTCATTGGGGCCAAAGACATTGAAAAATTTAAAACCGACGGATTTATTTAAAAAACCATGCTTAAACATCCACAGATCAAACATATGCTTTGTATATCCATAGATATTAAGCGGTTTAAGGCTATCCAGCTTGTTTTCGGCATCGTCATAACCATTGCTGCCGTCGCCATAGGTAGCCGCCGAAGACGCATAAAGAAACCTTGCGCTATGGGCATCGGCCCACTGCGCAAGACGTTTGGAATACTCGTAATTATTCTTTAGGAAATACGCGGCGTCGCTTAAGACGGTTGAACTACAGGCGCCTAAATGAACGATTGTCTTAATGCGGGGAAGCTTCCCGGATTCCAGGATATCCAGAAAGTCCTCTTTCTGGATATAATCACGGAATTTCTTGCCAACAAGATTTTTCCACTTGCAACTGTCAGTAAGATTATCGACAACAATTATATCGTCGATGCCTTCCTGATTAAGCTTCCATAGAAAGCAGCTGCCGATAAATCCGGCGCCGCCGGTCAAAATAATCACCGTTAAATCATTCTTTCTTGATTAAGAGCCTGCCGACTAACGCAACTATACAAACAGTGACAAGAATACCAACTATAGCCGAAACTATATACGCAAAACTCAAACTGCCTAGCCCTTTTTCTTCCCAGCCCTTAAAGGCATAGTCAGGAATAGGCGCGCTCCATAGGCTTGAAAGTTTTTCTAGTCCTTGCGGGATATACCCAACCAATTCTTTAATCCCGTCTGTTCCCCATTCACCCCAGGCATCCCCGGCTTTAAAACGCTCGGGAAGCAATAAACCTAAAGGGGAAATCAATACCAAGATCCCCATCCCAACCCATAATTTATTGATAAGTTTCATTAGGCCACCTCCCTTTCTTCTATAAGCTCGGGGGATTGTTTCTGTAAATACTTAACCACCAACGCTGTAACGATAGCTTCTACCCAGCCAAATATCAACAAATGCTCGCCCGCCATTGCCGGCACAGCAATATTCAGCCCGTAAGGACAATAAAGGGCCTGTCCAGTGGCGGTGTGATGCAATAACGGCTGTAGCCCAAACTCAACTCCTGCTAATAAGGCGGCTACGTTAATACCGATATATCCGGCAACACCGGCAGCAAACACTCTCCGGTTAGAATCCACGGACGCATTATAGCTGATAGCTTTATATATGTAGTAGCCCACAAACGGAAGCACAAAAGCCATATTGAAACAATTTGCTCCTATAGCGGTAATTCCTCCGTCGCCAAACAATAGAGCCTGCACAACTAAAGCTACCGTTATGGCAATGCACGCAGCCCAAGGCCCTAAGAGTATGGCCACTAAAACTCCTCCTACCGCATGCCCTGTCGAACCTCCGGGGATAGGAACGTTAAACATCATAATCACAAAACTGAATGCCGCTCCTATCGCAAGAATCGGGACCTGTTTTGCTTTCAAAGTCTTTTGAACAATCTTGGAAGCGATTGTCCAAATCGGCAGCATAACCGCGTAAAAAATTCCACAGGTTGCCGGCCCCAAATAACCATCTGGTATATGCATCTTCTCCTCCTTCACAGCAGTGAACCCCGGCCATTCCATTATGGCCGGATGTTAATAAATTATAACCTTACTAAAAATCCACCTGCGCCCTCATCCCGCCTACAAATATGGGATCCGTATCGCCTGCCACATCCTTGCCGAATGGATTCCAAATATACTGGAAGTCGGGGCTGATAGACAAATGATCGTTGACATGTATCTTGTAATAAGTTTCCAGATGGCCTTCGGTTTTGGCCGATAAGCCCTTGGCTTTCTTGTAATCATCCGAAGGCATTACCTGGCCTACGGCAAAGGCAAAGACATCCTTCTCTCTGCCCCAAGGCTTACCCTCGACCTGGAAACCAGCGCTCCAGGACTGCTCCAGAGAATAAGTATAGTCACCAGCCGCAGTCTTAATGTCAGGATTGTAGACTTTCGGATTCTGCCAGCCGTAACGGACAAATAATGTAACAATGTCGTTTGCTTTTTGGTCAAAGCTTAAGCCAAAACCGTAAGCTAATCCTTTATCATGTTCAGCATCAGAATATTGCGACCATTTCTCGTGGTTGGCGTTATTGGCCCAACCGTAGAAACGGTAACTACCGGGAAGGTTTAAAAAGTTGGCCTTAAAAGTAACCTGGCCGATGTTAAACAGATTATCCCCGATCTTTTCCCAGCCGCTTTTGGCGTTAAACATACCATAGCCTAATTCCAACCACTCTGCCGGAAGATAAGCCAGGCGTATGCCGGCGTTGTTATCCGGGAATTCAACAGTAGGCGAGTTACGGAATATCCTGCCTAAGAACTGAGTAGTTTCATCATTGGCGACTTCGTTTTGATCAAAATAGGCGGTAGGATCAAGCTTGCCAAAAGTAAGAGCTACTTTGTCTTTAAACAAGCTCTGCTCATACCAAAGTTCGGTTACCTCAACCCTGGATTCGCTGTCACCGGCATCGCGGTTGACATTACTATATAAGGTAAGGTTATCTTCAAGGCCCGCGCCCTGGCCAGCCTCTAAGTGCAGGAATGCCCTGCCATCAACCTCTTTAAATTCCTTAGCTAGGGTTATATCGGCTGAATATGAACCGTCAGTGCGGTCTTTCTTGAGCGTTTGGCCGTCGCCATCGTAATTAACGTTATTAGTCCCCTGAACAATGAAGGTTGCGCCTGCTCCAAGTTCAATGCCTTCCATGAGCTTCATGGGTTCACCGGGCACACGCTTAAGTTTTTCTTCAAACTGGGAGAACTTGGATTCGTAGCTGGAAATCGTTTGTTGCTGGGACTGCACTTTTGAATCCTGCGCAGCGATATACTTGTCTTGGTCTGAAACTTTCTTTTCCAAAGCCGCAATGCGCTCTTTAAGCTGATTTATCTCATCCCGGATAGATATTTCATCGGCGAACGACGCCGCAGCGCAGAATAAAACAAAAGTTAACAAAAATAATGTTACCCTCCTTGAAGCTGCCATAAACATATCCTCCTCTCAAAGTTTTATACTACGTTTTTACGTTTCGTGTTACGATTGCACAAAAAAATAATACCTTAAATATCTCTGCCTGTGCTTGACATGCTCAAAGTAGCATGTTTTACCCACTTTACCGCCTTAAGCGTATCGGCAAGCTCCTGAGCCGCTTTCGGCCTTCCCTTGACTGCGATTATCTCCAGACAGTTATGGTGGTCCAAATGAATGTGCTGGGTAGAAATAATAATACCTCCGAAACCATGCTGTATATCCGTTAATTTATTGACAAGTTCCCGCTTGTGGTGATTGTAAATCATCGTAATAGTGCCGGCTATCTCCTTATCCTCCTGCCATTGTTTCTTTACCAAATCCTCCCGGATAAGATCCCGGATAGCCTCCGAACGATTGGTATATTTTTTTTCTTTAAGAAAAGTGTCGAAACGAAACAGAAGATCTTTTTCTAAAGATACTCCAAACCTAACTAATTGAGGCACTTTCGCTCCTATTAAAATGTATTACGATTTCTAAAATAATAGCACATGTATGTATCCTGTCAAGGAAATTATCGGTTTTCTTTTATCTACTCCGTGGCGAGGTAATTGTAGGCGAGAAGCGCGACATCGGATATAAACTTTTTGGCATTGACAGAGAATTTATCTTCGTGTTTAACTAAAACACAAATCAGGAAATTACCGTTATCGGTAAAAACAATCCCTGCATCGTGGCATATATACTTTTCCAATCCGGTCTTATGCGCCACAAATGTTCCCGGGGGAAGTTTCCTGGGGATGCGGTCGTTTATCTTCTGTTCGCCCAATATACGCAGGCATTCTGAAGAAACGCCTCTGCTAATGAATTCCCCGTAATATAACTTTTCTAAAATGAAGGCTATATCGCCGGCCGTCGTATAGTTTTCCCTTCCTTCTTTTCTTTCCGAAAAATCCATCATCTTACGAACGATATTTGTGTTCCTTAGGCCAATTTTCTTGAAATAGAAGTTCAGGGTATCAAACCCCAAATAATCTATAAGCACATTTGCCGCGGCATTATCGCTTTGCGTAATCATAGGATCGAACAATTCTTCTACCGTAAAAACCGAGCCGATCGGCTCTGCCCCCAGAACCCTTGACCCGGAAACTATATCGGAACTCCTGATACGTATGGAATGTTTTAGGATAGAATTTTTATCCTGCCCGGCATAAAAACAAGAAAGCATAATAGGAACCTTAATCAGGCTTGCGGAAGGAATCAGGATATCCTTGTTAAAAGCAATCTCCCAGCCCTTATCCAAATCTTTAACCACTAATCCGATTGTCCCTTTAAAACGATTTACCTTATTCGTCAGGGTTCTTTCCAAATGCAGCCAACTCTCTTTTCTCTTTTTCAGCAGGATTAGTTCTTTTTTGTAGGCTTGGTATTTTACGATTATTTTCTGGGAAAAAAATACGGTTAGCGAGAACGCGGCAAACAAAACTACGGAACAAATTATTTTTTTCTTCATCCTTTACGACTTCCTCTGTAAATTTTTTCATATTATCCTACTCCCCTAGCCTAAAATCAACCGTTTTTTAAAGAAAAAATGGGAATGATACCATAGATCCTTACCCCCTCCCCTGTGAGGG
>DJWJ01000005.1 GCA_002440965.1 Candidatus Omnitrophica bacterium UBA6233
CCGCCAAATTTTCCGACAAGGAAAATTTGGCGGATACTGAGCGAACGTAGCGCCGCGACAAGCGGCGCAGTGAGCGAAGTATCTCAACCGATAAAATGAAAATTTCGGATCCTGAGCGGAAGCGAAGGATCTTATCCGCTTCAGCAATGAATAAAAGCATTTACAATACCCCCTGGTTCGTCTATATTGCTGAATGTAAGGATAAGACTTTATATACGGGTATAGCTTTAGATGTTAATAAGCGCGTCAAAGCTCATAATACAACTAATCAGTGTCGCTATACTAGGTTTCGCAAACCTTTAAAACTCGTGTACCAGGAATCTTGCGTTAATCAGAATTTAGCTTTAAAACGCGAGTTAGAGATTAAAAGTTTTACAAGAGATAAGAAGTTGGAATTGATTGGAAAATCGAAAAGAAGCTGTTGAGTTTTGCCGATTCTTATGCAAGTTTATATTTTATGCCTAGAGTAAAATTCTTAAAAACCAGGCAAAGTAATTTCTTAAAGAAAATTAAAAAAAGATATGGGCTCGATTGGCCTGATTTAGCTGAAATATGTAGGGTGGACAAACGGACGTTCTTTGATTGGCGACGAGACAAGTACCAAATGAGCTATACTTCTTTTCAAGCGCTACAGAAGAAGCTAAAAATATCCACCCCGAAAATAAAAGTACTTCAGGATGACTGGAATGTCAAAAGCGCAGGGAGATTGGGAGCCTTGAGGCGCATGGAATTGTATGGTAATATAGGAACGCCTGAAGGGAGGAGCAGGGGCGGGCTTACGACGCGGATGAAGTATAGAATGAACCCGCAACTATTCAAGGAAACCGGTTTTATTGGGCCGAAGGATATAAGTTATCCCCCTAAATCTGAAGCTTTATCCGAGGCAGTAGGAATAATTTTGGGAGATGGGTCTCTAACAAGGTATCAGTTAAAAATTTCCTTAAATAATAAGGTTGAAAAAGAATATTCCAAGTTTATTCTGAAGCTTTTCAAAAGGCTCTTTAATTTGGAAGGCGATCTGATGGTGAGAGAAAAGAATACCCGTGATGTGGTATTCTCCAGTGTCAAATTGACAGAGCATTTAACCAAGTTAGGCTTGAAAATCGGGAACAAAATCCGCCATCAAGTAAGCATTCCAGATTGGATTTTGGAAGATACGAGCCGTATGGCTGCCTGCTTAAGAGGTTTAGTAGATACAGACGGCGGCGTTTATTACCATAATCATGTTACAAAGGGGATTAGGTACAGGCATATCGGGTTATGTTTTACGAACCATTCCTTTCCATTACTGAAGAATGCCCATAGCATATTTTTGCATTTTGGTTTTCCGGCGAGTATTAGACAAGATGGGCATGTTTTTGTTTATAATAGTTTAGCTATTAAGAAATACTTTGAAAGAATAGGCACGCATAATAAGCATCATCGTATAAGATTTGATAATTATTTTAAATCTGGAGAGGTACCGAAGTGGTCGTAACGGACACGCCTGGAGAGCGTGCGACTCGCAAGGGTCCGTGGGTTCGAATCCCACCCTCTCCGTAAAATTTTCCGACAAGGAAAATTAAACGGATACTGAACAAGCGTAAATTCATAGACAAAAGAAAGGAGGGGCGTTTCTAAATTTCATCAGAAATTAGAACCGCCCCTTATTTTTACTTTCGCATAGTAAATATTCGCTAGATTTTTGATAAAAGGATAAATAAAAATGTCAATTATAATACCAACCTCGTTCTCTACTTACGGGGATGCGACAAAAACTGAAGGTGGCCCACTAAGAAAATATATTTTAGCCCAGTTTAGAGAAGATGCGAATCTCGATTGGGTAGGGCGCTTAAGAGCTTTTTTGGTGTTAGATGAGCTTAAATATAAACATTTTCGCGAGTTCCGATATAAAATAAAATTGGACAAAGAATTATGGGATATGGTTGTTAAGGGAGTGGGGCAAGCGACAGTAATAATTATTGATCCTTACCCGATACAAACAGCTATTCGTAAATCGTTAGAAGCTGATGGAGCCGAAGATGGACATGATTTTAATAGTGATACTTTAATTAGCAAGTGTGCAACTGCTATAGTTGCGGGAACACCAATAGTTTATTTACCTTCTGAAATGATGAAAGTAATTCCATCATGGTCCTATGAGGATTATGGAACATTGGAAAATTATACTCCAGAAAATATTTTAGCAAAACTAGGAGGAGGTCTATCCGCTGCATCAATATTTGCTGCAAGAGCCCATGCTATTTTCGATGTTGAAAGCTTAACTAATGGTGAGGTGTCTACCAGGGATGCCTTTCGTTCACCTCTGTCTCGTATTATACTTGCAGAAGTAATATCGACTACAAGATTTTTTGATAAAGAAGATAACAAAAGTATTGATATATTAAATGATATTACTAGCGTAATTTCTAACCAAATGGAAACGTATTTTCCTACTTTAAGTATTCCTGAAAAAGGGCAACTTATAAGAGAGTTAGATTCCAGATCAATTAATCATATCCAGGCAGCTGACATTGCAGCTGGTTGGGCTAGGGAAACGCTTGAATTAACAGATGAGCGTGCTTTAGCACATACGTTTGAAAAACTATGGGTGAATGGTAATAAAATCAAATAGGGAAAGATGACGTTTTAGATTATTGATGGAGTAACTCTTCTCAAATCTTTCGATTTCCGATTCCACAAAGAATAAACTTGACAAAGATAGTAGTATAATGTATATTTAGTAATGGAAATCATTTTCAATAAGCTTGCCTACGGGCAGGCAGGGAGTAATATTAAATATGCCAAGAGGGAATTGCCAGGGGCAGGGTTGGTGGCACGGGAAGTTTAGGGGATGCGGATACAGGCTTACCGAAGGCAGGGAGGCTATTCTTGATATTCTAGCTAAATCCGAAGGCCACTTAAGCGCTGAAGATATCTACATGAAGGTCCATCCTAAATATCCTAATGTCGGGCTTACCACGATTTATAGGACATTAGATGTTTTATCCGGGCTCGGGATGGTTTATAAGCTTGATTTCGGGGATGGCAGGGCGCGTTACGAATTAGCTGAAGGGCCTAAGGGCGCGCATCATCACCATCATTTAGTTTGCACTGATTGTAATAAGGTGATTGATTATACAGATTTCATTGATGAAGAAGTAGAGCTTTTAAGAGAAACTGAGAAGGGCTTGGGTAAGAAGTATAATTTCAAGATCACTAATCATGTTATCCAATTTTACGGTTTGTGCGGAAAGTGCAGCGGAAAGAAATAGCTGTTATATTTTTTTAGCTATAATGGAAATGGTTTCCACTAACAAAAGGGAGGTGATTAATATGCCGCGTTTTGATGGAACAGGCCCCAGGGGTGAAGGCCCGATGACGGGCGGAGGGAGAGGATACTGTGTGGTAGCATTAAACAGCCCAGATGCCATGCCGGGTAATAATAGAAGTTTTTGCGGAAGAGGCCGCGGCCGCGGTTTTAGGAATTGTTTTTATGCGACCGGGCTTACGGGTTGGATGAGGTCCCAAAGAGGCATGCAGGCGTTTGGCGGTTTTGGCCGCGGGGCAGCAGAGGGAAAATAGTTAGGTCAAAGTTTCATTAAGAAAGGAGTTTATTAATATGAGAGTTGGAGTCGTTTTGGAAGATGAAAATGGAGTTCATGGCAATGTCTGCGCGCATTTCGGCCAGTGCAGGTTCTTTCTCTTAGCGGATGTTGATAAGGACAAGAAGAAGATAACCAGTACACGCATCGTTCCGAATACTGCTGTGCACGGCGGAGGCGGGTGTGTTGCGGTTGATGAGATTCTCAAATATAAGATAACTCATGTTATCGCTGGCGGTATGGGAATGGGCGCTCAAGCTAAATTCGCTCAAGCGGGAGTTCAGGTATTCGGCTATTCCGGCAATGTTCAGAAAGCGTTGGATGATTTTATGAATAATGCCTTAGGCGGACTAGATGCCTGTAAAGACCACGGCGAGAGCGGAAGTTGCCATTAAGAAAGAGGGTGTTAGATGAAAATATGCGTTACTTCAGAAGGCAAGACTTTGGATTCTAAGGTTGACCCTCGTTTCGGCCGGTGCCGGAATTTTATTTTCTTTGATACTGATACCGGTAATTTTGAAGCGCAGGAGAATGCCAACGCTCAGTTCCAGGGGGGAGCCGGTATTCAATCAGGGCAACTTGTGGTATCCAGAGGCGTTGAAGCTGTGCTTACCGGAAACGTTGGGCCCAACGCGCATCAGGTATTGTCAGCCGCAGGGATCAGCATATTTGCCGGAATCTCCGGGACGGTAAAAGAGGCGATAGAAGCCTATAAAAAGGGAGAATATAAAGCGACGGATACGCCGAGCGTAGGTTCAAAATTCGGCATGCCGGGAAAGAGTAGTTAAGACAAGGAGGGAGAGGGATATGCCATTCTTCGAACCGTTAGAAAAGTTGGATCCTAAGCATGTTGATTTAGAGAGAGCAAGAAAATCTCTGCGCGAAGAACTTGAGGCAGTTGATTTTTATCAGGAGCGGATTGATGCAACTGATGATGAGTCGCTTAAAAAGCTCCTTGCGCATAATATGAACGAAGAAAAAGAACACACGGCAATGCTCATGGAGTGGATTAGGAAAAATGACCCGACGCAGAATAGGATGTTTAGAGAACACGATTAGAGATAACAAAATTGGATAAAGAGATTATAGAGAATCATAAAAGATATTTAGAGCGAAAAGCGCTGTATAAAAGTTTAGGCTACGATGTAGATAAAGAAAGAGATTTTATCCTAAAGCAAGGGGAGCCTCTTTTTGGAAAAATCCTTGAAGCCGGAACTGGCAAGGGGCATTTTGCGCTCGCTTTGGCTAAAGCCGGGTATTCGTTCGTTACCTTTGACATATCCCCAAAGGAGCAGCGGTTCGCGAAATTGAATATCGCGCATTTTGGTTATCAGAAGCAAGTAGATTTCAGGATCGAAAACGGCGAGCGCACAAGTTTTAGTGACGGTAGTTTTGATACGGTTTTCCTGGTAAATGTCCTGCATCATTTACGTAATGCCTACCAGGTAATTGACGAATTAATCCGCCTTATTACACCTCAAGGTAAACTAATATTAGCTGATTTTACGCCGGAAGGATTCAAGGTTATGGATAAAATCCACAGCCTTGAAGGCAATAAGCATGAGGTTGGGGAAGTCGGATTAACGCGCGCAGAATCGTACTTCATAAAAAAAGGTTTTTCAGTCAAAAAAGCAGAGAGTGTCTATCAGTGTGTTCTTACCGCCGAAAGAGGCAGTATTTAAATTATGGTTATTTCAGTAGCTAGCGGAAAAGGCGGAACAGGAAAAACGACAATCGCGGTTAATCTGGCGCTTTCGCTTAAAAATGTCCAGTTTCTTGATTGCGATGTCGAGGAACCTAACGCGCATATATTCCTAAAGCCTCAAATTACAGGAGAGCAAAGAGCAGTTATTCTTGTGCCGGAGGTAGATGAGGAAAAATGCGCCTATTGCGGTAAATGCCAAGAGGTTTGCGTCTATCATGCTATTGCGGTGTTGCCGGGAAACAACGGTAAAAGGGGGAGTGTTTTAATTTTTCCGCATCTATGCCATGGATGCGGAGCCTGTAGTTTGTTTTGCCCTCAAGGGGCGATAAAAGAAGCTGATAAAGATATCGGGGTAATTGAGATTGGCGGCAAAGATGATATGCAGTTTATCCATGGCCGCCTAAATATCGGGGAAGCGATGTCGCCGCCCTTGATCCGGCAGGTAAAAAAATATATTAATCCTACAAAAACGGTGATTGTTGACGCGCCTCCCGGGACGTCTTGCCCGGTGATTACGGCAGTAAAAGGAAGTGATTTTTGTATACTAGTTACCGAGCCGACGCCTTTCGGCCTTAACGACCTTACTTTAGCGGTTGAGGTATTGCGGAAATTGCAGATACCGTTCGGTGTAATAATTAATCGTTCTGATATTGGCGATGGTAAAGTTGAGGATTATTGCGGTAAAGAGGGTATTTCTGTCTTAATGCGGATTCCTTTCAGCAAAGAAATAGCTAGAGCCTATTCATGCGGTGAAACGTTAGTTTATAGATTTCCCGATTTAATCAAAGAATTTCGAAACATGTTCGAGAGGATAACAACTTATGCTGATAGAAAAAGCCAGGAATAATTTCTTAGGTAAAAGCGGAGCGCGTTATAATTGCGCTCAGTCGGTTATTAAGGCGTGTTCCGATTTATTCGGGGTAGCGCCTGATTTATTAAAGATTCACGCTGGGTCCGGAGGAGGTAACGCTCCAGATGGATATTGCGGAGCATTATATGCGGCTTTATATATTTTAAATATCAAAAATAATGATAAGTCAGAAGAGTGTAAGGATTATTTTTTAAAATACGCCGGAGCATTGACTTGCAAAGAAATAAAATCCGGTAGAAAAGTTTCCTGTGTAGTTTGTGTAGAAAAAGCAGCTGAGTTTTTAAATAAGGTGTTTTTAAAATAAAATGAAACAAATAGCCGTGATTAGCGGAAAAGGCGGGACAGGCAAGACAGTTATTAGCGGGTCATTTGCTGCTTTAGCTAAAAATAAAGTTATGGTTGATTGCGACGTGGATGCGGCAGACCTGCATTTATTGTTGTATCCCAGGGTAAAAGAGCGCCATGAATTTAAAAGCGGTTCAACCGCGGTTATTGATAAAAAGTTTTGCAAGGAATGCGGAAGATGTATTTCTGCATGCAGATTTGAGGCAATAAAGCCGGATTTCAGTATCGAGCGATTCTCCTGCGAAGGATGCGGGTTGTGCAGCCGGGTATGCCCGCATAGCGCAATACATATGGAAGAAAACCTTGCCGGTGAGTGGTTTGTTTCAGATACTCAGCATGGCCTTTTTGTGCATGCAAAGCTTGGTATTGCCGAAGAGAATTCCGGCAAGCTTGTGGCAAAGATACGGCAGGTTGCCAAAGAACTAGCAGAAAAACAATTTCTTGAGTATGTGATTATTGATGGGCCTCCGGGAATTGGATGTCCGGTAATCGCGTCATTATCAGGAGTCGATTGCGCCTTGATTATAACCGAGCCGACACTTTCCGGCCTGCATGATGCCCGGCGCGTTATGGAAGTAGCCAAGCATTTTAATATCCCGGCCAAACTCGTTGTGAATAAATATGATTTAAATATATCTATGACTAGAAAAATAGAAGAATTTTGTTCTGAAACCGGCGTACCGGTTATCGGGAAGATAGTTTTTGATAAGGAAGTAGTTAAGGCGCTAGTTGAGGGAAAAACTATTATTGAAGGCGCTCAGTGCGCCGCCGGAGATGAAATCAGGAAAATCTGGGAGGTTTTAAAAAGTTGATCTATGGCGTATAATCTTGAACGGGATATTCATATTTTACGTTATTTTTCTTCATTTATCAGCGTTTCAAGCGGCAAAGTTATTAATGTAACAGAGCCGTCGCTTGCTTTCTGTCCTTTAGCGAGCTATCTTTATAAGGATTTTAAGAAAAATGAGAGCCCGGATAAAGAAAAAATTAAGTTAATTATTAAGAGCGCAATCGAATCTAAAATCAGGGATTACGGGTTATTTACCGCTAAAAGGAAATTGTTGCAATGCGATACATCCATTCCTTACGGCGCTTCTGAAATGCTTATGTTTGCTTTGAAAAAGAAGGCCATTGATGCCGCGGTTATTGTCTGCGATGGCGCAGGAACGATCATAACAGATAACGGTGAGATCGCACAGGGAGTAGGGGCGAGGATGAATAGCCTTTTACTTACCTCTCCGATTAAAGAGACTATGACGCAGCTTAAAAAATTGAATTGTCAGGTAGTTTTCGATAACGCTATAATTGACCAGGTTAAGGGTGTTGAGAAGGCAATTAACTCCGGATATAAGAAAATCGCGGTTACCCTCAGTAGCCATGATTCTGAAAGGTTAAAGGAAATCCGAAGTTCGGAATCTTCCGGAGATGCCGCGGTTACAATCCTTGTCGTTTGTACTACCGGAATAACCGGTGTAAAAATTGATGAGATCCGACGTTATGCGGATATTGTCTGGAGTTGCGCCTCTGGAGATATCCGGCAAAAGATCGGTACGGCGGCCGCGTTACAAATTTCTAAACAAATTCCGGTGTTTGTTTTGACTCGAAAAGGGATCGATTTCGTGTCGTCTTATGCCGATGATAACGTTATTTTATCCGGTTTAAACAAGCAGAAGCAGTATTTGATCTCTAAAGAATCCGGCGGCCGGAAGATAAAATTAGGCGTTTATAATTGTTTTTTGCGCGAAGAAAAACTTCCGGTTTTATCCGGGAGAAGCTTTACTGCGGTAAGCTCGTAATATCACAGGAGGCAGATAATGGAGCATGCTGGCGAGAATAGTATTATTGATTATCCGCTCGAGGTAGTAGATTTAATAAATAACCCAAAATATTTTGGCAGAATGAATGACCCTGTGAGTTCTTCTTACCTAAAGGGGCCTTGCGGGGATGCAATGGAGTTTTATCTGGTGATAGAGGAGGGCAAAATCACTGAGATTAAATATTATACCGATGGCTGCCAGGCCACAAGGGCATGCGCTGCAATGGCGGCAAAGCTGGCAGAGGGGAAAACCATCAAAGAAGCTCTTTTAATTTCCGCGGGAGAAGTAATCGTAAGGCTTAAAGGCTTGCCTAAGGATCATCTGCATTGTTCAATACTCTCGGTAAGCACGCTTTACCGGGCAATAGCGGATTATTTGCTAAAAAAATGATTATAACTAAACAAAAACCCATAGAGGAGATCCTGGATTATATTAAAAATGATTCAGTTGTTTTCTTGGTTGGTTGCGCTGTTTGCGCAACAACTTGTAAAACTGGCGGGGAGGCTGAAATAAAATTGTTAGCCGGACTATTGGGCGCCAAGGGCAAGAGGGTAAGCGGATGGGATATCCTTAACCCGGCTTGTTATATTTTAGAATCGAAGAAATTACTCAGGCGTAAAGAAAAAGAGATAGCCGAGGCAGAGTCAATTATCAGCCTTGCCTGTGGAGGCGGTACGCAGGCGATAGCCGAGATTATAGGAAAACCGATTTATCCGGCTAACGATACGCTCTTTCAGGGGGAGATACTCCGGCTTTCTCCGCAGGAAGACCGTTTTGAGAAAAAATGCCTTATGTGCGGGGAATGTGTCGTTGGCATTACCGCGGGGATATGCCCGGTAACAAGGTGCCCTAAAGGCTTGCGTAATGGCCCTTGCGGCGGCGCTAATAAAGGAAGATGCGAAATTGACCCTGAACGGGATTGCGTTTGGGTGTTGATTTATAACAGGTTAAAAGAATTCGGGCAGCTTGAAAATATGATGGGAAAAGACAGAATAAGGGATCATAGAAATGAACAAAGTTACTTCTTGATAAATAAAAGATAGCTATGCACATAAAAATTATAGCTACAGGTTCAACTAAATGGGAGCGGTTCATCCGTAGATGGGGTGTTGCATTCCTAATCGGCGAGGATGTTCTTTTTGATACTTTTGGCGATCCGGATGTATTCCTGGATAATATGCATAGGTTTAACGTTGATGCGGCTAAGATTAAACACATTATTTTATCGCATGATGACTGGGACCATATCTCTGGATTATGGTATTTGATACGGGACAGAAAAGATATCACAGTGTACGTTTGTCCCGGGTTCAAGCAGGAAATAAAGGACAGGATTGTTGCGTTTGGGGCCAGGCTTATTGAGGTTTCGGGGATATTGCAAATTAAAGATAGCGTTTATTCTACCGGAGAGCTTTGCAAATTATCAGAGGGCAGGAAGATATATGAGCAGTCGGTTGTGATTAGGACAGCTGACGGTTTGGCGGTGATATGCGGGTGCGCTCATCCCGGAGTAGTGAATATTATCAGGGAGGTTAAGGAAAATTTTCAAACTAATGTTCATTTGTTAATTGGGGGCCTTCATCTAAAGGATAATACTAATGAAAAGAACCGTAACATTATAGAGGAATTACGAAAGCTTGGCATCCGCAAGGTTGCGCCTTTGCATTGTACGGGCCAAAGCGCGCAGAACTTATTCAAGAAATCATATAAAGATAAGTATGTATTGTTAAAGGAGGGGGAGGCCTTAGAGTGCTAATAAGGATATCCGCGAAATCGTCAAAGAAAGCGATAAGGTGGTAACGTTTTAGGGTATGGAGGTGTATAGCGGATATCGCTTAGTGGATAACTCTTGACAAAGATTGCTCCTGTGGTATAAATAGAAATCATTTCTATTTACGAGGAGATATGCAATCGTATCTGCAGGTTCTAAAGGCCAACCGTTTAAAGATCACTCCTAGGCGAAAGGCGGTCATCGATATCTTTATAAGATGCAATTATCGTTTGTCGCCCTATGATGTGCGCGCGAAGCTAAGGAGGAAGCTTTCGACGATAGGGCTGCCGACTGTATACAGGATTCTTGCCGAGCTCAAGAATGCCGGTATTTTGGCGCAGTCTTTATCAGAAGATCGTCAGTTGCGGTATGCGCTGTGCACCTTGCCTCATCAGCACCATCATCATTTCTCGTGCCGTAAATGTAAGAAAGTGGAAGAAGTAGATTTTTGTAACTTTAAAGGCATCTCACGGTTTATTGAAAACAAGCTTAATGCTAAAGTAGAAACGCATCAATTACAAATAGAAGGATTGTGTTCAAAGTGCAAATGAGAGGAGAAAAAATGTTCAGATGCCGCATTCCCGTATTTATTTTATCAGTTTTCCTTATGGTTTGTTATTTCGTCTCTATTGGTAATGCTGCCAGCGCAGCCAAGGATATCAAGATAGTCGCTTCATTCTATCCAATGTATATCATGGCCAAGAATGTCATAAAAGATGTTCCTGGTGTTTCAGTCCAGAATCTTACTCCGCCATTAACCGGTTGCCTGCATGACTATACAGTTACAACCAGCGATATGAGAAAACTGGCTNNTTTGTGGCTAATGGCGCAGGGATGGAGTCTTTTCTGGATAGAATTATAGCGCAGCACCCCGATATAAAAATAATCCAGCTATCCGAAGGGATACCTCTAATTAAAGGAGAGGGTAACGAAGGGGATAATCCTCACCTATGGGTGAGTATTTCTAACGCAATAATTCAGGTAAAGAATTTAGGTAAAGCAATGGAAGAGTTTGATCCTAGCCACAAAGAGCTCTATGCAAAGAATACGGCTGATTATGCGGCAAAACTTGAGGCGCTGCGCCAGAAGATGCATTCAGAATTAGCTTCTTATAAAGGGAGGTCGATTATAACCTTTCACGAAGCATTTCCATATTTTGCCCATGAATTCGGTTTAAAGATAGCCGCCGTAGTTGAGAGAGAGCCGGGAAGCGAGCCGAGCGCAAAAGAACTCGCCGAAACCGTAGATTTGATAAAAAAGAATGGTATTTTGCCGTTATTCAGCGAGCCTCAATATCCTGCTGCCGCAGCTCAAACAATTGCGGAAGAAACAGGAGCTAAAGTCTATGTGCTTGATCCCGCGGTAACCGGGCCGGATGATTGCAACGCGTATATAAACATAATGGAAAATAATTTAGTTATTTTGGAGGGAGCCTTCAAGAAATAGCTTAAAAAGGGAATTATTTTGAGAAATACTTGTGAACACTGCTGCACGAAGGTTGAAGGCTTAACAGTCAGGTTAGGCGATAACGCTATACTCGATAATGTTAATTTACATGTTGACTGCGGGGAGGTTGTTGGCGTAGTCGGTCCCAACGGCGCCGGGAAAACCACTCTCTTACGCACGATTCTTGGCGAAATCCGCTATCAAGGCAAAATAGTATTTAGGATAGCCGGCAGCGCTTCCCGGAAACCGAAGATAGGCTATGTTCCCCAAAAGCTGCAATTTGATCTTAGCTCTCCTATCAGCGTAACGGATCTTGTGGTTTCAGCAATAAGCCGCTATCCTGTTTGGGCCGGAGTGAGCAAAGATTTATCGGAGAGAGTGAAAGACGTTCTCTCTTTGTTTTCGGCGGAGCATTTGCTCAAAAGAAGGCTCGGTGAACTTTCGGGAGGAGAATTGCAACGGGTTCTATTAGCAATTGCCATGACTCCTGCCCCCAAACTGCTATTGCTTGATGAGCCAGCCAGCGGAGTAGATATTAAAGGATTATCTCTTTTTTATCAAATCGTGGATGATTTGAGGAAAAAGAATGATATCGCGGTGATACTTGTAACGCATGATTTAGCCGGTGTATCTTCTTATGTTGATCGCCTCATACTGCTTAATCGTTCCGTTATCGCGCAAGGAGAGCCTAAAGAAGTGCTTTCAAATGAAAAATTAGTAAAAGCTTTTGGCCCGGCCTTATGGAATGTTTCTTGTTTGCCGAATTTGACGTCAAAAGAGAATAATAAAAATGGCGATTATTGAGGTTTGGTATAGATTAATAGGCGCGCTTCCATTTGGCTGGACGCATTATGTTTTTATGAAAAACGCGCTCTTGGCTGTATTACTTGTTACGCCGTTGTTTGCGATTTTAGGAACAATGGTGGTAAATAACCGCATGGCTTTTTTCACCGATGTATTGGGGCATTCCGCTCTTACGGGAATTGCCATAGGGGTACTTTTAGGTTTTCACGACCCTACTCTTCCTATGATCTGTTTGGCGGTGGTTTTAGCTATCGCTATAAACCTGCTAAAAAACGCCACTCGCGCTTCCGTTGATACTGTCTTGGGTGTTATTATGGCATTTATCGTTGCTCTAGGTATTGTCATTCTAAGCAGGCAGGGTGGATTTGTAAAATATACAAGTTATTTGATTGGCGATATTCTCGCGGTTACCCCGCAGCAAATAGCCTGGTTCTTTGTAATAGCTGTGGTTGTTTTGGGTTATTGGTATGTGGCGGGTAACGCCATGATACTTACGAGCGTTAATTCGTCTTTGGCGCGCAGCCGCAGGATTAACACCTTTCTCATAGAAACAAGTTTTACAATACTCCTGGCCCTGGTGGTGATTGTTTCGATCCGGCTGGCAGGTATTTTAATCATAAATTCACTTTTGATTTTACCTGCGGCAGCATCTCGCAATCTTACGCGTAACTCCCACACATATACTGCCTGGGCGGTAATTATAAGCATTCTTTCCGGCATCACAGGATTAATCGTATCATATTATTGGGGCACGGCATCAGGAGCAACGATTGTTCTTTTTGCCTCCGGATGTTATGGGGTGTCAGCATTATTAGGAAGGTATGTAATGAAATGATGAACGCGCTGGAAACAATTATAACTAAATCGCCTATTTTAGCAATATTTATTGTGTTTTGGGCGGGGTTTATCGCGTCTTTAAGTTCTTGCACGATAATCAGGATCCCGATTGTCTTCGGTTATGTTTCAGGGGCAGCGCGCCATACTAAAAAAAAGCCGTTGATATTGTCTCTTTGTTTAGTCTTAGGGTTAATCGCCAGTTATACTTTTTTAGGGATAGCTTTGATCCTGTTTAAGAATTTCGCTCTTGGTTTGGCGCAAATAAGCAGGTATCTTTATATGTTTCTGGGATTTGTTTTGCTTGGGCTGGGGATTTTTTACGCAGGGTTGATCAAAATCGGTAAACCGCGCCATACGCATTGCGAAACGAATATCAAGTTAAAGAAAAAAAGCCTTATCGGCGCGTTTATTTTCGGCGTCATGTTCGCTTTTCTGGAGATGCCGGCTTGCCCTTGCTGCGCTTCCGTGCTTTTTGTGATTGCAAGTATCGCGGGTTTCGGGAATTCCTGGGTTTATTCTATTATTATCTTTTTAAGCTTTGCCATCGGCCAAAGTATGCCGATATTATTGATCGGCTCATCCGCGAGTTTAGTGAAATATCTATCTTTCAAGGCAGAGAAAATAGAAAAATATACTCAATTTGCGGCAGGAAACATTCTTATCGCCATTGCGTTGTTTTTCTTTATTATTGCGTAAAGGATCATATGGAAGAGCATTGCCATTGCAGCTGCAGCCATGCAAATAACCAGGATAAGCAGAAGGGGATAGTTTTGAGGTGGCTGGTTAGTTTGATCTTTATAGCTTTAAGTTTTATTGTTATGCGGCCATTCATAGCCAGGCAATTGTTATCCCGGGCATCTTCCTATATGGCCTGCGAATTATTCAATGACGCGATAAGAAGCTATAAAAAAGCCGTATTCATGGATAACAGGAATATTACGGCCTGGAACATGATCGGGTATAGTTATAAAATCAGCGGCGATCTCAAGAATGCCGTAAATGCCTACCAAAAAGTTTTAAAAACCGATCCTCAGGATAGGAGCGCGAACTTCAGCCTGGGGGTAATCCTGGCATCTGAAAAAAAATATAAAGAAGCGGTACCGTATTTTGAACAAATCAGGGCGTTTGGCCCGGAGAAAAAAGGCTTAGAAATAGATATAGCTTCTTATCATAAGTCGTCATTAAGGCTGCTCGCGGACTGTTATGGAGCTTTGGAAGAAATTAAGAAGAGGGATGCGGTTTTGGAAGAGCTGCGCAGGTATTATCCTGCTCAGGAGGCTGCCCGGCGATGAGAAAGTTTATCCTCATTTTAAAATATATCTTTCTTTTAATAATAATTTTATTGTTTGCGATGAAGAAGCCGAATCAAACTCAGCTATTTCATCCCGTTAGATTTACCGATGACGCCTTTGCTGCTCAATCAGAAGATAAAAAGGATAAGCAAATATATAATTTAGATATAAGAGAGCTTGAGAAGGTCCAGGGGCAGGTTACTAAAGACGGAGAGGATATAAAAGGTTTCCCGGTGGATATTCTTCGTTTATATGGCAAGAAAGTCAGGTTAACAGGGTATCTTTTGATACCCTACGATGCGTATCTTTCGGATAATTCACTGGATGATTTTGGCTTAGGTAAAAATGCTTACGGATGTCCTTGCTGTAATTGGGGTTCCAGCCCTCCACCTACGATATTTAATGTAGTGTTCGTCACTATGAAGACAGGGGAGAACTTAAAACCTCCATTTACTCCCCGCGTAGAAGTCACCGGTACATTCTACGCGCATCAGGAATATTTTACCGATAAAGACGGTAAGAAGAGGCTTGCTGGGCTGTTTTTCATTCAAGACGCGGAGGCTAAAAAAAGGGGGATGTTGTTTTAGAACATTATAGTTCTCTGCTATTTTTTTGAGCATTTGGCGGCTGATGAACGTATTATTACATAAAACGCCAATAATCTGAAATATTGGAGAATTTGAATTCACTTTTAGCCATAACCTATAGTAAAATTAGCTTAATTATTCATCCTTGTTTGAAAAAGTAAAAGAGCCTTAGGGAAAATCATGAAAATAGGAGTTATTATCTCAAGTAATGATGCGGAAACTTCCTGGAATGCACTTCGCTATGCCAATTTCTGCCTTGGCCAAAAGGATGAAGTTAAAGTATTCTTAACTGGCAAAGGCGTAGAATACCAGGCTATCAGTACGGATAAATTCAATACTGTTGAGCAAGCCGAAAAATTCTTGCAGTCTGGCGGTAAAATCCTTGCTTGCGGTACATGTATTAAATCCCGTAGTCAGGAAGGAACCGAAATGTGTCCTATCAACACGATGAAGGACATGTATGAAATCATCAAGGAAAGCGATAAAGTAGTTACGTTTTAGCTTTGATTTTTTAATCTTTCCACCCCCTGACAGCATTGATTCTTGTGTATTCTTTGAGCAAAAAGGCAAATTTTGGTGCGGTCAAAATTTGCCTTTTTGTCCGCGCTTCTCTAAGCATTGTTTCCGAGAGGCGCAACATTCCGCGACAACAAAAAGCTTTCATTTAGGGAGCGCCCCAAGGCGCGGTGAACATTAAACCTTTTGAAATATCGTTCGAACAGTATCAAAGAACCACCGCTGTATATTTTAGGCGGAAACTGCAACAAGCAGGAAGCGAGGTAATCATGACGCAACTTATTGAGAAAACAGTAGGTTGTGTTTTGTTTTTGTATGCCTTTGGTTACTATATAACTAATCAGCGGGATGGGAACGTTCCCTATTTATTATAGGAAGACAACAGTATGTTTTACAAAATTCTTATTGTTATTTTTTTAACCCTTTCAACTTTAATATTTACAGGAGAGGCCTATTTGAGGAATTTTAGTTCTTACGGAGTAGAATATTTTATGAAACTTGAGCAAGGTGTAAAAAAGGATGTCGAAAGCGAATTAAATTTTATACCTTATGATGCTTTAGATGCTTTACTCAAAGGGAAAAAAGATTCAGCGCATGAAAGCGATCAAAATGGAGTAAGGACCTGCAGGATAATTGTATTGGGTGATTCTGTTGCTTGCGGAGGGGAAATGGGCTCAAGAGAATTAAGATTCTCGAATGACATAAAAGAAATCTTGCAGCAGAATTATCCGGATGTTAACTTTGATGTTTTAGTTTGCGCTGCTGGCGGATGGAGCACAACCCAGGAGGTTATCGCTTACGAGAAGTATTGTCAGGATATGCGGCATGACCTGGTAATACTTGCTTATTGCCAAAATGATGATGCAGAAGCTTATCAGCAGATAAGAAAAATAGGCGGACAGCCCGTTCTGGCTTTTTATAAAACCGGAGTTCCATATATATCTTTAGTTCCTTTTAATAAATTCTTTACGGAAAGATTGCTGATAGCAAGATTCATAAATGAACACTTGATAAAATTATTACAGCGTTGTCACTTATCTTTTCATATCGACTACTGTTTAATTCGAGATGATAAAATTTACCTTGCCTTTAGAAAATTATACACATTAACAAAATCGAAGAATATCCCTGTTATAGTAGCGGTTTTTCCGCATCTCGTTGAGGAATTTGATATGCATGATGCAAGGATATCGAGTTTAATACAGAAATGGTGTAAAGAATTAGGTTGGGGATATGTGAACCTTCAAGAACCATTTAAAGGTTATGGGCTGAGAGCGCTTAGAGCAAATCTAAAAGACGGCATTCATCCGAATAGTTTGGGCCACAGAATTGCTGCGGAAGCAATTGCCGGGGAGCTGCAACAGACGGTAGCTATTAAGGATATTGTTAATTCTGTTAAAAGATTCAACAAATAAATTTGTGCCTAAAATCTGCCCGCCCAACCAAAGGGAAAAGAATCTGAAGAAACTATCTTTATGCAACCAGAATAACAGGAAAAGCGGAAAATTATTATTGACAACAGTTCTGGAATATGTTAAAGTTTCCTAGTAATACATTTCATACTAGTTATACAAGGCAACATTTGTAGGAATTAGAAAGAAGAAGGGGGAGTTAGAAAATGGCCAGTCCAAAAAAATTTTACGGCAAAGTTCCTGTAGGGATCAAGGGGCAGATTGTTATTCCGGCAGAAGCCAGAAAAGCGATGGATATTAAGCCGGGAGATAATGTGATTATTATTTCCGGGCCGCCGCATTATGATAAAATAATGAGTCTCATCCCTGAAAATGAATTTAACAAATTTCTAAGATATTTTGAAGAGCACATAATTGATTTGAAAGAAGCAGTTTCTAAATAATAATCGAAATACAAGGTTATTTTGGAGAAAAAATGCAAAGTAAAATTAATAATATAATAATGTTTCTATGTATTTCATTTATGATTTTTTCTGTAATTGGCTGCGTGCCTAAAAGTAAACCGGCGGCTAATCTTGCGGAAGTAGATGTGTATAATATAAGCTCTGAACGCGCTGTTATTACAACTGAATTACCCGGCCGCACATCTGCTTTTATGATCGCGGAAATCCGGCCTCAGGTCAGCGGCCTTATCCAGAAACGTTTGTTTACCGAAGGCGCGGAAATCAAAGCAGGCCAAGTACTTTACCAAATTGACCCTGCTCCGTTTCAGGCAGTTTATGATAAAGCCAAAGCTAATTTGCCGGCTCTGCAGTTGAGAGCTGAGCGTTATAAGGAGGCGTTGATCGACAAAGCGGTCAGCCAGCAGGAGTTTGATGACGCGGATTCCGCTTTCAAGCAGGCTCAAGCGGAATTGGAAACTGCCAAAATTAATTTAGGATATACAAGCGTGCTTTCTCCGATTAGCGGACGCATCGGCGCTTCTAGCGTTACTGAAGGCGCTATAGTGACGGCATACCAATCAATACCATTGGCAACCATTCAGCAGTTGGATCCTATTTATGTGGATATCCCGCAATCTACCACAGAATTGCTTCGCCTGCGGCGCAGCCTTGAAGGTGGGAGCCTTAATCATGATGAAGTAAGCCAGAATAAAGTAAAACTTATACTCGATGACGGCACAGCTTATCCTTTAGCCGGGACGCTTCAGTTTCAGGATATAACAGTTGATCCGACAACCGGAGCGGTTATCTTGCGGGTAATTTTTCCCAATCCTAAAGGCGTGCTTTTGCCGGGAATGTTTGTCAGGGCAGTCATTACCGAAGGGATCAATGAGCAAGCTATTCTTGCGCCGCAGCAGGCGGTTTTTCGCAACCCTAAGGGCGAAGCCTATGTCTGGATTGTTACTGCCGAAAATAAGATTCAGCAGCGTATGCTTACGCTCCAGCGGGCTATCGGCGATAAATGGCTTGTTTCTTCAGGCCTTAATTCCGGTGACCGGGTGGTTATTGAGGGGGTTCAAAAAATAAAGTCCGGCACTTCAGTAAAAATTGTTTCAACAGTATCTGGCGTAAATTAAACGGAGAATTTATGTTATCCAAATTTTTTCTTGACCGTCCGGTTTTTGCCTGGGTAATCGCTATTCTGATAATGGTGCTGGGCGGTTTGGCTATTTATACCCTGCCGATTGCTCAATATCCGCCTATTGCTCCGCCGTCCATCCGGATTACTTCTCTTTATACCGGAGCTTCAGCCGAAACAGTAGAGAATACCGTTACTCAGATAATCGAACAGCAGATGACTGGCCTGGATAAAATGTTATATATGGCCAGCTCAAGCGACGCTTCGGGCGCTTCTACTATTGAATTGACATTTGCTCCCGGGACTGACCCGGATATTGCCTGGACCAAGGTGCAAAATAAACTTCAACTGGCAATGCCGCGGCTTCCGGACACAGTGCAGCGCAGGGGTGTTTCAGTGCAAAAGTCCACCCATAATTATCTTTTGATTGTGGGTTTGGTTTCTGAAGACGGTAGTATGACCGATATTGATTTACGCGATTATATGCTTAGCGTTGTTCAACCGGTTCTTGCGCGCGTGCCCGGGGTTGGCGAAGCAGAGGGGTTTGGAAGCGAATACGCTATGCGTATCTGGTTTGATCCCAAGAAGTTGACTAGTTACGGATTGACGGTAGGGGATGTTATTGGGGCTTTGCAAGATTATAATGTTGAGGTTTCCGGAGGGCAATTCGGAGGCGCTCCGGCTGTGAAGGGGCAGCGCCTGAATGCTTCAATTATCATTCAGAATTTACTTAAAACTCCCGAGGAATTCTCTAATATCCCGATTCGTATTAATCCCGATGGCTCGACTATCCGGATTAAAGATGTGGGATATACAGAGTTGGGCAGCGACCAGTCGGATACTAAGGTTTACTTTAATAAAGGCCAGCCATCTTCAGCTATCGCCATCAGGCAGGAACCCGGAGCTAATGCCTTAAAGACTGTCGACGGGATCAAGGCAAAAATGGAAGAGTTGAGCCGTTATTTTCCTCAAGGGATGAAAGTGATTTATCCTTATGATACAACGCCTTTTACTCTTGTAGCCATTAAAGAAGTATTTAAAACTTTGTGTGTAGCTATATTCTTGGTTTTTCTGGTTATGTATTTGTTTATGGGTAATATCCGGGCAACACTCATCCCGACGATAGCTGTGCCCATAGTCTTGTTGGGAACTTTCGCGACGTTGAGCTTCTTCGGTTATTCGATCAATATGCTTACCATGTTTGCTATGGTTTTAGCTATTGGTTTATTGGTAGATGACGCTATTGTCGTAGTTGAAAACGTGGAGCGCCTGATGAGCGAGGAGGGGCTTTCGCCGCGGGAGGCTGCGGCAAAATCCATGGAGCAGATTACTCCCGCGCTTATCGGTATAGGCCTGGTGCTTTCAGCAGTCTTTGGGCCGATGGCTTTTTTCACCGGATCCACCGGAGTTATTTACCGGCAGTTCTCCATAACGGTTATCGCTTCAATGTTGCTTTCGGTTGTAGTAGCTTTAATCCTGACTCCGGTTCTTTGCGCTTCGCTTTTGAGGCCTGTGCCTAAAGGGCATCAGCCGGCAGAGAGTGGATTTTGGCTTCTACGTCCTTTTTTCCGCAAGTTCGACCAGATTTTCTTTTGGATTCGCGATAAGTACGTACAATTAGTGGGGCATTCGTTTAACAAGAACATTCGTTATATAATTGCTTATTTTCTGATTGTGTCAGGAATGTTATTCGTATTTTTCCGGATGCCTACAGGTTATCTACCGGATGAGGATCAGGGAGTCGCAATCATTATGGCTAACTTGCCTTCAGGGTCCACTCTTGAGCAGTCTGAAGCAGTAATGGATAAAGTCCGGCAATATTTTATCGATAAGGAGAAAGATGCGGTTGAATCAATTTTAACTATTGCCGGAACTAACCAATCCGGCCACGGGCAAAATACCGGCATGGCCTTCATCAAGTTGAAAGATTGGGATTTACGCAAGAAGGCGAGCTTAAAGGCGGATGCCATAGAAGATCGGGCCATGAAAGAGTTCGCTAATTATAACGAGGCGCTGGTTTATGTATTTTCTCCTCCTGCTATCATCGAGTTGGGTAATGCCAAGGGTTTTGATTTTCAATTGCAGGATCGCGGCGGTGCGGGCCACGAGAAATTGATGGAAGCGCGCAGTAAGCTTTTGGATATGGCGTCTAAGGACCCGCGTTTGACTCGTGTGCGGGCCAATGGATTAGAGGATGTGGCTCAATATAAGATCGATTTGGATTGGGAAAAAGCCGGAAGCCTGGGAGTTTCGATTGCTTCCATTCAAAATACTATATCCACTGCTTTTGGTTCCAGCTACGTTAATGATTTTGTCAAAGACGGCAGGATCAAGCACGTGGATATCCAGGCTGACGCGCCCTACCGTATGTTGCCGGAGGATTTAAAAAATCTCTATGTGCGTAACTCCAAAGGAAAGATGGTGCCTTATTCTTCTTTTGCCTCCGGCCATTGGATTTTTGGGTCTCCGAAGTTAGAGCGTTATAATGCTTTTTCATCCATCAATATTCTGGGTGAAGCTGCTAAAGGAAGGAGTTCTGGTGAAGCAATGGATGCTATGGAAGAGCTTGCTTCAAAATTGTCCCGGGAGTTCGGTTATGACTGGACCGGGCTTTCTTATCAGGAGAGGCAGTCTGGATCGCAGGCCGGCCCGCTTTACGCTTTTTCAATCTTGATAATTTTTCTATGCGTGGCGGCTTTATATGAGAGTTGGAGTATTCCCATTGTTAATTTATTAATGTTGCCTTTGGGAGTTTTTGGAGCTACGCTGGCAACATATTTACGCGGAATGCCCAATGATGTTTACTTTCAAATCGGATTTCTTACTACCTTAGGGCTTTCTACCAAGAACGCCATTTTGATCATTCAGTTTGCCCAGCAGCGCCTGGAGCAGGGAGAAAAACTAGTTGAGGCAACCCTGGGAGCGGTAAAAACCCGATTTCGTCCGGTTATTATGACTTCTTTGGCTTTCTTTTTCGGAGTCTTGCCGCTGGCAATATCCACCGGAGCTGGAGCCGGAGCCCAAAATGCCATTGGCACGGCAGTTGTCGGAGGCATGCTTTCAGCTACTTTCATCGACCTTATTTTTATTCCGCTGTTTTTTACTATGGTAACCCGCTTTTTCGGCCGCAAGCTTAAGCCGCAGGCCGCGGTAGCCGCGCCTGATAATACGGAGTTACAGAAAAAATAATAAAATGAAAAGGATACTTATCGTAATTTTAGGAGTTATTTTTTTGAATGGCTGCACTATGGCCCCAAAGTATAACCGGCCGGGATCTTCTATCCCCGAAGATTGGCCTAAGGGAGATGCCTACCCGAAAGCGCAACCGGAAGCCAATGTTGTAGATGCCACGCAATTGAAATGGCGGGAGTTTTTTATTGACCCGAAACTCCAGCAGATAATTCAGATGGCTCTTCAGAATAACCGGGATTTACGTATTGCTGTTTTAAATGTGGAGAGGGCGCGGGCATTATACGGAATCCAGCGTTCGGAATTATTCCCGGTTCTTGACGCGACAGGAGCGTTATCTAAACAGCGCTATTCTTCGGATTTTCTAAATCCGGGGTATCCTAAGGTAGTTGAACAATACTCCGCTGATCTAGGAATTACTTCCTGGGAGATCGATTTTTTTGGCCGGATCCGCAGTTTGACCAAACAAGCCCTAGAGGAATATTTAAGTACGCAAGAGACCCGGCGCAGCGCGCAAATCGCGCTTATCTCTGAGGTGGCCCGGGCATATCTGTTTATTGCCAAAGTTGAGACTGACCTTAGTTTGGCGCGTTCTACTCTTAAAGCTCAGGAAGATTCTTACAATTTAGTCTTGCGCCGGTACAAAGCCAGCCTGGTAAGCGAAATAGATTTGCAGCGCGCGCAAACCCAGGTGGATACGGCCAAGGGAGACGTGATTCTTTATACTCAGAGGTTAGCCGAGTATGTAAATGCGTTGAATTTTCTTGCCGGCGCTCCTGTGCCGAAGAATCTCTTGCCTGTTAATTTAGATAGCGTCGCCCTTTTTAAAGATATTTTTCCCGGCTTGTCTTCTAATGTGCTTCTTAAGCGGCCGGATATTTTAGCCGCGGAACACGAGTTAAAGGGCGCTTATGCCAATATTGGGGCAGCCAGAGCTGCTTTTTTTCCCAGTATTTCGCTGACTACAGCGCTTGGCTCGGCTAGCAGCGCCTTTACCAATTTGTTCTCAGCCGGCAGGGGCACATGGATTTATAATCCGCAAATTGTAATGCCTATTTTTGATATGCGGACCTGGGCCGCGTATAGGGTTAGCCGGGCAGACCAGAAAATCGCGCTGACCAAGTATGAGAAAACTGTCCAGACAGCTTTTAGGGAAGTGGCTGATATCTTGGCTATACAAGGTACGGTGGAGGCGCAGATAGCAGTACAACAGTCGATGGTTGATTCCGCGCAGAAGGTATATAGCCTATCGGAAAAGCGCTACGCTAACGGCATTGACAGTTATTTAAGCGTTCTTGACGCGCAGCGGTCGCTGTATCGGGCGCAAAAAGAGCTTATCTTGATGCAGTTATACAAGCTTTCTAACCAGGTCCAAGCTTATGCGGCGCTGGGAGGAGGCGGGTTGGATGATGCGGATGAGGGCAAGCGGACTAGCCGGGACTATTTGGAAGAAAAGGCTCTTTCGTTATTGGATTCTGGGATTAGGAAACCGGAGCGCTGAAAATCTTTAGGCGAAAACCATAGAAATTAAGCGGGCTCCGGCTTGTTTTTATATGTGGCGTAGCGCCTGTCCGGAATCGTCCGGAATCGTTCATCATTGTCGATAGGCGTAAAAAATGGTATACTATATGTAGACAAAATAGTTATTTACGGTTTTGGTGATTGATTTTAAAAGAAAAGGAGGCAAGTTATTTAGCAATCATCGGACATAAGGCATGGGGATAACCAAAAGGAAGGAGGGGCATATGTATAAAAATGTGCTGGGTCTATGTTTGGTTATTTTATGTCTTGCAATGGTCAGCTTGGCTTATGCTGGAAACGGAAAGGTAAATCCGTATAAGATGGGGGGCGGCCCTGTTGAACTGACAGTCGCAGAGCAAGCCGCAGTGGAACCCGAGGGGAAGATCGCCTATGATTCATTCCGGGCGTTTATTTTTTGGCTTAGCCCCGGGATATTGCTCGTGGGAATATTTTACCTGTTCGGCAATTACCGAAAACTCGAAACAACTTGCGACAGGGAAATGGGTATACATAAAAGAATATTTCCCAAATTGGAGAGCAATATCTATGTTGTCAATCACTGGGCTCTGCATAGGCATATTGTAGTCGGTTTAATGTGCGTGCTTTGCGCGATATTGTTCTATATGTATTTCAGGTAGCCGGCGGATTTACCGCTGATTGATCTGCTTTTTTAGAAAGCCGGAAGGTTACGACGCAACTTACCAAGATAGAGGCGAGTTGCGTTTTTTTTGTATTTTGCGATACAATTTTACGTAGAAATGATATAATCAGACAATGAGGAAATTCGCCAAGATAATCAATATATTAATCGCGGTATTATTTATATTCAGGCCATCCAAAGATAAGGCAGAGGCTGGAAAGCCGTCTGCCGATGAAACCAAATACAGTTCGGTTATGGTGTCTTTGGATAAAAAGACCGGTTTGATCGAACCTATCAAGATTAAGGTTGTCACTTCAAAGGTTAGCGTGATAAAAGGGGCCGACCTTTACGCTATGACCAGGCAGGCCATTGATGCTTTGGGCGGAATGAAAACGATAGTTAAAAAAGGCGACCGGGTATTCATAAAACCCAACTATATAACCGGAGGATTAGACGGCCACGATCCTGTTTCTGCCGGAGAAATAGCCCATCCTGAGGTAGTCGCTTCAGTAGCTGAAGAATGCGTCAAAGCCGGAGCCAAAGAGGTGGTGATTGGAGAATGGGTCGAGCGCCCGATAAAGATAAACTTCGGAGGAAAAGAAGGCAAAGATGGCGCTCAGGTGCAGCGTTTAGTGGATCTGTTGAATAAAAAATACGGGCACAAGATATTCCTGATAAATCTTATGGAGCATACGACTTATTTCCGGTATTTTCCGTCGCGGACAAAATTGAACTTTTTGGCTATCCCCGATTTGGTTGCGGATGCCGATGTGGTTATTTCCATTCCTGCCTTGAAAACGCACCATAAACCGTCGCCAGTCAGCCTGGGGCTGAAAAATTTTATGGGGGTTATGCCCTCTTCTTTGTATGGAGAGCCCAGATATAAATTGCACCATGCCGGTTTGCATCAGGTTATCGTAGATATCAATAAAGCAATCCAGCCGGATTTGGTGGTAGTGAGCGCGGCATTCGGAATGGAAGGCCCGGGGGCTTCTTTGTTTTTGGGGGGTAAGGCTGTGGATGTCAGCAAAAGAATAGGCGGGGCTTTGGTGATAGCGGGAAGAGACCCGGTGGCAACCGATGCCACGGCAACTCGCATAATCACCAAAGACTGGGATCCTGTTCCTGCCAATCCTGACTTGGGCACACCTTGGTATGTTAATCATATCCGTATGGCTGCCGAGCAGGGGTTAGGGAATTTAGACAGCTCAAAGATATCGATTATAGGAGAGCAACTGGATAATGTAAAAATGAATTGGGAACGTTCCGATGATAATGTTTATCCTGAACTTCCCGGGGAGAAAGATGAGAGCCGGCTTTAAAATCAAAGTATCATTTTTGGCCGTATTTTTTTGCGGGTTATTTATTCCTTTGGGATACCCCGGGCAGGTGTTTTCCGTCAATGCGGTTGATTCCCTGGGGGAATGGCGTAGAGAGGTAGTTACCGGCAGAGAGGCAGTTTCCACAAACAAGGCTTTGGCAAAATCCGAAATTCAGGTATATATCGAAGAGCCGGGGAAATATCAGCTGTTTGCCTACATACATCATAATTGGAGAAAAGCTGTTCCTTGCGTCTATGCAGAGGTTGCAAATGATAAGGGTGTTTTGTATCAGGGGTATCATAGGATAGAAAACATATGGTATCTTGATGGAGAGAGCCCGGGAAGATGGTTTATGGTTTCTTTGACTCAAGGGTCATTCTGGGAATTGCCCAAGGGTAAAATGACTATTCGTTTTTGGGCTGGCGCAAAAGCGGCTGTATGGGATGATAGCCCCGGGCAAATGGAAAGCAGCATTTCCGTCGATAAATTCTTTTTTGTTCCTGTTTGTCCTTCGGGCAAGGATTCAAACTCGGCTTGGCTGATATACCCGGAAGCCGGAGACGGAAACTGGACTATTTCCGATTATCAATCTGAATACGCCACTAATTTGGCAAAAAGTGTTAAACGCGGCCAAACTTTATCCATCCCGGCAAAAGTTCCTTCTTCAGGCAGATATCGGTTATGGGCGGCAGTTTTCTCTCCGGAAGATAACAAATTGGGAATAACTTTTCGGGGTAAGTCCTATAAACGTAAAGTAGGAGTTGATATTAAAGGCAGAGATATCTGGTCCGAAATTATAGCCGGGCCCGTATATTTGGATAAGGGAGAATGCAGGATTATCTTGGAACATTTGGGGCAGGGAGAGATTTTAGTGGATTATCTAATTATTTTTTCCGAGGTTTCGTCGACCAAGAGTTATTAAAGGCCGCGTAATCCGTAATCTAAGAAATCCTGATTATGTATAACAAATAAGTTGTATCAGCATAGTTTACCGATTATAATAATTTCAGGAGAGGCAAGATGTATCATGTGGAAATACGCATAAAATGAAGAAGCCTTATAAAGAATACAAAATAGGCGAAGAAGCTGCTGACAGCCTGATAGGCGAGCTTACCAAATTCTGCGCGCCTGCTGAAACCGGACATTTACTCCATGAAATATTTACTACCATTGTGAAGCTGGGGAGAGAAACGGTTGACAAGGGCGATTTAAAGCTTGTAAATAACACGCTGAAAGAATTACGCTATTCTTTTAAGATATTTGCGCCTCACAGGAATGTTAAAAAAGTGATAATTTTTGGTTCGGCCAGGTCGCAGAAAGATTCAGCCGAATATGCCATGGCTGAAGAATTCGCCAGAAAATTGACGCAGAAAGGTTATATGGTAGTAACAGGGGGCGGCCCCGGAGTTATGGAAGCCGGCAATAAAGGCGCTGCGGCGGGAAAAGATTTCGCGTTAAATATCCGCCTTCCTTTTGAGCAAAAACCCAATCCCTACATAGACGAGAAGGAAAAATTAATCAACTTTAAATATTTTTTTACCAGAAAATTGATTTTTGTCAAAGAGACTGACGCGACCGCTCTTTTTCCCGGAGGCTTTGGCACAAATGATGAAGGTTTCGAAATGCTCACTTTGATTCAAACCGGCAAATCCCGGCCCAGGCCGGTAGTTTTGCTGGAGCCGGAAGGTTCAACTTATTGGGCCCAATGGAAGCGTTTTGTGGATATCCAATTAGTCAAAGGCAGATTTATCAATAAAGAAGACCTAAGCCTTTTTCGTATCGTAAAATCAGCTGATGAGGCGATCAAATATATAGAAGACTTTTATCGGGTATACCATTCGATAAGATATGTCTTAGGCCTGACCGTAATAAGGCTTAATAGAGAAATCTCTGATAAGACGCTTAAGCGCATTAATCAAGAATTCAAGGATATTTTAGCCAGCGGTGAAATCAAGAGATCTTTACCTATCGATAAAGAAGTCCAGGAGAAAGAGTTCCTTGGTTTGCCTAGATTAGCAATGAACTTTAACTTGCGGGGTTACGGTAGGCTTTGCGAGATGATTCAAATTATCAATAAGGATTAGGTTGTAAGCAGCTGGAAACTTATGGAGATAGAGAATTTTTATAATTTAAGCGTGGAGAAGTCTGCGCAGGCGCTGGATACGAATATGGAATCCGGGCTCTGCGCGGATGAATCCAAAAGACGCCTGAAGGAATTTGGGCCAAACCAGCTTTTGGGAAAGAAAGCTGTAAGCCCGTGGAGTATTTTCTTCGGCCAGTTCCGGGATTTCATCATTTGGATCCTGATAGGCGCGGCTTTAGTTTCCGGATTCTTGCAGGAGTGGGTCGACGCTTTGGCGATTATTGCGATTGTCATAATCAACGCGATTTTTGGTTTTATTCAGGAATACCGCGCTGAAAAATCCCTGGCCGCTTTAAAAAAGTTATCCAGCCCTTCTTCGAAAGTTATCCGCGACGGAGTGCGCAATATTATTCCTTCCTTAGAGCTGGTCCGCGGCGATGTAATAGAAATCGAAGCCGGAGATAGTATTCCTGCTGACAGCCGCCTGGTCTGGGTTTCATCTAATTTTAGTGTTCTGGAGGCCAGCCTTACCGGAGAATCTACTCCGGTTGCCAAGACCATCCATCCTTTAAGCGAAAGAGAAGTGCCTTTAGCTGACCGGGCAAATATGGTTTATATGGGCACTTCAGTTGCCTCAGGTAAAGCCAAGGCATTGGTTGTGGATACCGGTATGCGCACAGAACTGGGTAATATTGCGGGTTTAGTGCAGGATATCGAATCCGAGCCTACTCCTTTGCAGAAAAAACTGGAGCAATTCGGGAAATGGATCGTAGTTTTATGTTTTATTTTAGTAGGGTTGGTTTTTATTTTAGAGTGGCTGCGCGGCGGTAAAATCGTGGATGTTTTTCTTACCGCGGTTAGCCTTGCCGTTGCCGCAATTCCGGAAGGCCTGCCTGCGGTAGTTACGATTGCTTTGGCTTTGGGTGTGCACCGGATGGTCAAGCGCCACGCGCTTATCCGCAAACTCCCGTCGGTTGAAACATTAGGGTGCGCCACGGTTATCTGTTCGGATAAAACCGGGACCCTGACGAAAAATGAAATGACAGTGCAAAGGGTTTTTACCGGTGGAAGGCTTTTTGAGGTAACCGGTATAGGGTATGCGCCCAGGGGAGAGTTTTTATTTGAGAAAAAACAAATTAATATTTTGAATTATCCGGATTTACAAAACACATTACGAAACGGCGCGCTCTGTAATGCCGCGCGTTTAGCCGAAGAATCGGGAGTTTATAAAATAATGGGGGATCCGACAGAAGGATCCCTTTTAACTGCCGCCGGAAAAGCCGGGATTTCCAAAGAAAAATTAGAGGAAGAATTTACCTTTATTGATGAGATTCCCTTTGATTCTGAACGCAAGAAAATGACCATTATCCGTAAACGCGGGGAAATGCTATTTGCGTTTGTAAAAGGGGCTCCGGATGAATTATTGGGCGATTGTATTAGCGTTGAGGAGAATGGAGTAATTAGAAAGTTGAGTGAAGAGGATAAAGCCATTATCCAAAAAGCAAATGACGCCTTGGCCGCGCAAGCTATGCGCGTTTTGGCGGTTGCTTACAGGACTCTGGATAAAAACCACGAAAATTATGACGCTGAAACTACTGAAAAAGAGCTTACCTTTTTAGGCCTGATTGCGATGATTGATCCGCCTCGCGAGGAAGTAAAGAAGGCCATACAAGAGTGCAAAGCCGCCGGGATAAGGACGGTAATGATTACCGGAGATCATAAAAATACGGCGGTAGCCATTGCCCGGGAACTCGGGTTTTATAATGATGATTCACTGGCGTTAAGCGGCGATGAGCTGGATAAATTAAGTGATGGCGAGCTTTTTAAAACAGTAAAGAAAATTTCGGTGTATGCCCGGGTTTCTCCGGAACATAAATTACGGGTTGTGCGCGCCTGGCGCAGGCACGGGGAAATCGTCGCTATGACCGGAGATGGGGTTAATGACGCTCCGGCGGTTAAAGAAGCGGATATAGGTGTTGCCATGGGGATTACCGGCACCGATGTCACTAAAGAAGTGTCGGATATGGTGGTGACCGATGATAACTTTGCTTCGATTGTCGCGGCTATCGAAGAGGGCAGGGGTATCTACGATAATATAAAGAAATTCATCCATTATCTGCTTTCTTGTAATGCCGGGGAAATACTGGTGATGTTCATATCTTCTTTGGTAGGCCTGATTCCTCCGCTTCTGCCGATACATATTTTGTGGATAAATTTGGTGACTGATGGTTTACCGGCGCTGGCCTTGGGGGTGGATCCTGTGGACCCTAACATAATGCGTAGGCCCGCGCGTAAGCCCAAGGAAGCGGTGGTTACAAAAGAAGGAGCGATTTTAATGCTAACGCAGGGAGCGTTAATCGCTTTATGCGCCTTGTTTGCTTTTGCCTTTGTTTTGTTTATAGAAAAAGAAGGGATTGAACGCGCGAGGACTGCCGCGTTTGTGGTGCTGGCCTGCAGCCAGTTATTCCATGCTTTCAACTGCAGGAGCTTTACGCTTTCATTATTTAAAATAGGGGTATTTACTAATAAGAAACTGATTTATGCTGCCGGAATCTCATTTATTTTACAGATGGCTGTGGTTTACGTTCCATTCCTGCAAAAGGTGTTTAAGACCCAAAACCTGGGGTTGTTTGATTGGTTTCTGGTGGTTGGCATTTCTTCGTTTCCCTTATGGGCTATGGAGATTTGGAAAACAAGGAATAATTGGCTGGCCAAAGACCGTTAGCCTGCGGGCGCGGTAAGGCCTAAGGCAAAAAAAGATTGTAATCACTTCTTAGGGTGGTATTATAAGAAAATAAATCGATAAGTGGTCCGGAAGCAAGCTTGTTTCCGGAGGAGCTTTTTAGATGGTCGGGCCGCCATCTTGCAGGTTTACTGCAGGATGGTTTTTGTTTTAAGAGTAAAAGCTAACTATGAATAATTATTTATTCTCCGGTATCTTATTAATTTGCGCCTATTGCGCAGGTTGGATATTCTATATAATTCTGGCGATTTTACTTAAGCGTTGGGGGCGCGCCATAGCTTTAAGAAGTTTTAAGATCGGCTGGGAGCCGCTTAAGCCCCCTCTGCGTTTTTTGATTCCCGTTTTGTGTATTTTAACGGTCATTCCTTCATTGCGGGTGGCAGAAAAAGAGCGTTTGTTCATTGGTTATTTTGCCAATGCCATTTTCATCGCTTTAACCGGTTGGACAGCCATAAAAATTGTCCGTATCCTTCGGGACGCTATTTTGAGCCGTTATGATATGCAGGTTCAGGATAACGCGCACGCCAGAGGCATACATACGCAGATGCGTATGCTTGCGAATATCGCCAACTCAGTTATAGTTTTGTTAACCGTTTCCTTTATTTTGATGAGTATTCCGGGGGCAGGGCATATAGGGGTAAGTATTTTGGCTTCCGCGGGGATTGCCGGTATAGTTGTAGGTTTTGCCGCCCAGAAGACGCTGGGGAACCTTATCGCCGGAATCCAAATAGCCATTGCTCAACCGATCAGGCTGGACGATGTAGTTATTATTGAGGGTGAATGGGGCTGGATCGAGGAAATTAGCCTTACTTTTGCCGTGGTGCGTATATGGGATCTTCGGCGCCTTATAGTTCCGATAGCGTATTTTATCGAAAAGCCATTTCAAAACTGGACTAGGACTAAAGCCGACCTTCTGGGCACAGTCTTGATTTATGCCGATTATAGCGTGCCGGTTAAAGAAATCCGCGATGAATTATCGCGTGTCCTCAAAGAGAGCCCTTTATGGGATAAGAAGGCTTGCGGCCTGCAGGTTACTGATACGAATGAAAAGACAGTAGAGCTGAGGGCGCTAATGAGCGCCAGGGATTCCTCTTCTTTATGGGATTTGCGCTGTGAAGTTAGAGAAAGGCTGCTTGAATTCATGCAAGCTCGTTTCCCCGGTTCTCTGCCAAAGATTCGCATTGAAGGAGGCCCGAGATGAAAAGATTGCTTTTGTTCATTTTGCCTATTCTTATTATTGTCGCCGTAGTATTTACGGTATCAGGAATAATGCAGGCGCGTTTTACCGAAGACAGGCTGATGGATGACCTGCGTAGAAAAGCCAAGACTGTCGACGAGAGCCTGGAAGTATCGGCAAGATATATTCTGATAAATAATGATTTAAAATCGGCAAATCGTTTAGTGGAGGGTTTTCAGAAGAGAGAAAGGCTTCAGGGTTGCGCCATTTACGATAAAGATGGCAATATCTTCGCGATTACACAGAAATTCGCCGGATGGAAAGATAAGGAGAAACCTTATCTTAAGGATATATTGGATAAAAGAGTTTCCCGCGGCAACTTGGAAAATTTTCAGGAATATTCCGTTTATAGTTATATTATCCCGGTTATAGATGACGAAAATAGTGTATTGGGGATGGTTGAGGTTATCTATGATACTTCTTATGTCTTTACAACTCTGGCCGCTCTCTGGAAAAAGTTAAGCGTATCCCTGATTATCCTGCTGGTGCTTATACTTTTAACCATGCTTTTGATACAGAGGCAGATTTTTACTCTGCCGGTGCGCAGGTTAACTTTGTGGTTCACTCATTTTCAGAGAGGAGAGATTGAAAAGCTGCGGCCTTTTGAGGAGAAGGGAGAGTTTGGGAAGTTAGTGAGTGAAGTTGAGCAGGTTGCTTTAGGCTTAAGGGTCGCGCGCAAAGTTGTTACTGAAGAAGCCAATGAACGCATCAAGGAAGAACTGTGGACGGAAAATAAACTGCAGGATTTTATCCACGCCAAATTGGGAGAAAATGCCTTTATCGTTGTTTCTAATAGAGAGCCTTATATGCACGTTATTGATGAGCCTAATGAAAAGGCTAAGTGTGTTAGGCCGGCAAGCGGAGTCGTTACCGCGATCGATCCCATATTGCGCGCCTGCGGCGGGACATGGATTGCCCATGGCAGCGCCAATGCCGATAAACAATTTGTTAATTCCAAAAATAAACTTGGGGTTCCGCCCGAAGACAACCGGTATATATTAAAAAGGGTATGGCTTACTAAGGAAGAAGAAGAGGGATATTACTACGGTTTTTCAAATGAAGGGTTATGGCCTTTGTGCCATGTTACTCATACCCGGCCTATTTTCCGCGAGGCTGATTGGCAGATGTATAAAAAAGTAAATCAAAAATTCGCCGAAAGCGTCCTCGAAGAATTGCCTGCCAGCAAGCCTTTTGTCTTCATCCAGGATTATCATTTTACTCTTTTGCCTAAGATGATAAAAGACAAGCGTCCTGACGCGACAGTAGCCCTTTTTTGGCATATACCCTGGCCTAACCCGGAGGTTTTTGCGATCTGTCCCTATTATCAGGAGATTTTGGATGGAATGCTTGGCTGTGATTTGATCGGTTTCCACGTCCAATTCAATTGTAACAATTTTCTGGATACCGCCAACAGATTGACCGAATGCCGCGTGGACACGGAAAAATTCAGCGTAGTTAAACAGGACAAAGAGACGTTTATCAGATCGTTTCCTATAAGCGTTGGAGGGTATATGTCCGCTAGCCTTACTCCTCTTGAGGTAAGTGAGATAACCAAGATTAAAGAAGAGTTTAAGCTCAAGGATAAAATAGTTTGTGTAAGTGTCGAAAGAATTGATTATACCAAAGGTATAGTCGAACGGGTTATGGCGATAGACAGGTTCCTGGAGAAATACCCGCAGTATAAGAATAAGTTCGTGTTTATACAGTTAGCCGCTCCCAGCCGCACGCATATCAAGCGTTACCACGAGCTTATTTCCGAAATAGATGAATTGGTCGAGAAAACGAATTGGAAATATTCAGACGGAGACTGGAAGCCGATAATTTACTTAAAGCGGCATTTTTCTCCGGAAGAGATAAAGCCTTATTACTCCCTCGGGGATTTTTGCATAGTAAGCTCTCTTCACGACGGAATGAACCTTGTGGCCAAAGAATACGTTGTTTCCAAAACCGATTCCAGCGGCGCTCTTATCTTAAGCAAATTCACCGGGGCCGCCCGCGAGTTGACCGATGCCGTGCTGATTAATCCTTATTCCATAGAGGAATTTGCCGAAGCGATTAAATTTACCATCGAGATGCCTAAGGCCGAGAAGATTAAGCGTATGGAGAATATGCGCAGAGTTGTTTCCGAAAACAATATTTACAAATGGGCGGGAAATATCATTACCGAACTGGCTGCTTTGAAAAAGAGTTAAAAAACCGCAAGAGAGAATAATGAACTATTTTTTCGATAAATGGGATATACTGAAAGACAGGTTGAGAGATAAATACCTGTTTATTTTTCTGGATTTCGACGGCACGCTCGCTCCTATTGCCAGGACGCCCGATGAGGCGGTTTTGCCCGGCGGGATAAAAAGAATGCTTAAAGAACTGTCTAAGAAAACATCCTGCAGGATAGCTATTATAAGCGGCAGGTCGCTCTCAGACCTCAAGAGAAAATTCGGCGGTTTGAAAGGTATTGTTTATTCAGGGAATCATGGTTTGGAGATCGAGGGGCCAAAAATTAAATTTAGCCCTCTGGTTTCTTCGGGATACTTGATGGCTATCAAGACAATCAAAAATATCCTGCTTGGGAAAATACGCGCGGTTAAAGGCGCCTTACTGGAAGATAAGAAGCTTTCTTTGAGCCTGCATTACCGCTTGGTTGATGAGCGGCAGGTGAATACGGTTAAAACAATATTCCATGAGACAGCCATACGTTATCTTGCAGGAGGAAGGATAAGGGTCAAAGAAGGCAAGAAGGTATTGGAGATAAGGCCTCCTTTGGAATGGGATAAAGGTAAAGTTGTCCTCTGGCTTTTGTCCAGGGAGAAATTTGCCAAATACGGCAGAGAGATTCTGCCTGTCTATGTAGGAGATGATCTTACTGATGAAGACGCCTTTAAGGTATTGAAGCGTATAGGCATAACTGTTTTTGTGGGCAAACCGTCTCGCCGGCCCTCCGGCGCCCAGTATTATGTAAAGGATACCGGGGAAGTCGCTATATTACTAAGGAATATTCTTGAAATACAAAGCTAAAGAGCCATTCAGGTTTTACACAAGACTGCACCTATCCGAACTAACCGGGTTAAGAGCGGCTACTTTAGGGCAGCTCTTGAAGCTTATTAAAGAAGCCCCGGATTCTTGTATCTATCATCATACCCATAGGTTTTTGCAGCAGTATCAGTATCTCTCTTGCGAGCCGCCGAATGATTTTGTTTATTGGGTAAATGAAATTCTGGGGGAGCGTGGTTTAGGAGAAAAACTTTTAAACATCGATACAATTCAATATTCGTCAATAAGCGAATTGCGTGAAAAGATCGCCTCAACCATTGAAGAGCATCTCAGGAAGAATCCTCTGGCGGTATTCAAGTTTTCCCGGAATCAGGAAGAATTCCATTTCATAAAATCAATCAGTTTTATTATCCCTACCGATTATTTAGTTTATGACCTGGATGGATTTAAAGAGATACTAAGGAAAGTTACCCTTGATTCCGTATACTTTCATGTTTTTGAAGCCCGCCTGCGGCTTGGGGAGAAAACCAATGATTTCTCCAATTGGATAGACTCTTCGCTGGGCCAAAAAGAATTAGCAGATAGAATTTCTAAGCTTAATCCCTATACTTATACATTGGAAGAATTGAGAAGCAAAATAATCAGCCTCGTAGAAGAGAACGATATCTTATCAATATGACTGGAATAGAAGAATATATTCCGATTGTCGGAGAGCCGGTTGTCGAAGATTTAAAGCTTTTGTCCCGGAAGCTTAAAGGCAAGGTTATCCAGAATATCAATTCGACAGCCGTTGGCGGAGGTGTTGCAGAGATCTTAACCCGTATGGTGCCGCTTTTAAACGCGCTTGGAATAGACGCCCGCTGGGATGTGATAAAAGGGGGAGAGCGGTTTTTTGAAGTAACCAAAAAGATTCATAATGCTTTGCATGGAAGATATGAGGAAATAAACCGGTATGATCTCGATGTTTTCAGGGAAACAAGCCGCAGGAATATCGAGGATATGGATATCTGCGGGGATATAGTTTTTGTCCATGACCCCCAGCCGATAGCCTTGATAGCCAAGAAGACAGATAATAAATGGCTTTGGCGCTGTCATGTAGATGTTTCGAATTCTTATAAAGGAGTATGGAATTTTCTAAGAAATTATATCGTTGATTATGATTCTGCTGTTTTTTCGGCTCCCGGCTTTTCCCGGAAGCTGCCGATAAGGCAGTTTTTGATTTCTCCGTCAATCGACCCGTTGAGCGATAAAAATAAAGAGTTGCCTCAGGAGACGATCGATTCTGTTTTGGATAAGTACGGCGTCCCCAGGGACAAGCCGATAATCACTCAGATTTCCCGGTTCGACCGCTTGAAGGATCCGGTCGGAGTAATCGAGGCTTATTTGCAGGTTAGAAAAACCTGTGATTGCCGCTTGATCCTTGCCGGAGGCCTGGCCGAGGATGATCCTGAAGGCGTTGAGGTTTTTAACGAGGTTAAGCGTAAGGCCAAGGGAAGCAAGGATATCCATATTTTATTATTGCCGCAAAGCGATATAGATGTTAATGCCTTGCAGAGGGCCTCTAGCATAATAATACAGAAGTCAATCAGGGAAGGTTTTGGCCTGACGGTAGCCGAGGCGTTATGGAAAGCAAAGCCGGTTGTGGCTTCAAATGTCGGAGGAATCTCTTTGCAGATAAAACACAAGTATTCAGGCTTACTTTGCCATTCGATTAAAGAAGCTGGTTTGGCTTTAAGACAGTTTTTAGAAAACCCGGATTACGCAAAAAAACTGGGAGAAAACGGCCGGGAGCACATCAGGAACAATTTTCTGGTGACTCGGCATATAAGGGATTATATGCTGTTATTTCTTTCTCTGTATCATAATGATAGTTTAGTGTATTTATAATTAAAAGGAGAGGCTGGCGATGTTTATTGTTCTGCTGAAGTTTGTGGTTTGCGCCGCGGCTATTTTTTTCTCCGGCAGGAGCGTGGCTAAATATGGGGATGCGATTGCGGAAAAGACCGGGCTTGGAGGCCTCTGGATAGGCGTGATATTGGTTTCGGTGGCAACGAGCCTGCCGGAGCTGTTCACGGGAGTTGGCAGCACGGTTTTTATCAATGCCCCGGACCTTACGGTAGGGAATCTTTTTGGGGCTAATACCTATAATCTTGTGAATATCGGCATTCTGGATTTTCTACACAAGGGCCAGCCTTTATTGAGCCTGGTTTCTTCAGGCCAGTTGTTAACCGCATCTTTGAGTTTAATTCCAATATGCATTGCCGCGATAGGCATATTCCTGAGTTCGAGGCTGCCGCAACCCGCATTCGCGCAGATTAGCATTTACAGCATTTTAATTTTTATTTCCTACATTATTTGCGCCAGGACAATTTTTAATTTTGAAAAAAAAGAGCAGAAAGCCCTGAAAGAGCTGCAAAAAGAAGAAAATATTCTCTTCAAATACGGAGACATTTCCTTAAAAACCGCTTTTTTGCGCTATGCGGCTGCGGCGCTTGTCATCGCGGGAGCGGGAATCTGGCTTGCTTATATAGGTGATGATCTCTCGAGGCTTTTAGGGTTGGAGCGTAATTTCGTAGGCAGCCTTTTTCTCGGCTTTGCCACTACTCTGCCTGAAATTACGGTTTCCATCGCCGCTATACGTTTGGGCGCTAATGAACTGGCAGTCGCGAATATGCTCGGCTCAAGTCTATTTAATGTAGCGATAATTTTCATAAATGACGTCCTGTATAGGAAGGCCCCGATATTTACGGCTATATCCCAAGAGCATATCTTTACCATTTTTACGGTTATACTTATGACGTCGATAATCATTACCAGTTTAATCCTGAAGCCGAAAAAGAAGACAAAGTTAGGCCTAAGTGTTTACTCCATCGGATTAATCGCGGTATTTGCGATATCCGCCTACATCAATTTTGTTTTAAGCAATAGATAAAATGCCAGAGTTTTTCCAAAAATATGGGCTGGATTAGTCATTTTTCTTGACAGGAAATTGATTTAGGTATATTTTAAATAAACAAGTTTCAAAAGACAGAGACCACCGTAACGGCAACCCTGCCTTTTTTTCGAAAAAATCCTTTTAAAAAAAATGGGAAGTTTGAATTTTACTCTATTATTTGATCCGCTTTGTTTGTTTTTTCTTTTTGTTATCTGCGTCGTGTCTTTACCTGCAGCTATCTATTCCTTTAGCTACCTTAAAGGAGAATATTCGTCCGCAAAAATCACTCTTGCTGCAATCTTACTAGCCGTATTTATCTTCTCTATGCTTATGGTTGTTACCGTAAGCAATGTTTTGTTTTTTCTGGTAGCTTGGGAGATTATGTCGCTGGTTTCCTATTTTCTGGTTGTTTTCGACACTACGCATGAGAGGTCTGTTAAGGCAGGCATGATTTATATAGTGATGACGCACATCGGGACCGCGTTTTTGATTGCCGCATTCATGATAATGTATAAATACGCCGGTTCATTTGATTTTCTGGCGATAAAAAATGCTTGTCAGGCAATGCCGGGAGGGGCCAAAAATATTGTTTTCCTCCTGCTTTTAGTTGGTTTTGGGACTAAAGCAGGCCTAGTGCCTTTACATATCTGGCTGCCTTACGCCCATCCTCAGGCTCCCAGCCACATTTCAAGCATTATGTCCGGAGTAATGATTAAAACAGCCGTATATGGAATTATCAGGTTTGTAATTTTTATCCTGGGAGTGCATTCGGGCTGGTGGGGGGCGCTTCTTTTAGTTACCGCGGTAATTTCATCTCTAGTGGGAATAATTTACGCGCTTATGGAACGCGACATTAAAAGGCTGCTGGCGTATTCCAGCGTGGAAAATATGGGAATAATTTTTATGGGAGTAGGATTGGGAATGTTTTTCATAAATAAAAACTTGCCTTACTTAGCCGTGTTTTCGTTGGCAGCCGGGTTGTATCATTTGGTAAATCACGCGATTTTCAAAGGTTTATTATTTTTAGGCGCAGGATGCGTGTATAAAGCTGCCGGGACCCGGGATATTGAAAAGTTGGGCGGATTGATTAAAAAAATGCCGCAGACCGCGTTTTTATTTCTGATAGGAGCGATGAGCATATCAGCGCTGCCGCCATTCAATGGTTTTGTCAGTGAATGGCTTACTTTACAAGGGTTTTTTCTGGGAGCGCATAATGTCGTAGGAGGCACAAAGCTTTTTCTGGGGATTTGCGCTGCGCTGTTGGCTTTGACCGGCGGGTTGGCGGCGGCTTGTTTTGTTAAGGCGTTTGGGGTAACTTTTTTAGCTCTTCCCAGAAGCCGTTATGCCGAAGAAGCTAGAGAAGTTTCTTTAGCGATGAGAATACCTATGTTTTTCCTGGCTGCTTTGACCCTAGTTTTTGGATTAGCAGCATCTTTGATCTTGCGGTTGCTGGTTAAAGTAGCAGGAAGCGCTTCAGGAATAGACATATCCGGGATGAGTTTTTCGCTAAACAATTTTGTTTTAAGCCCGCAAATGGGTAAGAGTGTTTATCTTTCTACGCCGCAACTTGCACTGGTTTTAGCCGTTTTAGGCAGCGCCGGTTTTATTATTTACCGGTTATTCGCCGCCAAAAGAGACGCGGCAGTTTCTAAAACCTGGGATTGCGGCTACTATAAGTTGACCAGCCGCAATGAATACACCGCGACAGCATTTTCCAAGCCATTTAGAATCGCGTTTAGTTTTTTTCTTTTACCTTACCGTAAAACCCAGAAAATCCGGGAATCGTTTTATCATGTTAAATCGTTTGCTTACGAAACCCATACTACAAAAGTTTTTAAAAAATATATCTATGATCCGGTTTTGGCGCTGGTGTTTAAGTCAGCTAAGTCTATGCGCAGGATTCAGCCGGGGAGTATTCATTTGTACCTGGCGTATATTTTTATTACTTTATTATTGTTGATTATATTTATGCCCAAATTTTAAAGCCGATGAAATTAATGACCATTTTGTTGCAATTAGCCTTGTTTATCGGGGTTTCTCCTTTTCTAAGCGGATTGATTTCCAAAATCAAGAATAACCTTAGGATGCGCCGCGGCATGAGCGTTTTCCAGCCGTATTATAATCTGGCAAAACTTTTTTCCAAGTCGGAAGTTATTTCGGAAAATGCTTCGTGGATTTTTAAATTAACTCCTTTTGTAGTTATTTCTTCGGCCTTAACAGCGTCTTTATTGGTTCCCGTTATTATATTTTCTAATCCTTTGGTTAACGCAGGGGATTTTCTGGCGCTTATATTCATTTTAGCCTTGGGAAGGTTTTTTCTGGTTCTTGCCGGGCTGGATACCGCAAGCTCTTTTGGCGGGATGGGTTCATCCAGAGAAATGTTCATTTCGAGCTTGGCGGAACCTGCGCTTTACCTGGCGGTTTTTGCGATATCTTTGCGTTTTGGCTCAACAAGCCTTGTCGAGGTAAGCCAAATGCATACTCTCTCAGCTTCTTTAATTGTCGCGGCAAGCGCTTTATTCCTGGTAACGCTCGCGGAGACCTCGCGTATCCCGGTGGACAATCAAGAGACCCATCTGGAATTGACTATGATCCACGAGGCAATGGTCCTGGAATACTCGGGAAAACGGCTGGCTTTGATCGAGTTGTCAGCTTATCTAAAACAGATGATTTTGTTTTTCCTGATTGCCGGTATCATATTTCCGATTGCTCCGTTTGGCGCTGTTAATTTTACGCAATCGTTTTTTTGGTTAGCGTGGTTTTTGGCCAGAATATTCATTATCGGGTTAATCGTCTCTGTATTGGAAGTTTCCGTAGCCAAGATGCGCTTGTTTCGCGCGGCGGATTTTCTGGGATTTGCTTTTGTTTTGGGGATAGTCGCGGTAATCTGCGCGATTTTAGGAGTCTAACTATGCAGGCAATAATTTTATTCGGGGTTTTGATTTCGACGTATCTGATGGTCATTGCCAAGCGCTCGACCAGCTTAATCCGCGCCTTCCGTTACCAGTCATTTTGTTTGTTTTTAGCAACTTTAATTATTGCTTTCAACGAGAAGCAGCTGGATTTATATATAGTCGCAGGGCTTTTGTTTGTCATTAAAGTCCTGGCTATCCCGCGTTATTTATACCGCTTCTTAAATAAAATAAAGGCTAACGAAGACCTCGGTTTATTTATTAACACGCAACTTTCTTTGTTATTTGCTTTGGGGTTTACGTATCTGGCTTGGGTTTTTGCCAGGCGTTTGATTGTTTCGGATTACGCGTTAGCGGCGATTGTTCCGGCGGCGGCGTTTTTTATGGTATTGATCGGGATATTCCTGATGATTTTCAGGATGACCGCCCTGGCCCAGATCATCGGGCTTTTGGCAGCGGAGAACGGTTTGTTTCTGCTGGCTTCGACGGTTTCAGGGGGGATGCCTTTTTTCGTCGAGATCGCGATATTCTTCGATGTATTCGTAAGCGTTATTATTATGGGATTTTTCATTTACAGGATCAATAAGCTTTTTACGCATATTGACGTAAATAAACTTTCCCGTTTAAGGGGATAAGGAACCTATGGAAATCTTATTCATTCTCGGCGCGCCGCTTATATTGGCCATTTTGGCCTTCGTTATGAAAAACAAGAAGGCCGCGGGAATAATCAATGCTATTAGTTATTTTGCGGTATTATCTTGCGCCCTGCTTCTATTAAAAAGATGCGTTTTATCGGAATGCCGGGTTTCTTTTTTTGGTTTTATCTATCTTGACGCCTTAAGCGCGTTTTTCATCTTTACCGCCTCCGTTGTAACCTTTGCCGCCGCGCTTTATTCTATTGGATACGTCAACAAAGATGTCAAGGAGGGGGTTATTTCAGGGAGAAGGGCAGGGATTTATTATTCTTTGTTCAATTTGTTTTGTTTTTCGATGTTCCTTGTCCCGGCGTTAAATAATCTGGGGATGTTGTGGGTAGCCATTGAAATGACCACGCTAATTTCCGCGTTTTTGGTCGGGTTTTACAATACCAAAAAATCCGTCGAGGCCGCCTGGAAATATATTATCATTTGTTCGGTCGGGATAATCCTGGCGCTTTTAGGCACGATTCTTTTTTCCTACGCTTTTGCGGTTTCAGGAGTAGCCAAAAGCCTGAACTGGACGGATATAGCGCAGGTCGCCCATATATTGGATAAAAATATCCTGAAAATCGCTTTTATTTTTATTTTGGTCGGTTACGGGACAAAGGCGGGCCTTGCTCCTATGCACACGTGGCTGCCCGACGCGCATAGCCAGGCAGTCAGCCCCATAAGCGCGCTTCTTTCGGGAGTTTTATTGAAGATGGCGCTTTATGCAATCTTGAGGTTTGGTTTCATTATAATTAAGGGAGTAGGTTTTGAGTATTTTGGAAACCTGATGCTTTTATTGGGCGTAATTTCTTTGGTCATATCCAGCGGGTTTGTTTTGGTCCAGAAAGACTTGAAGCGCCTTCTTGCTTATAGCAGCATCGAACACGTCGGGATAATCTCGATCGGTTTTGGCTTGGGCGCGCCTTTAGGTTTTATTGGAGCGCTCCTGCATATTTTTAACCATGCCGTTACCAAATCGTTAATGTTTTTTACGGCGGCAGACGCAATCAGCGTTTACAAAAAACATAATATTAACGCCATCCGCGGGGTGATGAAGGCTTTACCCTTTGCCGGAGTCATGATGCTGTTGGGAGTTTTTGCGCTCACGGGTTTTCCCCCGTTTTCCATTTTTATCAGCGAGATTTTGATTATAATCGCCGCTTTTCTTAACGGCTCATATTTTGTGGCGGGTTTATTATTGATTTGTTTGGGGATAGTATTCGGCGCGTTTATTTATCATTTCGGAAAGATGCTTTTTGGGAATCTGCCTAAAGGCATAATACCGGCAGGAGAGCAGTTAAGCGCAAAGTTCGCTTATTTAGTTTTACTTTTTCCGATTCTTGCGTTAGGGATTGTGCTGGTATTTAAACAGAAGGATTTAATATGGATTGCCCAGAAATTATTTCAAGGATAAGAAAAGAATTTCCGCAATTTAGCCCGCTTTTCAGCGCGTTAGTGTATCCGGATGAACTTCGCTTACGGGTAGAGCCGAAGGACTTTAAGGATACCTGCATTGCGCTGCATAAAATACTTCCTTCGCCGATTGAAGCGCTCTTTGCTGTTGATGAGCGTAAGGCGGCGCAGAAATTCGCCATAAATTGCGTTTTTGTAAGTTTTAAGGAGAGGCAGTGGATTATATTAAGTATGGATATCCCCGAAGAAAATCCGGCCTTCGAATCTTTAGCCAGGAGTATCTATTCAGCCAGTCTTTTTGAAAGAGAAATAAAAGAGATGTTTGGCATAGAGCCGAAGGGGAACCCGGATTTAAGGAGATTGAACCTTCATGATGAAGTCTGGCCGCAAGGCAATTATCCTTTACGCAAGGATTTCAAGAAAGTGCAAGGGGATGTTCAAGGCGAATATAAATTTGACCGGGTTGATGGTGTTGGCGTATTCGAAGTTCCGGTTGGCCCGGTGCACGCCGGGATTATCGGGCCGGGGCATTTTCGATTTAGCGTTGCCGGAGAGCCGATTATAAATTTGGAGGCCAGATTGGGTTTTACTCACCGGGGAGTGGAAAAACTTTTTGAAGGGAAGCTTTATCCGCAAGCTCTGCGCTTAGCGGAATGCGTTTCCGGGGATTCAAGTTTTGCGCATAGCCTGAGTTTTACGCAGGCGGCGGAAAAGATAGCAATGATTCCGGTTCCTAAGCAAGCCGCATATATCAGGGCGGTATTCTTAGAACTGGAGCGGATGTATAACCACGCCAATGATATCGGAGGGATGAGCCTGGATGTGGGATTTAGTTTTCCGGCCGCGCTGGCCGCGATTATTAAAGAAGCGATTCTGCAATTAAATGAAAAACTTTCCGCAAGCAGGTATCTTAAAGGTGTAAATTGCGCGGGAGGGGTTTTGACGGAGATTGATGAGGCTAAAAAGAAGCTTATCCGCCGCTCGCTTAAAAATATTCAACGGGATTTCTCTGAATTGGTTAAAATCCTGAATTCCAGTGTTTCGTTTATGGACAGAGTGGATACTACCGGAGTCTTAAGGAGAAAGACTGCCGAGGATCTGGGAATAGTCGGTTTGGCCGCCCGCGCCTCAGGCATTCCCACTGATTTAAGGAAATATTTTCCCGGAGTTTACCAGGAAGCTAAATTTAAAATGGCGGTTGAGCAATCCGGAGATTGTTTGGCAAGATTAAAGGTAAGGATCGCTGAATTCGAGGAATCAGCGCGTTTAATCGGAGAATTTTTGGATAAGATTAAACCGGGGGAAATTAACCGTGTTGAGTTGGAATTAAGAGAAGGGAGCGCTTTGGGTTATACGGAAGGTTGGAGAGGCCCGGTGCTGTATTGGCTTAAAACTAACTCCGGCGGCTTAATCGAAAGATGCAAGATTGTCGACCCTTCGTTTCATAACTGGCAGGGGCTGGCGTATGCGGTATTGGGTAATATTATTCCGGATTTTCCATTATGCAACAAAAGTTTTGATTTATCATACTCAGGGAACGATTTATAAATGCTGAATATATTTAAAAACAGAATCTTGAAAGGTATCGTAACAAGGCATATTGAGCCGGAATTATCTAAGGATGTAGAAGCAATCGGTTCGCAATTGCAATCGCTTATTCAAAAGAGATTCGGCAGGTCTTTGAATATCCGGGAAGTCGACACCGGTTCCTGCGGCGCCTGCGAATCCGAGATAATCTCGGCGAATAACCCGATTTATGACTTGCAGCGCTTTGGCATTAATTTTGTAGCTTCGCCGCGGCATGCGGACGCGCTTTTAATCACCGGGCCTTTGTCCAAAAATATGCTTCTGGCTTTAAAGAAAACTTACGCAGCTATGCCTAGCCCGAAGTTCGTCATTACCTTAGGGGATTGCGCTAGCGACGGCGGTATTTTTAAGGATTCATATTACACGCAAGAGTCGGTCAAAGAAATCCTGCCGGTCGCATTGCACATTCCGGGTTGCCCTCCTAGCCCTCTTACGATTATCAAAGCGTTAATCGCTTTCTTGCGGTAAATTGGTAATACGCTATACAGTCCCAATTCCCTTGACACAACCCTCTCCCCGCGTTATTATAATTTCGTATTCAGCCTAAACAAAAGAGCGAAAGCAGTAACCCCAAGGAGGTGCTCCAGTGTCTAAC
>DJWJ01000028.1 GCA_002440965.1 Candidatus Omnitrophica bacterium UBA6233
GGATCTATTGACTAATCCCTTTTTTAAAGAAAAAACCGGCCTATTCTTGAAATAGACCGGCTATCATACGCAAAGCTTGAGATTCTTTTACCAGCTTAATATTTTAAGTTTCAACCCGTCTCTATCCGGATGGTTTACTTCATACTCCGGGGCCACCAAAGGCTTGTCATAAGGGGGAAAACCGCAGGTAGCAAAATCCGCTATTCCCGCGACCTCACGCTTGACTCCATCAGCCAACCCTTTACCCAGACCGATAGTTAAGCCGAGAAAAATATTGGTATTCACAGCCTCATCGCTAATCCCTTCGGGAATATCCACCCAAGCTGATACCGCATTCAACACGCCATCTCCTGCCTTGCTAATCGGAGAATTGGCATAAGCCTGCTTGCTGTTATTAAGCGAATCTAAGAACGTGGAAGTCCCGGCGTTTATATTAAGGGGAGGCGCGGTATAAACAAGCGGCATTTCCGAAGCTTGCGCGCAGGCATAGAAAGTTAAACCTGAAAATATCACCATGATTATCAAGAGTATTTTTCCCATCTTTTACCTCCTTGTCCATCAGAACAACACCGGCGCAATTCCGCTTAGCGCCGGGTGTCTAGTCGCTCCCATAAAATAAAAAAGCCCTTAAAAAGGCTAAGGGCTTACCGGATTCTCTCCGCTTTGGTAACGCAGCCTCCCCGCTATTCTTAGCGGAGACTGTCGCTTTGCGTCCCAAGGTTACCCTTGGTTTGCCTTTATCAGCAAATACTCTGATTGTCAACTCTTCGACTTAGCTTGTCGTTGCTAGCCAAGCCAAGTCGAAGTATCAAATTCCATTAACGCTAAAGTATAACATATTTCTTATCAATCCGTCAAGGTGATGGAAAAATTAAATACCGAGAGAAAATGCCAGAGAAGGGAAGAAAATCCAATCCGCCCTGCCTAATAACCTATAAGGAACCGTTAATTCTTAACTGGAGGGAACAGGAGTCAATCTTAAAATATCCCTCTCGGGTTTAGTTTCAATCAAAAAATCCTCCAGCGTAAGATTGAGCCCTGTGTCATCAAATAATTGATTATATTTGCCGGTTATAAACAGTTCATTAAACAGGTAAATATATAAAAGGTGAACCAGGGATTCGGTGTAAGCGGGGATGTCTTCCAGCATTTTTTGTTTCTGTTTATCGTCGAGTCCGGGAAGAATCTTAATTATCAAATCCTGGTTCAATAATCTTTCAAACAGTTCATTCTTGCCCTGGCACAAATATTCGATATCCGTAGTTCCGCCGATTTTCTTCAAATGCTGCCCGATTTCCGGCCCGAGGCATTCCCTGACTGCGTTTTTATAGAACTTCTTCCGCCGGCACTCTTTGGAGTTTAAAGACCATGCCAGATTAAATGTCTTTCTGCCTAAGAAAGGATAAAACGGCTGGATGCCGTAACTGTTAAAAAAAACTCCGCTTTTTTTAAGAATGTAATCCTTTTTTATATCGTAACCGGATACCTGTCGGGACGGCCTTAACGCCTGGATTGCGTAAGGGTATTTGCTGACGTATATCTTTTTATGTTTCAATACGCGCCAAAACATTCTTAAAGGGACAATTCGTTGTTTCAAACGGTTCTTAAGCTTATTCAAATATAATCTAAATGGCCTCTTTGCCATGCGGAACGGATTAAGCTGCTGGTCAGCTCCGTCACCGAGAAAGACCACCGATAGGCCTTCCCGGCAAAGGATATTCGCGAATTCATTGGTCAGAAACAACCCTACTTCGAATACCTGCCCTTCCGTCCTCCAGACAATATCGGGAAGATCCCGCAATCGGTCATCCCCCACCACAGCCGTCAGATGCCTGACTTTTTCATATACAGCCGCACAGCGGGAAGCGGCAGAGATCTCATTAACTTTCTTTCCACCTATAGTGACGGCGGTTATCTTCTTAAAAAGCTGCTTATTAAGAAAGTGCATCATTAAATTGCTGTCAAAACCGGAGCTTAGCGCCGCGCCTATCTCCGGGGCACCGGACAGCGCGGACAACCTCTCGACCTCTTTTCCGATAGAAGAAACCAGATTTCTCTTTGCGCTATCTGAAGAAATTCTTATCTCATTTCGCCGAATTTTCTGAATCTCTACCAACCGTGTCTTCGAGTCGAGAATAATTATCTGCCCCGGTAGTAATTTACACACTCCTTCTACTAAGGTGGCCTCGTTGGGGATAATCACTCTGCTATAAAGAAAATCTCTGGCGGCTTCCTGATTCAGCTTCCTTGGAAACCCACCGTTTCTTAAAAGAATCCTTAAGCTATTACAAAAAAGATATTTTTCTTTTGCCTTTGCATAAAGCAACGGCGCTTGGGATCCATTTTCGTCCTGAAAGATATAGCCTTTTTGTCTGGTAAAATCCCAGATAAAAACTGTAAAAATCCCTTCTAATAATGAAAACGAGGACTCTCCTTCTTTTAAATAAAGCTCGGCTATAAGACTAACATCATCTGTATCTTTGCCTGGTGTAAGCTTTTCCCTTAATTCTGAAAGGTTAGAAATATAACCCGTGGCCCCGCAAAGAATTCCTTTGTCCTTGTTAAAAACAAAGTTCTTTGCCGGCCTGTCTCCGATGCCTATCCTTTGGACGCAAAGTGAAACCGGACCACACGATAAACATCCATCCTTAATTACCGAGTCACTTTGTGGAGAATGATAATTTAAAATTACGCTTAACAGATTCATCTCGATTTTCTTCAAAACGCTTGAATAATAAACAAATTATATTAAATTATTCGTACGCTATCGCAAACGCAATTGAACCCTTGCGCTTTGGCATATGGACTAGCTACACCGGCTTTAAAACCTTGTGATAACCTGCCTTTTACAAAAATTATAGGAAATTATGACACGGAGGAGAAGGAGAATTTAAGTGCCGAGAGAGAGAATCGGACTCCCCACGCCGGCCTTTTCAGGGCCGCGCTCTACCACTGAGCTATCTCGGCGGATATTAAGCTATTTAATCTTTTTACCACAAATAACGGAAAAATCAAGCAGATTAAGCAAAAGGTCAGCCTGAAATCAGATTGGCTTCAGTTAAGCTTTTTTTCTGGAAAATATCCAGAAAAAACAAAATACAGTAAGACTAACAATCAAACCCCAAGAAACAATCAAAAATAACCATCCGGCTACGCTCATTTTACCCCTTGTGCCTGGCCTACCGTCCGGAAGATTTTCCTACTTTTATTTCTCCAGGCAATCTTTACTGATATTGCTAGAGTCGAAAATAACACGAATAACCCAATCCGGGTAGCCAGGATAAACGGCTGGTTATCTGCCGAAACATTCTTCATTAAAATAACCGGCAGCCACTCCTGGGCAAACCACATCCCAAAGATTATAAACAGAAATGCCGGAGTAATATATTTAATTATAAATTTATATACTTTAGGCACCCGCATATCCGCGCCCTTATGTATCTCATCCCAAGCTTTATCCATCCCTAAAACCCAGGCAAACAATATTACTTCTATCGTGGCAAAAAGCACCAAAAAGAAAGTCCCGCCCCAAAAATCCAGTTCATCCACAACGCCTCTGCCAAGGAAAAATATTGCCGGCTGGCAAAGTAAAAACGAAACAATTCCAAATATAGTTACTGCTTTCTTGCGGTTAATATCAAACTCATCTTCCAGGAAAGCAATTGCCGGCTGCGCCAGAGAGATTGACGAAGTAATCCCCGCCAAAAACAAAAGAAAAAACCAAAGAAAACCCAACAGATTTGCTAAAGGCAGTTGATTAAGGACAAGCGGCATTGTAACAAAACCGAGGTTAAAGACTCCGGAACGGGCAATATCGCCTATTTGCGCCGGACCAAAAAATACAAAAGCCGCGGTAATGACAATGCTTCCTCCGATAATAACTTCGGCGAATTCATTCATCGCAGAAGCGGTCAATCCGGAAAGGACCACGTCATCCTCCTTTTTCAAATAGCTGGCGTAGGTAAGAATTACCCCGATGCCGACACTGAGGGTAAAGAATATCTGTCCGGCTGCCTCAAGCCAGATTTTGGCGGATTTCAGGGCGCTAAAATCTGGGTTCCACAGGAACCCCATCCCATTACTAACGTTCCAAGCCGGATGAAGCGGATTAGGAGTTCCTAGAGTTAATACGCGCGCCATCAAGACAAAACCAAAAATAAAAAGTAAACCAAGCGCCCATTTGCATATTTTTTCGATACCTCCGCGGATACCAAAATAAATCACCCAGATATTAATTATAAAGGTAATTAAGAAAAATATATACGCCGGGGCTAAGCCTTGAAAATAAGAATTCTGTTCAAGCCCCTGGAACCCTCTTAAAAAAGACTGCATATCCGCCTGAGCAGTAATAAAGCTATACTTGCCAAAGAGCGCGAAAAAACTATAGGCCAAGGCCCAGCATTCAATATAACTATAATATATAAAAATAACCAACGGCCCGAAAATGCCGATTACCCCGAAATATTTAATGAATTTGTTTTTCTTCCATACGCTATGGAATATGCCCGGAGCTGTTCCGTGTTCAAAGCCGCCGCCGTAACGGCCGAGGGTCCATTCAACCCACATCAAAGGTATACCTAATAAAAGAAGGGATATAAAATAAGGGATCATAAAGGCGCCGCCGCCGTTAGAAGCTGCCTTAGCCGGAAAGCGTAAAAAATTTCCCAAGCCTATGGCTGAACCGGCAACTGCCAGAATAATCCCCAAACGAGAGCTCCAGATGTCTCTAGTTTTGGCCATTAAGAAACCATCTTTCTAGTTTCTCCAGAGTTTTAGAAATCGGCGGGCTTAATTTATCACCAAAAGCCAATACCTTCGGTTGTATGGCCAGAATTATTATATCTACGGCCTGGAGGCTGTTTTTAAGATAGCCGATTGCCAGGCTTATCGAAGCATCGTGAGTAGAGAAAAAATTTACCGTTTGGATATCTTCTCCTTCCAAAATCCTGATTTCTCCGGCCTCTCCGCCAAAGTCAACAGCATCAATCAATAGAATAGTATCTGGTTTATCCTTAATAATTTTACCCAAATAATTCTCGGGGCTTGAGCCTGAATCATAAACCAGGTAAGGGGTTTTATCCTGTATACGAGTAGCCAGAATCGAGCCTATTCCGTCGTCACTGCGTAAATTATTGCCGATACCCAAAATGACCACTTTACCGATGAGGTGCAGTTTAAGATGTCCGAGCGTATCCAAATTAGAATTTTTTTCCATGTCTGTACGGCCGGCCTTTATTAAATTCCATTTTTTTAACCAGGGCTTTCTCCAAATCGATCTTTCTGGCCCCGCAGTAATCAAAGATACGGATACAGCAATCCGCCAACTCTTCCGCTAAATCTTCCCTCTTGCCGTGATTACGCATCGCTTCCAGCGCCTCGGACAACTCCGAATGCATAAGCGCGATCAGTTCTCCGTCGTTACGAACATCCTCCCACCAACCTTTGGATTTGGCTATTTTATGGCAATCCCTGATTAGATTTTTTATGGTCCTTGTTTTTACCTGCATCGATCAATCCTTCCTTTTGTTTTTTGATTGTTCCGGTTGTCAAAGATTCAAAAATTGTCTTGGCAATTGTTTCCTTTCCGTAAGTGCTGGGACTGGATATTTCTATAAGCGTAGATCTTTTATTCAACTCCGTCAAAAATATCCCCACCGGAGTGGTGTCTTCTTCGGAAACATATACCGCGATCATATCTTTATCCAGGTCATCGCAATAAATATAGGAGCCGGTTTCTTTCAAAATTAACCTGATTTTATTATGGCAGGTAATCAAATCAAAATTAAATTCCTTTTTTATGGCTCCGCTTCTTGTATCTTCCAAGACTTTTGTTGAAACCCCGAGGAAACCTTTACAGGCTTCTCTTGGGCTTACGCAACCGCTGGCTAAAATTACAAATGACAAAACACAAATGACAAATGAATGACAAAACACAAATGACAAATGACAAGATTTATGTTTTGTCATTTGTAATTTGACATTTGCCTGCCTGCCGGACAGGCAGGGATTTATCTCGGATTTATTTCGGATTTTGGATTTAAACATTCGCTCTCCTTTTCTTATTCATTTACAAGCTGTTTTATTCTATCCAAATTCTTACGCGCTTCTATTTCCCCCCGCTTGGCAAATTCAGCCGCTTTATGCAGTTCAAGCCAATATAAGCCCGAGGTATCCGGATGTAAAACTATATCCGCCAATAAACCCTCCCGCTGAGCCACATCGGATTGTAATATTTCAACACTACTAAAAATAATGTCAAGTATATTCGTCTTAAACATATCCCTGAAATACCTGCCTAAGTCAAACCACGCCCTCTTTTTGATGACATCGGATATATCGGATTTTAAATTTTCCTTAATTTTCTCATACTGGCTCAGCACGTCCTGGCGCGAAGGGGTAACGTTGACCGCGATAATCTTTTTTACTCCCATCTTAAAAAGCGGTTCGGTCGGGAGAGGATTGATTACCCCGCCGTCAAAAAGCAGTTCTTCTTTGAATTTAAAAGGAGCGAACACGCCCGGCATAGCGCAACTGGCCATAATCGCGTCCACCAGCAAGCCTTTATCCAAAACCCGCGGCTCTTTCCTTTTGACATCGCTGGCGATAATTTTCAAAGGCAGGCGGGTATCGTAAAATGTTTTACCCCCCAGATGCCTATTCAAGAACTTATACAATTTATTGCCTTTGATAAAACCTAAATGTGGAAAAGTCAAATCGACCAGCCCCCAGATGTGTTTTGGCTCTTTGAAATCCTTGGCGATTTCCAGAATCTCGGAGCTTGATTTTCCGGTTGCCCACAGGCTGGCGATAAGGGCGCCCATGCTGGAACCAACGATTATATCTATCGGGATCTTTTCTTCTTCGATTACCTTCAATACCCCGACATGACAAAAACCATAACCTACGCCAACTCCCAAAACCAACCCGACCATGCTTTCCCCGACATAGCGGGATATTCTTCTGATTGCTTTGGCATATTCGCTCTCCGGATTATCCAAAACCAATCTATCGGGCATGCCGGATTCAATCTTAGGCAAAGTGGCGAATATCTTGCTGCCTAAAATCTGCGCCTGCTCAACAGGCATAATTTCCGCCAGCTTATACTCATTAATGATGATTTTTATTTTTTCTTCCTGAAAATTAAATTCTTTTTTAAGCTCCTGCGTAAGCGCGCCGGTTTTCCGGAGCTCATCTCCTCCCGGCCCGCTTAAAAGATGGATAAAATCAGACTGATTAAGGATACTGAATATATTTTTATCCAGTATGGAAGGTAAATCGAGGATTATAAAATGATACTCATTAACCAATTCGCTTAAGACACCCAAAAGCCGCCTTACGCAAAGGCTATCCTCGGGACTGTAATAAAAACAAAGGATGTCTACGCCAAAATTACTCTTTAGGATGTAGTCTTTGGCTAATTTTTGATCCGACACGCTACGGCAAAGGTCAAAGACCCTGTCTTCTGCTAACTCAAGCCTGCGGGGAAGGCTGTGTTTCTTATCGGTCGAAAGAATATCCAGGATAATCGTGGACTTACGCGTTTCATTCTTTAGGCTTAAGGCCAAATTCAAAGCATAAATTGTTTTCCCCGCCTGAGAATACGAACTAAAAACCGAAATAACCGTGCTTTCGAATATGGACTTTTGATGGGCATCTTTATGCCTCAGCCTCCTCGAAAGGGTCCGGCTTAAGTCAATTGCCAGACGCGGAATCTTATTAATGACTAAATCAAAGTCTTCCTTATTGACCGCTAAAATCACGCAGTCATTAGTCGCCTGCGCAGTTACTGAATGAGGTTCGCCTGTCAATAAAGAAATGATGCCGAAATATTTTCCGCGGTGCAAATATTCAAGTATATTTTTATTCTTTTGGGCGTCCTGGACATAAATCACAACCCTGCCTGAGGCCAAGCAGTAAAAACCGCTGGGGGCGTCTCCCTTATTATAAATAATATCCCCTTTTTTAAAAGAAAGGAGGACGGAATGTTTTTTGATTAGGTTGCGTTCTCTGGGGGACAAATCCGAGAAGAGAGGAAATTCCTGAATGATTAAATCTTTTTCGATAGTCTCCATAGCTTACAACTTACCGGTTTTACAGACTGCGGAGAATTTACGCGCGCTCTCTCTGACTGTACGCTTATAAGTGTCGTAATCGACTTCGACTAAGCCGAAACGCGGGGCAAACCCCTTGTCCCATTCGTAGTTGTCGAGTAAAGACCAATACACATAACCCATGACTTTAACGCCGCTGGTAATCGCTTTATTGACACTCTCAAGATGTTCGGCTATATAATCCCATCTTAACTGGTCATTATCGGTGCAAATTCCGTTCTCCAGAATAAAAACAGGAAGGTTATATTTTTTCAGGCTCAACAATAAATCGTAGAGCCCTTGCGGATAGATATCCCATCCCATTGAGTTCTTTCTCAAATTGCGGTGATTTTTTTTACAGACATCCGAAGTAAAATTGCTTACCCCCCATCCTTCCAGCTCTACCCAGCTGGGGCTATAATAATTAATCCCGATAAAATCGAGCGCGTGTTTTGCGACCAGCCTTTCAATGAAATCAAGGTTATAATATTTATGCCTGAAATAGGCGGCAATTTTATTTCTCAAAGTTGGTATGCACGGGACGAACGCCTGCATATTCTGGGTAATGCTTATTTTGGGAAATTCCAAATTATTCTTTTTATAAATACCGCGGATTAAATGGTAGGCTTTGATATGAGTGCCGGCTAAATTATCAATTACCTGTTTTGCGTGTAAAAGGGATTTATCCTGCGGAGGCCATATTCCTAAAAGATAAGAAAAATAAGTATAGACCATAGGTTCGTTTATGGTCACCCAAAAAGGAACATCAGGGCTAAGCAACTCGACTATTTTCTCAACATAACGCAGGAAAAATTTTACGGCATCTTTATTGCGCCAAGCGCCTATTTTTGCGAACCAAATCGGATTGGTGAAATGATGCAGCGTAACTATCGGGATAAGCGAACGCTCTTTGAGAGCTAAAATTACCTGTTTATAGTGATCTAATTCTCTTTGGGAAAATTTGCCTTCTTCAGGTTCTATACGCGCCCATTCAATGGATATACGGTGGCAATTATGGTTTAATTCTTTGGCCAAGTCAAAGTCTTGGGCGAAAAATTCATAATGGCGGGCTGCCCTTCCGGAAGAATGTTTCGTATTCAGGCGTTTCTCCCACTCCCACCAGTCGCTAAACGAGTTATCCCCTTCGACTTGATAGGCGGAAGTAGCCGCGCCCCAGAGAAAATCTTTAGGAAATTCCATCATTGGGCCCTATTATACCACCAAAAAACCAAAAAGTCCCAGCAAAAATGCCGGGACTATTCTGGTAAAAGACCGAACTTCTTGAATTTATCTGGCGCTGGAAGTTTGTGATTGCGTAAGATATTTACTTAAGGCGCTCCAGGTCTTTGGGCCGACTTTTCCATCAGCTGTCAGGCCGTTTGCCTTCTGGAATTCCACTACTGATTTTTTGGTTTTTGCTCCGATTTTTCCGTCAACTGTTCCGGTATAAAAACCCGCGTTCTTAAGCGCTGTCTGAATTTCTACGGCTGTAGGCTTATAAGGGCCAGATGGGGGAAGCGGTTCCAAATTTGCCGCCTTGCTGATAACAGGAGTCCCAACATCAACCTTGGCTTCAGCAGACTTTGCCTCTACTTTAGCTTCCGGGGCAGTTGGAGCAGTCGTGGACATAGTGCTAAGAGTCTCCATAGACACCGGCTGCTGCATCTCTTCCAATGTTTGCTGTTTTTTGCCGCATCCGACAAGATAAACCCCGATTGCAAAAACTAAAACAATGAATCCGAACTTCTTCATTTACTCACCTCCTTACAGGTTTACCCGCTAGAAATCATTAAACAAATCATCTAAGTTCCTAACAAGGCTTTATTTAATTCTACCAAATTACCTCAAAAATGCAAATAAAATCAGCTAAATTTCCCTTATTGCGGGATAAAAAAGATTGACTGTAATGAAAAACGCTGCGCAGATTATACCGCCGAATACAATCGCGAAAGCGACGCCTAACCCTTGCGCAAGGCTGCCAGCGATTAAATTCCCGAAAGGCATAAACCCGGCAAAAGTAATCATGAAGACGCTCATCACCCTGCCTCTAAATTTATCTTCAACTTTTGTCTGGAGAAGCGTATTCACCAGGGCAATCGAAGTCACGCTGGTCCCTCCTACAAAAAACATTGCCGCCAGCGACAACCAATACAACTGTGATAGACCAAAAACTATCAAGGAAACAGAAAACAATAAGGTTGAAAAAGACAAAAACTTGCCCTTATACCTAAAATCTCCGAGACGCGCTAAAATCAAAGCGCCGATTAAAGCGCCTACTCCCGAAATGGACATAAGAACACCTAAACCCTTGATTCCTACTTTTAGAATATCATTTGCAAATATAGGCATAAGTATAATATGGGCAACTCCAAAAAGACTGACTACCGCTACCATAGAAATTAATGTCAATATCAATTGATGATTCTTAATAAATACTAACCCTTCTTTCAAATCCTCCCAAGCGCTCTTTGTCTTCTTGTAAGGCTCTTTCTTGTCAATCTTAATCACCCAAAGGGCTATAATTACCGCCAAAAAACTTATTGCGTTAATATAAAAACAGCCGCTCATTCCTATTGTGGCAACCAAAATACCGGCAATAGCCGGCCCGATTATCCGCGAAGAATTGAAAGCTACGGAATTCAAGGCAATGGCGTTGAATAAATGGGCTTTGCCGACCAAATCCACCACCACCGACTGACGGGCCGGAGCATCAAATGCCATAACTACGCCGTTAAGCAAAGCAATAAGCATGATCTGGGCCGGAGTAATAAATTTTGTTTGGGTAAGAAAACCGAGCGCAAACGCTAATAGCATAAAGATACTTTGCGTCAGGATAAGAATATTCCTTTTATTCAAACGGTCAGCTAAGACGCCTCCGAATAACGAGAGCAGAAATATGGGGATGGAGCCTAAAAAACCGACTACTCCCAGAAGAAAAGCCGAATTAGTCAATTGAAATACCAGCCAGCTCAAGGTTACCTGCTGGATCCAGGTTCCGATAAGAGAAATAAAGGCGCCAAACCAATAAATCCGGAAATTTCTAACCTTTAACGATGAAAACATATCTTTAGGATTTGAGCACTGCCTCGCGCCGGCAGCGGGGGCAAAGGATCTTTAAACGCGTGGAACGGTTAATTACCGCAGATTTATCACCGGGGGTCATCTTCTCTTTTAAAGCAAGGCCAACACTCCTTAAGTAAAACAACAGCAATGACGCGTTGGTAAAAGAAAACAACCCTATTTTCTTAACTACCCAGGCATATTGGTCCTGGGGCACAATCGGCTCACCGCAGCACTCGCACATAACAAATTCCTTCTCAATCGTTTGTTTCAGGTCTTCTCTTTTTTCTGTAGTGGCAAAATCAAACTCCTGCGAAAGCGTAATGCCCTTGGAGGTCAGACAGTTTGCTTCGCACTGCCCGCAAAAAATGCAAGTATCCCAGTGAACGGTTAATTTTCTCTTGGCAGACGCCCCTTTTATTTCATCATTTACTTCTATGGCTTTAGCGGGGCATACTTGAGCGCAAGCGCCGCAACCCGTGCAATCTTCTTCGTGGAAATAAGGCCTGCCGCGAAAACGCTCGAAAGGCTTATGCGGTTTACGCGGAAAATCATTTGTATAGGCAGGGCTGAACAACGCCCTGACCGCTTCTTTAAGTTCTCTTAGTTTTGGCCTGCGCATTTTTATTTCCACCAATAATTCTGCTCAATATATTATAAATATCGAATTTATCGTTTTTTAAAAACCGGTAAATATTAGCTAACAGGGGAATATTTTCGATTGTTTTATAGAACTCTGTCGCCGGAAAACCGGGGGTATCGTAACCCAGCTCGCCGCCGGTAAAATAACTATCTTCCCGGACTTTTTTCCCGGAGCTTATCGCTCTCCACAAAACAAAACCCAACAACATAGCAATCCCCAGGAATAAAGAAACAAACATGCTGTTCCATGTCCCGCCATAATTCAGAACAAATGAAAAAGACGGCGCAAGCGAACCTTTGATAAAAGCATTGGAAAATATCCCCAGGAAAACGCAAAGGCCGGATAAAACCAATAACGGCGCAAGCATCTTCCAGGAAGTCTCAGTCACATCTTTATTGCCAGCATTATTATCCTGGCCTAAAAATATGGCGTGGATAAATTTAATGAAGCTTGCCAAAGTGAGCGCGCTGCCGAACATCGCCGCGATCAGCGCAAAAGCGTAAATGAAACGTAAATATGCCGCTTGAGCCGAAACTAAACCTAAAAGCGCGCCCTGATAAATCATCCATTTAGAAGCAAAACCATTAAAAGGAGGAATTCCTGAAATGGATAAGCTTAAGATCAACCCGCAAATAAAAGTAAGCGGCATATAGCGGGCCAAACCCCCCAATTGCTCAAGATCGAATGTCCCCTTCTTTTTTTCTACCGCGCCTCCCACAAGAAATAACCCGTTCTTATATATCGCGTTATTGAACATATGGAATATCGCTCCGATTATTCCTATCGGATTCCCCGTGCCTAACCCTAAAACCATATATCCTGCCTGACTTATGGCGTGATAAGCAAGAAGTTTTCTCAAATCGTGCTGGATAAGCGCCATTAAAACCGCAAAGATTATCGTAAGGCTGCCGATAACAAGCAAGAGGATAATTACAAAATCATTTAAAACAAAAAAATCCAGGCAAAGGCGCGATAATATATATACGCCGAGCAATTTATCCAGGGACGCAGGCAATATTGCCATAACCGGAATAGGGGCATTTTCCGAAGCAGTAGGAATCCAGGTATGAAATGGCCCTGAGCCTACTTTTGCCAAAGCTCCGACGAGCATAAGGCAAAAGGTAAGGTAAGAAATCGGCCGCCCCAAAACCATGCTCCCTGAACCAAACATAGAAGCTGAACCGCTAAACTTAAAATATATAGCGGCTCCGGCAATAAAACAAACCCAGGAAAAACCCAGTATTGTCGCGGCTTTTTTAGCGCTAAATTTAGAGCCTAAATTTAAGAGAGCGTAGAGCGTCACTATCGAACCGGCCCAGGCTGTCACAAATATAATAAAATCCATGGCTAAGATTTCCAGATTCGTAAAAACCATAAGCAGCAAGAGCCAGGAAAAATATCCGCGTTTAGCCGGCATATAATCCTTGGAATAAAGGCAAACCAAAACGCCGAAAAGATTGGCAAAAACAAGTATGAGCCGGCTAAGCCTATCCAGGCCCAGTGTTAAGGTATAATTATTAAATAAATAGCTATGCCAGGGGCTTTGAGGTCTTAGAAAAAGAAACATAGAAAATGTAAAAGTTAAAAAAAACGCGCCTAAACTCAAGTTTTTCTTTAAGTTATCGCGCTCTCCCAGAAAGAATAAGATTAGCCCTAAGGCAAGAGGAAGAATAAATATAAAGGATAAACTGATATTCATCATTTGATTTGCAGAAGACTCTTGGCAATTTTTTTAATATGATAATATACCGCGGCTGTAAAATCCAGCATGTTTAAAAACATATTGCATCCCAGAGGGGTACATTCGCCGGCAAGCATCCGCTGGTCGTGATTATGACGATACATATCCACGAGGCTGTCAATATGCTCTTCCTTTCTTAATACTTCTTTGACCAAAGACGGATTATCTTTTTCCAAAATAAAAACTACTTCATCCAGCGCCCCTTTTGTTTTATTATAAAGGTCTTTGTATTCCTCTACCGCCTCTTCGCTAAAAAGGAGTTTCTCTTCTATTTTTATCTGGATCCTTTCCAGGATGTCCTTGCAATAATCCCCGATTAATTCGAAATCTCCGGCGATATTGGCGTAAGCTATAATCTCTGATTTCTCCTTAGAATTAAGATTAGCGCCAGCCTTACCGATTATTTCTTTATTAATCTCATCCTCCAGAGAATTTAATTTATTTTCCTCCTCCAGCGCCTTAGCAATCAAATCCACATCATGCTCGATAAAAGCGCCGTAAGTAAGCTGCCACATTGATGAAGCGCTTCGGCTCATCCGGTTGATTTTTTCCTTAATACTATTCAGGTCTACCATGGCTCCTCCTGCTCGTAGCGCAGCGTACATTTAAATGTCCGCTACGATTCCGATAATGTAGCCTTTAACTTAAGGGTCTTTTCTTGGCAAAGCTTAATCAAATCCCAGCCATTCATCACCTTGCGGTTATCAACTTTATTTATGACCGCTACTCTCTCGGTGCAGCAATAACAGGGATCAACAGCCGCCAGAGTCAGCGTAGCGTCGGAAATCGTCCCTCCTACGGCAGAAACCTTATCCGAAGCCACATTCATAAAACTAGGAGAACGAATCTTATGCCTTATAGGGCGATTTGTACCGTCACTTTTTATGTAATGAAAGCATTCGCCTCTGGGCGCCTCAACCCTGCCAATACCTTCTCCGCCAGGGATATCTTTAACTTCGGCGTCAATAGGCGCATTCTTGGGTAATTTATCCAAAGACTGCCTGATAATACTTATGCTCTCGTATAGTTCCAGGATCCTGACTACTGTTTTACAAAAAATATCTCCCTCTTTCTCTAAGATAACTTTCCAATCCAACCGGTCAATCGCTCCGTAAGGCTCATCTCGGCGGATATCGATATTTACCCCTGACGCGCGGGCAGTCGGCCCCACAACGCACCAGTCAATCGCCTGCTGACGGGTCAAGAGCCCGACATCCTTTAATCTTGATTTTATTACCGGGTCATCCATAATCGCGCCGCGGAATAAATCTGCGGCCGGAATCAAATCATCCAGCATCTTTTTTAATATGGGTATATCTTCATCCTTTATATCCCGCCTTACCCCTCCTACCTTAAACATAGCATAGTTGTTCCGGTTTCCGGTAACCATTTCAAAACAATCCAGAACCGGCTCGCGGTATTTCCAAGCCCACATCCAGACAGTATTGTAACCGATAAAATGCCCGGCCAAACCCAGCCACAAAAGATGACTGTGGATTCTTTGTAATTCATCGATTATCGTGCGGATATAGAGCGCTCTCTCCGGAACAAGCATTGCTTCTGTGCCTAAGATATTTTCGACTGCCAAACAATAAGCATAAGGATGGCTCGATGAACAGATCCCGCAAATACGCTCAACCAAATAGGGTATCTGGTCAAAATGCTTGGATTCAGAAAGTTTTTCTATGCCGCGATGGTTATAACCGATAATAATATCTAAATCAACCACTTTCTCTCCGTCGACATAAAGCTGGAAATATTCCGGCTCTTCCTGTAATGGATGATACGGCCCTATAGGTACGATTATTTTATGCGACATATGCTTACTCCCAAGATTAATGACAAATACTAAAATCCAAATTACAAATGAAATCCGAAATTCCAATATCAAATTCCAAAACTAAAGTTTTGTTATTTGTCATTTTACATTTGCCTTCCTGCCGGCAGGCAGGGGATTTATTTTGGGCTTTGAATTTTGTCATTTGTTATTTGTTATTTGAATCTGATTTATTTCTCAAAGGATACTCATTCTCAGGCCAGTCTTCGCCAAGCAACAATTTCTTTAAATTTGGATGCCCCTTAAAATTAATTCCCAGCAGTTCCCAAACTTCACGCTCTATCCACTCGGCTCCGGGAAAAAGCGGGGTTATCGACTCTATTTCCGGTTTTAGCTTGTCTTCCAATAATACCCGGACAGAAAAAATCTCGCCTGCAGGGTCATTGCTAAAGTGATAAAGCATTTCGAAATGTTCGGGCATATCCGTGCCCGTTGCGGTAATAAACCTTAGCTCCAGTTCTTTGAAGCAGACCTGCGCTACTTTAAAGATATCGTTTTTGTCTATGCTAAAATATATCCTTTTAACGGATTTCTCCTGCCAATCCTTTATTTTACCCTGCAGCTTCTCTTTTATCCTATCGCGCATATCCATAATTTCGCTTACCCTTCCTTTGCTAGCTACTCCAATATTAACCCAAAAATTAAATGCAAAAGTCAAAACTTCAACCCAAAATCCAAAAGATCAAACTATTAATGTCAAATACCAAAGCTCAAAATTAAAAATAAATTTAAATGACAAATACCCAATGACAAAACCCTGGTTTTGACATTTGCAATTTTGATTTTGAATTTATTTTGGGCTTTGGATTTTTTCATTTGTCATTACACTTTTTTGGTTTTTAGTTTCGGTTTACTATCTATTTGCCTTATTTACCTTATCCACCAGTTTTACGATGCCATCAATGATTGCCTCGGGTTTTGGCGGACAACCCGGGATATATAAATCTACCGGCAATATTTTATCCAAAGGTTCGGCGACGTTATAACTATCCTTGAACATATGCTGCGAAAGCGCGCAAATCCCGCAGGCAATAACCACACAAGGCTTAGGCACCTGTTCATAAACTTTTTTCATCCTCACTACCGCCTTCTTATTCATCGCTCCGGTGATTAAAAGCGCGTCCGCATGGCGGGCTGAACCAATAAGCTGAATGCCGAAACGCTCCAGGTCATGCCGGGGGGTAAAACAATCCAGCGCCTCGATATCGCAGTTATTGCAAGAGCCAACGCTCATATGAAAAACCCAAATTGATTTCGTAAATGCTCTTTTGATAATGTTCATATTGAAATTAATAAATTGGTCCTTTACTTTAATGCCAAATGTCAAAACTCAAAATCCAAAAATAAATCCCTGCCTGCCGGCAGGAAGGCAAATGTAAAATTCCAAATTCCAAAACTAAAGTTTTGGAATTTGATATTGGAATTTTGGATTACATTTGTCATTTGGATTTTGTCATTTGACATTACTTGCCAAATATCGCCAATATAACCGCTATTACCCCTAATATCGTCGGTATTCTCCAGAAAAACCTCAAAACCTGATCAATGCGTAAACGCGGATTGGTATTCTTGATCAATGTCATTATAACCAGTAACATTAAATATTTAGCGATCAGAAAAATCGGGCCAAGATCCTTACCTAAAAATAAAATTATGATAAAAAGCGGGACAGTATAAAGCATTACTGCTTTGGTTAACTTGAATATCGCCAGCGGCAAGCCGGAATATTCGATCAATGTCCCTCCCATGATCTCCTGATCAGCTTCGGCAATATCAAAAAGCCCTATTCCTAATTTTGCCTGCATACAGAAAATCGCGACGATAAAGGCCAGAGCGCCGGAAAAAGAAAATACATTCGAACCAAAAATCATCTGCTGTTGAATGATTTGACCGATTTGTAATGCGCCCTTACATTTGATAACTATCGTGATTATAGAAAGAATTAAAGGTAACTCATAAGCTAAAAGCAATTTAATTTCTCTGGATACTCCCACTGAAGCTAGCGGATTCCGGGAAGAAGACGCGCCGATAATCAAGGCTACTGCTGGTATTGCCAAAAGATAAAAAATTACGATTAAATCTCCGCCGAAACTTTCTAAAGGAGAAATTATACTCCTGCCTAAACTCGTGCTGACTAATACTGCAGCGATCAATCCCAGGTACGGAGAAAGCAGAAATGTGAGTTTAGTACCCTGGGGGACGATTACTTCTTTACCCAGTAGTTTCAAGATATCAGTAAAATTCTGATGCCAGGGAGGCCCCATCCTCCACTGCAGGCGGGCAGTAAGCTTTCTGTCGAACCAACCAGCTAACAGGCCGATTGTGGCGCTAAATATGAACCCCGGGAATATTAAATAATAAAAAATACTCTTCATTTTTTCCTAGGCGGCTGAACGTCTTCTCTGGACCACTTGCGCGAATGCACTGCCAGATGTTCTCCCACAAAATAGATATCCTGCTCAAGGCTCTCTTCTACTTCTTTAATTTCTATGGCTTTCTCAGGACACGAAGTTATACATTTAGGTAACTCTACATTCTTACCGACACAATAATCGCACTTAGAATCAAGGTAAGGAATGAAACCCTGAAAAATAATCCCGAAGGGACAAGCCACAGAGCAGGATTTACAGCTTGTGCAGCGCATCTTATAACGTTTGATATGCCCGTCGCTTGAGCGTTCCAAAGCGTTATGATAACAGGAATTTACGCAAGGCGCCTCTTCGCAATGCCGGCAGATAGTGGCAAAGGTGGCGTATTCGCGCAAAGAAGTAATCCCGTTATTCTGCGGATGATAAAAATAATCGCAGGCTACAGAACACTTCTTGCATTTACTACAGATATCTAAATCAATGTATAAACGTTTCATATTTTAATGTCAAATACCAAAGCTCAAAATTCAAAATAAATCCAAATTACAAAATCAAAATGACAAAACTTTAGTTTCGATATTTGATATTTTAACTTTTGATTTATTTTGTGCTTTGAATTTTGTCATTTGTCATTCCTTAATCCCATATATCATGTATATCCTTCAATTGTTCATACGTAAAAACCGGGCCGTCTTTGCAGGCGTAATATTTACCGATACGGCAATGGCCGCACTTACCCAAACCGCAGGACATACTTTTTTCCATGGATAAATATATATCCGCCGGTTTAATCCCTAAATCCAGCAATTTTAAGGTAACAAATTTCATCATAATCGGAGGGCCGCAGACTATACCCAAAGTATTTGTAAAGTCTACAGGGGCATCGCCTAATATGGTCGTAACTAAACCTACGTTTCCCTGCCAACCGGAATCTCCTATGTCAACACTAACTAAAACATCTACCTTATCTCTTTTAGCCCATTCAGGGATAAGATTTTTATAAACTATATCTTTCGGCGAGCGGGAACCATAACGTAAAACTACTTTATTATAATTGCTGATTGTCGCGAAAAGACTGAATAACAGCGAACGTAATGGCGCCAGCCCCACCCCGCCGCCTACGATTAAAATATCTTTACCCTTGAATTTATCCAAAGGATACCCCTTGCCATAGGGCCCGCGGATTCCCACTACTTCTCCCGGGCGCAAAGAATGCAATTTCGCGGTAACTTCACCGACATTCATAATGGTAAGATCCAATTTCTCGCTAATTCCGGGATCCGACGAAGGAGTAAAAGGCGCTTCCCCGACACCGGGAACGGTCATTTCAATGAATTGACCGGTGGCAAATTTAAAACCTCCTTCGGGTTTAAGCCTGAAAGTTTTTATCGCCGGAGTTTCTTCGATAATCTCTTCAATAACAGCTTTAAGCGGCTGGTAGATGTTTTTCTTCATCCCGTTAGAAACCTCGCATATAAAAATGTTTTCCCGTTATAAAACAATTAACGGCTGCCTGCGGCAGCCTGTTTCTAACGGGATTCATATAATTTCCTTAAGATTCTGCGGATATCGATTTTACCCGGGCAGACTTCGATGCATCTACCGCATCCGCAGCAAGCCTGATAGCCTAAATTGGAAACAAAAAAATCGAATTTCTTTAAATAACGGTTGCGCAATCTCATATAACGCATCTTTAACGCGTTGGCCCCTCCGGCAACCTTGGTAAAATTCTTCAAAAGGCAGCCATCCCAAAGCCTGAGGCGCTTGACAGAACCTGAAGAAGAGGTGTCGGAAAGCAGGAAACAATGGCAAGTGTCGCACATAAATACACAGGCATTGCACTCAACGCAAGTGCGCATTTCTTCCTGCCAGATCCCTGAATTATAACCCGATAAAACAATGTCCTGTAATGTTTCTTTTTTGGGGATTTTATACTGCGTTAAATGCTCATCCATACGCATGTTGACCGATTCCCTTTTTGCCCCTCTCCCTGAAATCTGGCCCAGGGTAGCTGGAACCAATAAATTTTTAAGAGACACAGCTATTAATTTCGCCTTCTGGGTTGCTATATCAAGAAGATAGCCGTTATTAAGCGGAGAGAGATTAAAATCAAAAGCTTCTGTTGGATAAGGATTAATGTCGAAAGCCCTGCAGAAACAAGCCTCCTTGAAATGCGGACAGTCGCTGGCAATAATCAAAGCAGCTTCCCTTCTGGACTTATAAAGAGGATCGGCTTCACTTCCTCCCAAAAAGACAAAATCCTGCACTTTTAACGAAAATAAATCGCAATTTTTTATTCCGCAAAGCGCAACAGGCCGTTCTCTTTTTTCTTTTGCTCCCGCATCTTCAAAATATTCACAAGCCTCTTCTTTATAATGCGTAAAAAACGCGCGGGTCGGCTCAACTGCGCGATAATCGTTAAAAACTATATCTTCTTTTTTGACTTGAGAAAACTTCTTTAGAAAATAATCATCTGTGGGCAGGCTCGCCCTACAGGTGCATTCGTCTCTTTTAACCGGAGACTTTTCCCTAACCGGAACATATAAGTCGTAATCCTCGGCTAAATGCTCGTAGAATTTTACTAAATCGTCGTTCTTTAGAAAATAGGTTTCCATCTACCCTGAAAGTTTTTGCCTCACCAAATCACTGACTAATTTGCCGTCTGCCTGGCCCGCAATTTTTGCGTTTACTTCTTTCATAACTTTACCCATATCCTTCATGCCGCTTGAGCCAGTTACGCTAATTACCTCTTCGATTATCTGCTTAACTGCATCAGCGGAAAGCTCAGGAGGAAGATAGGTTTTTAGGATTTCCAGCTCTTTCTTTTCCTTTTCAGCCATTTCCAACCGCTCTCCCTTGGTAAATTGTTCAATAGAATCCTGGCGCTGTTTTATCTGTTTCTTGATAACAGCGATTGCTTCGGTATCGTTAAGCGCGTTTATCTTCTTGGCAACCGCGGCGTTCATCATATCCGCCCGCAAAAAACTTAAAACCGAGCTCTTTAACTTATCCCCCGATTTCATTGCTTCTTTATAATCATTAAGAATCTTTTCTTCCAGCATTTCTCCCCCCTATTTCGTCTTTTGATTATCGGCTACTTCTACCTTTAATACATATTTAACCATAAAGAATACAACTATGGCAATAGCAAAAAAGTCGATAAAAGCAGCAATAATAACTCCGATTTTTATACTAGCCCTTCCGAGATGAAGCACGGCTTCCTGCCATTTTGGCCCGGGAAGAACCATTTCAATTAAAGGCATAATCAGGCCTTCAACAATGGCATTGATAATCTTGGCCACAGCATTGCCCATTACGATACCTATGGCTACGCCTATCACGCCGTAGGTGCGGATAAACTCGATAAATTCTTCTTTTAATTTAATATCCCGCATATCAACTCCGCTCTAAAACATTGTGCATTTCTTAAACTGAACCAATCTCTTATTCAAATCTTTCCTGGTAAGCTTTGAGGTCCTTTCTAAACCAAAATTTTCAATGTTAAATGACGCCGCTATAGTGCCGAACACAAGCGCCTTTCTTAGATTTTGCATATTCACCTTTTTCGTTTTGGCCAAATAACCCATAAAGCCTCCGGCAAAGGTATCTCCGGCTCCGGTAGGATCCACTACTTTATCCGCCGGATATGCCGGAAGGGAAAAAATAAATTTATCGCTGTAAAATAATACTCCGTGTTCGCCTTTTTTAATCAGAACCATCTTAGGCCCAAAAGAACGCAAAGCGCGGGCTGCCTGAATCAAGTTATGTTCTTGGGATAAAGAACGCGCTTCTTGATCGTTGGCTACGTAAATATCCACTTCTTTGAGCAAACGCAGAAGCGATTTACGCTTATTATTGATCCAATAGTTCATGCTATCCAAGGCGATCAACTTGGGCAAACGCATATGCCCCAAGAGGTGCCGCTGTATATCCGGGTCAACATTGGCCAAGAAAACATGCTCTATTCTTTTCTGCTCTTCTGAAATCTCAGGTTTGAATGTGTTAAGGACCCCTAATTCGGTATTCAGAGTTATAGCGGTATTCAGATCACCTTTATATTCGCCTGACCACTGAAAGGTCTTGCCGGAAGCCTCGCGGATAAGCGCGCTAAGATTTATGCCTTTGGCCTCCAAAAATTTGATATGCTTTTGGGGGAAATCTTTACCCACAATGGCAACCAGATTCACTTTGGTAAAAATACGCGCAGCCATCGCAAAATGCGCGGCTGACCCTCCCAGCATCTGTTTTCTTTGGCCAAAAGGAGTCTTCACATTATCCAACGCCACTGTCCCGAGGACCAAAATACTCATTCTTCTCTCCTACTTGAACTTCAACCAAAATACCGCAGCTACAAGTATTCTGTATATTCCAAATGGAATAAACGTATGCTTTTTTATGAAAATAAGCAGGAACTTTATTGCTAAAAGCGCCACTAAAAATGAGACAATAAACCCAACACCTAAAAGAAGGAATTGATCCGCTTTAAACGCGTGGGCGCTTTTTACTAAATCCAAGGCAGTAGCGGCGCACATTGTGGGGACAGCCAGTAAAAAAGAAAATTCCACTATTGTTTTACGTTTTAATCCCGCTGCCAAACCGCCTACAATGGTTGCTGCGGCGCGCGAAACTCCCGGTATAATGGCAATCGACTGAAAAAAACCGATTATTAAAGCCTGCGGATAAGAAATCGACGTTAATCCATCCGAAGAATCCTCTTTTTCTCCATGAAAGATTTCAAAAATAATGAGCGCGATCCCCCCAAGAAATAACGCCCAAAGCACGACTGAAATGCTGCCCAGGAAGAACGTTTTAATAACCTTATATAACAACGCTCCAATTACCGCGGTCGGTAAAAACGCGGTAAGAATCTTTTTCCAGACATCCAAACCTTTAAATAATTCCTTCCAGTAAAGGATAACTACCGCCAGAATCGCGCCGCTCTGGATCGCAATTTCAAAACTTTTGACAAACTCGGACTGAATAATCCCCATACTGCGGCTGGCGAGCATTAAATGCCCGGTGGAAGAAATAGGCAGAAATTCCGTAACTCCTTCGACGATACCAAATATGCAAGCTTGAATCAAATTCATATTCCGGCTTCCTTAGTGAGGGTGTTTTGCTAAAAAACCTGCCATATCCGCGGCAAGCTCTAGGCGCACTTGAACTTGCGCGCCTGTCACTGGATGGGAAAAACTTAACTCTTTTGCCTGCAGCATAAGCCTTTTGGCCTTAATTGCAAAATCCCGGCGAAAGGCAAATTTAGATTCACCCAGAATAGGATGGCCAATCTGTTTAAGATGAATTCTTATCTGGTTTGTGCGGCCGGTCAAAGGATTAACTTCCAGAATAGCAAAATCTTTCCTTTTTTCAATAATTTTATAACGGGTTTCGGCTGATAAACCCTCGATCCTGTTTTTAATCTCCCCCTGGTTCTTTTGGGGTATTCCCCGCACAAAAGCAAGATAAATTTTTCTAACCTTCCTGCCGCGAAACTCATCCATCATTCTCTGCTGGGTATTTTTATCTTTCGCGTAAATTATCAAACCCGAAGTCTCCCGGTCAAGCCGGTGACAGGGGTATAAATTCAATATACTGGTAAGTGTCCGCTTTTCGTTTTTAGGAGTTGGAACAGTTAAAAGCCCCGAAGGTTTATCTACTACCAAAAGCCATTGGTCTTCGTAAATTATGGGAATATTCACCCCGAAAAAACTCCGGTTAAACTATTTCCAACATTCTATCTATTGCTTTTTTGGCCCGCAGGCGTATATCATCGGGAACCTTGACTTCCTCTTTTAATTCTTCCAGAGCCCAGAGTATCTTCTCCTGCGTCGTGCGTTTCATATTCGGGCAAACCGCCCGCTCGGAAGCCGGATAAAATTCTTTCCCGGGATTATCTTTTTTCAGGCGATAAATAAGCCCGACTTCCGTGCCAACGATCATCTCCTTAGCTTCGGTTTCCTTGGCGAATTTAGCCATCTGGCTCGTGGATAAAACCGCATCTGCCATTGCCACAACAGCCGGCAGGCATTCCGGATGCACTATAACTTTAGCAAAAGGATGAAATTTCTTTTCCCGCCTTAAATCTTCGGGAAGAATCTTGGTATGCGTCGGGCAAAAGCCGGTCCAGCTGATAAGCGGCCTGCGGCTTTGGCTATCGGAAGCCAAACCACGGCCTTCTGGCCTGCCTGTTTGTTTGGAGACATAATCAGCCAGGTATTTATCCGGAACGAAAATTATTTCTTTTTTATCTTTCAGGTAGTTAACTACGGCCACGGCATTAGTCGAAGTGCAGCAATAATCTAACTCGGCTTTTACTTCTGCCGAAGAATTTACATAACCAACAACTACCGCCTCCGGGTGCTCTGCTTTTAACTTTCTCAACTCATCGGCGCTAAGCATATTTGCCATGGGGCAGCCGGCTAAGGCATCCGGCATAATCACCAGCTTATCCGGAGAAAGTATTGAAGCTGTCTCGGCCATAAAATAAACCCCGCAAAAAACAATCACCTTGGCCTCGGTTCTGGCTGCGGCGCGGGATAACTCCAGAGAATCTCCCCGGAAATCCGCCACATCCTGCACTTCCGGTAACTGGTAATTATGCGCCAGAATCACGGCATTACGCTTTTTCTTAAGCTCTTTGATTTTTTCTTCCAAACCGGTGATTTGTTTAGTCATCTTGGCTTATAACCTTATCAATAATTGCTCCGCCTATGACCCTGTTCTTTTCATAAAAAACTGCTGATTGACCGGGAGTTATAGCGAATTGCGGTTTTTTAAAAATTACTTTGGCTTTGGCTATCGGAGGCCAAACCACGGCCTTGTGGCCTGTGGATTTGTTACCGTAGGAAAACAAATCTGCTCTAGCTTCTTGGTGATTATACCTTATTTTTACTTTAAGAGCAACTTTCTTTTTTACCGGAGGCTTGATCGCAAAATGCAGATCTTTAAGCAAACATCCGGTTGAACTGGCCTCTTCTTTTGAGCCGATATAAATACTATTAGTTCTAGGATCAATCTTGGTTATATAAACCGGATAACCTTTGGCGACTCCTAAGCCTTCCCGCTGGCCGGTTGTGTAATAAGCAACGCCTTTGTGCTGGCCGACAACATTTCCTTGAGTATCGATTATTGGCCCGGTAAGCAATTCTTTATTCATCCTGTTTCTTAAAAACGCGCGATAATCATCGTTAGGCAGAAAACAAATCTCCTGGCTGGCTTTTTTTTCAGCTACGGCAAGGCCAAATTTGCGGGCTAGATCCCTTACCTCTACTTTAGTATAGTTGCCTAAGGGGAAAATTATATGCTTTAATTGATTTTGATTAAGCCTGTATAAAAAATACGATTGATCCTTTTTTAAATCTTTGGCTTTTCTTAATAAAAATCCGGCAGGAATTTTAGTAATTCTGGCATAATGTCCGGTTGCCAGGAATTGCGCGTCTAAAGCCTTAGCTTTATTCAATAACTCGCCGAATTTAAGGTATTGGTTACAGACTACGCAAGGATTGGGCGTGCGGCCCAGAAGATATTCGCGGCAGAAAGGCTCGATCACCCGCTCTTCCAAGGCCTTTCGCATGTTGACAACATAGTGCCTTATACCTAATTTATGACAGACCCTGCGGGCATCCTCTATGCCTTGTCTGCTGCAGCAGCCTATTTTCTTGCGGTTTGAATCCGCAAGGTTAAAGCACATAGTGACTCCGATAACCTCAAAGCCTTTTTCCTTTAAAAGGCAGGCGGCTACCGCAGAATCCACCCCTCCGCTCATTCCAACGACCACGCGTTTTTGCATATGGTAATTATAGCATAACAACCAAGCCTTACTAACAAAAAAGGCCCAATGCTTGCGCATTGAGCCTTTTCTTTTTTTGCTTTTTTAGGTTATAACTTGGTTACTTTTGTAGCTTGCTCGCCCTTCGGACCTTTTTCAATTTCAAACTCCACCTCTTGGCCCTCTTCTAAAGTCTTATAGCCATCACCCTGTATAGCTGTATGATGCACGAAGACATCATTACCATTCTCAGGAGTAATAAACCCATAACCTTTCTGGTTGGAAAACCACTTTACTTTACCTTTTGCCATTGCTGCAATTCCTCCTTCCTTATAAAATTTTAGCAAACTACTAGAATAGACAAAAACCGTAAGGTGTGTCGTTCTTTCTCCTTACGGTTAAAGACCTTCTACTCCCTTGTTCACTACTGAAGCAAGTATACACTAAATTCTATATTTGTCAATTAAAAAATTTCCCCCTCATGGGAATGATACCATAGATCCT
>DJWJ01000023.1 GCA_002440965.1 Candidatus Omnitrophica bacterium UBA6233
CCTGGCAGGATACTGAGAGCGGCTCTGGAGAGGTTGACTTCAACGCTGACCTGGTAGTGGAAGGCAATGTAGGCATAGGGACGGTGAATCCGGGAGTGAAGCTGCATATTATAGATGACCAGGATGGTGCATTTGGCAATGGTGTGAGTATTATGGTTGAAAATCTAGATTCAGGTAATAATGGCGGCGTATCGGCTGTGCGGTTTATGCGGGCAGGCAGTACAAGATGGGCGCTCATTAATGATATTGACGGTAATAAGACCGATGACTTGACAATCTGGGGCGGGGGTGCCGTAAAAGCAATGACGGTAAAGGCAACGAGTGGCAACGTTGGCATCGGCACTACTAGCCCGGAGGCAAATTTACATGTTAGCGGTAGTGGTGCATTAACTCAGGATCTTCTTTTAGTGAGAGGCGGTGGCGGTAGCGGTAATTACAAATCTTTAAGCGTGAAGTCCAATAGCGGCGATGATTTATTCTACGTGAATGCCCTTTCTTACAATGTAATAATGGGCACTAGCGGAACAGGCTACCTTGGTATCGGCACAGCTAGCCCGCGGGCTCCTTTAGAGATTCAAGGTACAGCTGGGTCATGGGGCAAACTTGCGGTAGGAGGTACTACCCATAATATCCACTTTTTCTATGGCGCTAACGAAGATGTTTACATTAGGTCAGGTACGACTAGCGGTGGCGTTTACATCCAAGATGATAGTGCCGGGAATACGTATATTAATCCTAGCGGCGGCTCCCTTGGTATCGGGACAAACAGTTTTCTAGGAGGTAAGTTTGAAGTCGCCGGAACCAGTATCCTCGAGTGGCTCCAGCATACCGGGGGATCCACCTCCAACTATTATACTATTTATTCGGTAGGCGGCACAGTCCTTGGTAGCGTCACTAGTGATGGTGGATGGACCAGGATCAACTTCAATACGTCTTCTGACCGCCGCCTGAAGGAAAACATCATTCCAACTAGCCGTGGATTAAAGGTTCTTATGTCCATACCGGTAAGAGACTTTAATTTCATCGCTGATCCCGGTAAAAAGAAGGTTCAGGGCTTCATTGCTCAGGAACTCTATGAGGTTTATCCTGAGGCGGTTAAGATAGGCGGCAAAGACCTTAAGACCGAGCCCTGGATGGTTGATTACGCCCGCCTGACCCCGCTACTAGTCAAATCAGTGCAGGAGCTAAAAGGGGAGAATGACAGTATAAAATCAGAGCTCTGTCGTAAAGACCCGGGTTATTCCTGGTGCAGAAGATAGGCAGGCGACATAAATAGATAATGATAGTCAACCCTTTCAAAACAGAATTTTTCCTTGTTATTCCGTGTTAATTGAACTATAATCATTAAAGAAATTAAGAGTAATAAAGATAGCCTTGGCTTAAATCAGGTCAAGGCTATTTTTGATATACTGGAAAGATGACTGCAAAAAGACGCCTCACACTCAAAATACTGCTATTCCTTGTCTCTACCGATATTTTGGAAACATTCGCGCAATTTTGTTTCAAAAAAAGCGCTGCCTGCCAAAATTTCTCGGAAATCGCTACGTTCTTACAAGGGTTGGTATTTCTGAAAGCAGTTATTTTGTCTCCATTTTTATGGCTGGCATTAGTATCTGTTTTTCTGATATTCGTAATCTGGTCAACCATTCTTTCGAAAATCGACTTGAGTGTAGCGGTGCCGGTAGCAAGTTTTAGTTATATTCTGGTTCCGCTGGTTTCGAGTGTCTTTCTCCATGAAAAAATATCTTATATCCGTTGGCTGGGGATCGGTTTTATACTTGTAGGAGTTATATTTGTTTCAATGTCTACGGCTCGTAAGGGAGAAAAGGCATGAAAGAGCAGATTTTTCTGGTTATCGGTTTAATCTTCCTTACGGATATCTGTGATACTATCAGCCAGCTGATCCTCAAATCGTCCATTAACGCGTTAGATTGGCATGTAAACAGCATAAGAAAAGCATTCCACCTGATACTGGAACTGATTAAGGTGCCCCGCGTGTGGCTGGGGTTTATTTTGACCGGCGTTTCTTTGATTTTCTGGTTGATTGCTTTGACCAAGGCAGATCTGAATTTGGCTTTTTCTTTGGATAGCATGCGCTATATCCTGATTTCTGTCTCGTCGGTTATATTCTTGAAAGAGAAAGTCGGCAATTGGCGTTGGACAGGGATCATGTTTGTTGTCTTCGGGATCATATTAGTCGCGCTCGGTTAATCATGAATGTTATTTCGAAATTAAACGTCAAAGTTGTAAATAGAATAGCAGAGCTTCCGGAAAATGACTGGAAAAGCGTTTTCCCAAAGGCTTTAGAAAATTACCGCTTCTTTAAAGCCCTCGATGAATCTTCCTTTGATAAGTTTAAGTTTTATTACATCCTTGTTTATGAAGATAATGTTCCGCTGGGAGCTACTTCTTGTTTGATTGCCAATTTTCCGCTTAGCATAGCGGTTACGGGGTTTCCGAGAAAAATCTTAGTGATTACCGAAAAGCTTATTCCTTGTATTTTGAATCCTAAAACACTGATTTGCGGTTTGCCGATGGGGGAAGGAAGGATAGGTATTGCCGGCAAAACCGAAATCGTGATGAAGGAAATCAATAATGCCTTGGAAAAGTTGGCCAAGGAGCAAAAAGCCGACTTAATTATGTATAAAGACTTTAACAGTTCATACGATGATTTATTAAGGCCGGTTCTTGAAAATGGATATCTGAGGCTTGAGAGTTTTCCTTCTAGCGATATGGAAGTTAATTTTAGGAGTTTCGAGGAGTATTTAAAAAAGTTGAGTCCGAGTTCGAGGGAAAACCTGAAAAGAAACCTTAAAAGAGCAGACGCTAAGGCGAAAATCGAACTGACAGTCAAAAACGCGGTAGAAGGCGAAGAATTGCGCCAGGTACACGAACTTTATTTACAGACATATAATAAGCAGGAGGTTGGATTTGAGAAGCTTCCGATCGACTTTTTTGCTAATGTTGCCAAGAATATGCCCGATGAGACAAGGTTCTTTCTGTGGAGAATCGAAGGGAGGCTAGTAGCCTTTGCTTTTTGCCTTGTATCGGGGGATTATTTTATTGATTATTATCTTGGTTTCGATTATTCAGTCTCCCATATTTATTCATTGTATTTTGTGCGGTTTCGCGACCTTATGAAATGGTGCATTGATCATGGGATCAAGCGGTATGAAATGGGGCCTACTACCTATGAGCCGAAGAGAAGGTTAGATTTTAATTTTATCCGGTTGTATTTATATCTAAAACACCGCAACAAATTAGTTAACCGATTTTCCGGAATTATCTCCTATTTTTTGAAACCTGAGAATTTCGATCCGGTTTTTAAACATCTCTCCTCCTGACGTCAATAACATAATTTTATATTTAAGCTTCCAAGGTTGGTTAAGAAAAGTCCAAACTATATGCAAATTGCATATAGTTATATTCAATAAGCATATATAAAAAATTAAGTTAGTAGACTTCGGGAATGCTAAAAAAGGGGAGGGCTAGCCTTGATTAAAAAGGGCCTTATCCTTATCGGTTAATTCACCGCAAAAAATCCAAATCGTGATCTGCAGCCGTTCATCAAGTATTCTTACAATCTGACCGTCTTTTTGTACTTTTTGGCCCTTATCAACATCTTTTGCTTTGTCTTTGTCTTTAAAGAGGAAAATTACCTGGTAAACCGTGTTATTTTTTGTCTTCTGGGGATCGGTGGTAACTTGGTAGTAGGTTCCTTTAGTATCGCTATTTGTATCAAAGAAATCATACTCTCCCGCGTTGTTTACTTTTGCGTTGGCCGAGAGCTCTTTGCCTAAATTATCCTTCAATATTTGCTCTTTTTGTAAATCAGTCGCCTTATAAAAATTATCGGCTAATTCCTCGACATTCAATCCAGCGCAATAACCGAATTTTCCAAATCCTAAAATTAAAACTAAAGAAATAAAACCGCCTAACAATATTTTTCTCATTTTTTCCTCCTGAATCTGTATTATACGTTTAAAACGAGTAATTTCAAGCAAATTCGATCATTTGCTTTATTCTCTTAATGACACTGCCAAGTTTCCCGCTCAATCGATTTTGCCCGCTAACAGAATTAGGAGCGTGCCGCCAAAGGTCTTTCGTATTTTCGGCGGCTGCCGAACTCGCGCCTCGCGCTCTCACTCGGCGCTCTCAGCTTGTCTCTATACTACAAACATCGGCCAGCCGTTCCGAGATTGCCAAGCTTTACAGCTTGGCCTCGGAATTCCCGAAAATACTCAAACGTGCTTTGGCTAAAATCTCAATTCGCGGATAAACTTGCCAGTGTCATTTTATAAGTATGTTGCTTGAATCATAGCGTCTGGATTGGCTTGTTTACACTTATATCTAGAGTAATGCCGGAGGGGTGACGCGGAAGAGGGGCTTCCCCGTTCCGAGGACGGCATGGCCGCCCGCAGGAATGGGGAAACTTCCGCGGCAGGACCCCGAGGCTAAACAAGACAAAGCCAGACGCGTAAGCTTACAGGACCCGCGTAAGGGCCAAATATTATAAGCAAAATCAGATATAAAAAAATTTTCTTGACAATTATATGTATAATGCATATAATTGTATTCAAATGAATATAATTATATGCAAAAGGAATATAGGTAACCAGAGATGAAGCAATTTTCGAAAAATTCCCTGAAACTTTTGAATCTTTTCTACTCTCACCCTGAGGAGCAATTCTACATTCAGCAGCTGGGGCGGTTATTGAAAACCAAGCCCGGGGTCTTCCAGAGGACGCTGTATAATTTACACAAAGAGGGGGTGCTGCAAAGTTATTATAAAGCAGGAGCCCGTTTCTTTAGCGCCAACAAAAATTATCCTTTCTATAAAGAATTTAAAAGTATAATCCAGAAGACAAGTAGAATCGCCGCGGTTGCCATTTTCTGCGGTTTATTTTTATTTCAAGGAGAACGCGGTTTTTGCGATGATAAGAAGGCTCAACCGCTTACGCTTTCTTCATTGAAGGAGGCGATCCAGATTGCTTACAAAAACAATAAGGATATTCAAATACAGGAGTATGGGCTTAATGTGGCTAGCGCTGATATTTTAAACGCAAGAAGCGCGTTTTTGCCTAATGTTGATTTTAACGCCAGTTATACCCGTAATGGAGCGGTGTTAACCAGCACTACCAATAATACCAAAAAAGATATCGGCGTGTTTTCCGGGTATAAAAACAATAATAATATGGGCATAAGCGTAAGCGATACAATTTATAATGGCGGAGCCAATCTTGCCGCTTTAAGGCAGTCTCAACTAGCTTTAAAAGAGCAAAATGAAACTCTGCGTGCCACAAAACTTAATGTCGAGCTTGAAGCTAAGAGGCTTTATTATGGACTTCTGCTTGCATATGAAACGGAGCGTATAGCCGAAGATTTGGTTAGTCAGGCAGAAAGCCACTATGAAGAGGTGAATCATAGATTTAAACAGGGGACTTCTTCGAGGTTTGATGTTTTACAGTCAAAAGTTCAGGTTTCTTTATTGTTGCCGCAGTTGATCAACGCCCAAAATTCCATAAAATTGATCATGGCGGAAATGAATAAATTATTGGGATTAAAAGTAAGCGATAAGATAATTATCAAAGATAAGCTATTTTACGATCCCTTTGAGATCAAAGAAAAGGAATTCTTAAGAGAGGCTTATTTGAATGAACCGGAGATGATTTTAAAGTCTTTGGGGATCGATATCAGCAAGTGGGCAATTAAATACGCCCGCGCAGGCTGGCTCCCGCAAGTAGAGGCTAATGGCCAGTATTTTTATCAATCGAATAATTTAGGAAATATGTTTAACTCCAGGCACAATAATTGGAACATAGGTTTTGCTGTGCGCCTGGCTTTATTCGATGGATTCTCGACCAAAGCCAAGGTAGACGCTGCCAGGGCAAAATATATGCAGGCGGTTTTAGGAAAAGAAAATTATTCGGACCAGGTCGCGGTTGACATAAGGCAGGCATGTTTGGACCTTGAGCAAGCAGCTTCTATCATACAATCGCAGGAAGATAATCTCGAGGACGCCAAAGAAGCTTTGAATATTTCTTATGTGCGTTATAACAACGGTGTAGGCATAAATCTGGACGTGCTTGACGCGCAGGTTTCTTTAGCCAATGTAGAGAAGAACCTTGCCGAAGGTATTTACGATTACCTTATGGCAAAAGCAAAATTAGATAGGACTATGGGAAAGAGTTTTATTGAGGAGGTAAAATGAAGAAAAGAATAAAATTCATAATTATATCTTTGGTGTTGATTATCGCGGCAGTTGGGGCGGTTATTTTTATACTCAAGGAACGCGATGGCAATGGCAAAGTAATCAAGGTTTCAGGCAATATCGAAGGAGATGATGTCCGGATATCATTCAGGGTACAGGGGCAAATTGAAGAGCTTTTGACGGATGAAGGCAGAGTAGTCAAAAAGAATGATATTGTCGCCCGGCTAAAGAAAGATGAGCTTAGCAAGGTCCAGGCTGAAGCAGAGGCAGCCCTGAAGTTAGCGGAGTATCAATACAAGCTTGATTATGATGATTATATAAGAGCCGAGAATTTGCTTAAGGCGGGGGCGATTTCTGCTCAAGCCAGAGACAGCGCAAAAACCAAGATGGATACTGATTCGGCAAATATAAAACAGTTACAGGCGTCTTTGGAATTAGCAAACACAAAACTAGGCTGGACGGATCTAGCAAGCCCCCTTGACGGTTATGTTCTTGTAAAGAGCGCTTTGGCCGGCGAGGTTGTTCAGCCGGGAACTCCGGTTTTTACCGCAGTGGATCTTGATAATATTTGGGTAACTGCCTATATCAATGAAACTGATCTGGGTAAAGTAAAACTTAACCAGAAAGCGTATATCCAGACAGACAGTTATAAAGGAAAAAAATATGACGGATGGGTTTCGTTTATATCTCCTCAAACAGAATTCACTCCTAAATATATCCAGACTACCGAAGAAAGAGTAAAGTACGTTTACAGGATAAAGGTCAGGGTTGATAATTCCAGCCTTGATTTGAAGCCTGGAATGCCTGCGGATGCGTATATTATAATTGAATAGAACTTAGAATAAATAACCAATGTCCAAGTCTCAATGCTAAATGAAATCTCAATTGTCCAATGTCCCAATTGGAAATTGGGATTTAAACCATTCATTCGTCATTGGGGTTTGGTGATTGGGATTTAAAATCACTATATGATAACTATTAAAACTGAAAATCTAACCCGTAAATTCGGGGCATTGACGGCTCTCGATAATTTAAATATCGAAGTTGAAGAGGGTGAGATCTTTGGTTTAGTCGGCCCTGATGGCGCCGGAAAAACCACTACTATGCGTCTTTTGACCGGGATCCTTGATCCTACGCAAGGCAGGGCGAGAGTTTATGATAAGGATACTGTAAAAGAAGCGGAACAACTGAAGGAATATATAGCTTACATGTCTCAACGCTTCGGCCTTTACGAAGAGCTGACTGTAATGGAAAATATAAATTTTTATGCCGATGTTTACGGAGTTGCTAAGGATAAACGTTCTGAATCAATCGAGAGGCTATTGGGTTTTTCCGGGCTCCTGCCTTTTAAAGAGCGTTTTGCCGGTAAGCTCTCCGGAGGGATGAAACAGAAGTTAGGATTAGCCTGCGCGTTGATCCATACTCCTAAGGTTTTATTCCTGGATGAACCGACTAATGGCGTGGATCCGGTTTCCCGCCGGGATTTCTGGAACATTCTTTATGATCTTTTAAAAGAGAAAGTTACCATATTTTGTTCAACTTGTTATCTTGACGAGGCAGAGCGTTGCCACAGAGTTGGCTTGTTGCATAAAGGTAAGCTCCTGCGCTGCGAAACTCCTGATAAGGCCAAGAAAGCATATAACGCTAAAACTCTGGAGGAAGCATTTATTAAAGCGATCAAGGAATATGGGTTAAATCCAAATGACAAAGCCCAAAATTCAAAATAAGCATAAATAACAAAATATTGGTTTTGATATTTGAGTTTTAGATTTATTTTGGATTTTGCCTGCCTGTCGGCAGACAGGAATTTTATCATTTGACATTAAAAAATATGCCCACCGAAAACATAGCCGTCAGCGTTCAGAACTTAGAGAAGAAATTTGGGGAATTTACCGCGGTCAACCGCATAAACTTTGAGGTTCAGGCCGGAGAAATTTTCGGATTTCTGGGGCCCAATGGCGCGGGCAAATCCACAACTATCAGGATGCTTTGCGGGATCATTCCACCCACTTCCGGAAGCGGTAAAGTCGGTGGTTTTGATATAATCAAAGAACAGCACAAAATTAAGGAACATATCGGTTATATGTCGCAGAAGTTTTCTCTATATAATGATTTGACCATAGAAGAAAATATTAATTTTTACAGTGGTATCTACAAAATTCCCGCGAAGGAGAAAAAAGAGCGTTTTAAAGAAGTTATCCGCACCGCGGGTTTAGAAGGCATGGAGTCGAATCTTACAGCTACCCTTGCCGGAGGCTGGAAACAGCGTTTAGCTTTAGGCTGCGCGCTTATCCATAAGCCGAATATTATATTTCTTGATGAGCCGACTTCTGGGGTTGATCCGATAACCAGGGCGAATTTTTGGGATACCATTAAACAATTAGCCGCTCAAGGAGTAACCGTCTTTGTTACCACGCATTATATGGATGAGGCGGAGAATTGCAACCGGATGGTTTTGATTTATCACGGTACGATCATTGCTCAGGGGACGCCTCAGGAAATGAAGACTAAGATCATCAAAGATGAAATGCTGGAAGTTTCCGTACCCAGCTCTCAGGATTGGTTGGAAAAAATCTCTAAGCTTGCAGGTATTAAGGAAGCCGCGCTTTTTGGGTCGAATATCCATGTCGTGGTATCGAACAGCTCCCAGGCAACTTCGTCGATAAATGAATTTTTGCGGCAAGCGAATGCGGGAGAATTTAGCGTGAACAGGATCACTCCTTCGTTGGAAGACGTATTTGTATATTCGATAGAAAATTATGATAAGTCCGAGCCTAAAAAGAATTAAGGCGGTTGCCTGGAAAGAATTCATCCAGATCAAGCGTGATCCGCGTTCGCTGGGCTTGGCCTTGGCGATCCCGATGTTCCTGCTGTTAATTTTTGGTTATGGCCTTTCTTTGGATATAGACCATGTGCCTATGGTTATTTGGAATCAGGATCGATCCAGCGAACTTACCCGTAACTTTATCCTTAATTTTCAGAATTCCAAGTATTTCAAAATAACCGGATATACTGATAATTACCGGGATATCGAGCATAAAATTAATACCGGGGATATTATGATGGCCATGATTATCCCTAAAGATTTCTCTCATTACATTGAATCCGGTAAGTCAACCCCTTTGCAGCTGATTGTTGATGGCAGTGATGCTAACACTGCTACCATTGCTATGGGCTATGTCCGTACAGTTGTTTCGAATTATAATGTTAATCTCTTGAGTGAAACTTTTGCCGCTCATGGCCTGAAGAAACCGCAGAACATTGATGCTCGTTCAAGGATCTGGTTCAATATGGGCTTGACCAGCACCTGGTTTATCGTTCCCGGAGTTATCGCGATGATAATTATGATCATCGCTTCGCTGCTTACTTCTATCTGCGTTGCCCGGGAGTGGGAAAGAGGCACAATGGAGCAATTGATCTCTACTCCGGTAAAAGCCCCGGAGTTGATCATCGGGAAGTTTATACCTTATTTTGTCATCGGGTTTTTTGACCTTGTGGTGGGAGTATTAATGGCAAAATTTCTATTTGGCGTTCCTTTCAGGGGAAGTTACTTTCTGTTAGCCTGCTTAAGTTCGCTTTTCTTAATCGGAGCTTTGTCGCAGGGTATCTACATCTCGGTTGTCGCTCGCACTCAGCTAATGGCCAGCCAGATGGCAACTTTGACCACTATGCTGCCGACCGTGCTTTTATCCGGGTTTATTTACCCGATTTTTAATATGCCGCAAGCGATCCAGGCAGTTACGTATCTTGTTCCGGCGCGCTATTATATAGTGGTATTAAGGGAAACATTTCTTAAAGCCGGCAGGATGAATGTTCTCTGGGATGAGACTCTTTTTCTACTGGCATTTGCCGCGCTGATGTTCGGCCTGGCGGTAACCAGGTTTAAAAAGAAAGTGGCTTAACTATGTTTGAACGCGCCAAAGCTATTCTGATCAAGGAATTTAAACAGATTTTTCGCGATCCCCGGATGAGGACGGTAATTTTTATCACTCCGATCATCCAGATTATCCTCTTTGGTTATGCCGCGAACAAAGATATAAATTATGTTCCCACCGCCATTCTTGACCGTGACAATACGTTAGAGAGCCGCGAACTTCTGCGGAGGTTCACCTACTCCCAATATTTTGGGGCAGAACATTATATTTCCAGCGAAAAAGAGCAGAATTACATGCTGGATAAGGGGGCAACCAGTTTAGTCATTCATATTGACCGTGGTTTCGGAAGGGATATTAATGCCGGAAAAGACGCCTCTATTCAGCTATCTTTTGACGGCACGGATTCGAATACGGCAATGATCATTATGGGGTATGCTAATACCATTATCAGTGATTTCCAGTTTGATTTATTGCAGGAGCAGTTGGAAGCTAAAGGCTGGATGGATAATTCAGCAAAAGTGGATTTAAGAGACCGCGCCTGGTTTAACGGAAATCTTATTTCCAGAGATTATTATTTACCGGGAGTCATCGCGACTATCGTGACCATGATGTCTCTTTTATTAACTTCAATGGCTATAGTAAAAGAGAAAGAGATAGGCACGATGGAGCAGCTCATTGTAAGCCCGATCAAACCTATTGAACTTATTATCGGTAAACTTGTTCCTTTCGCGATAATCGCGTTGATTCAGATCATGCTGATAACTATATTTGGAGTGCTTTGGTTCAGTATACCCTTAAGAGGAAATTTGTTTTTATTGCTATTTTCAACCTGCATTTATTTGTTTACTACTCTGGGAATAGGTTTGTTCATTTCTACGATATCCGCGACCCAGCAAGAGGCGATGATGTCGGTTTTTCTTTTTTATATGCCGACAATGCTGCTTTCCGGGTTTGCTTATCCGATAGCCAATATGCCGCAGGTGATTCAGTGGTTTACTATTTTAAATCCGTTACGTTATTTTATGGTAATTATCCGGAGTTTATTCTTAAAAGGCGTGGGAATGGATATTCTTTGGGTTCAATTAGTCCCGTTATTGGTAATGGGGCTGGTAATTATATCTATAAGCACGCTTAGGTTCCGGAAAAGCCTGGGCTAATTTATAAATATTTATAACGAAAGGAGGGAGTTATGGGTATGGGAATAGGTGGTGGAGTTTTTGGTTTGGTTCATGCGGTTATTCTTTTAGTGGTCAGTTTTTTTGTTTTGTCGGCTGCCATTAAAAGCGATTCCAAGGGCCTTAAGGCTTTTGGGTATGTGATCGTAGCTTTGCTTTGGATTTGCGCGTTATTAGTCTTTAGCAAGGGTATTGTTGGCAAGCGTTGCGTAATGATGGATAAGATGAACAGGATAGCAGACACAATGGATAAAAAGCCAGGTAATATGCCTATGGCAAGATAGGCTGGTTTATCCGCTATTTTGCAGTTTCCCTCTGCGATTTCCTAATCGCAGAGGGATTTTAATTTCTTATTTTGGAAGAATATTCTTGATAAATTAAAACATTAAATCTATAATAAATCAATGAAAACAAAAATTTGTTTGGGTATTGTATCTTTTATCCTGGCGAAGTCTTTATTTGCGGGAATTTGCTTCGCCCAGCAGGAGCCCTTAGAGACGATTATTTATGATGTTAAGCCTCTAGGTATAGGGACCTGTGAATACCAGGATTTTGGGCCGACAGAATACCGCGGCCAAAAAGCCCAGCTAACAATTTTTAAAACCGACGTAGCCGGATTTAAGGATAAGGAAGTAATTTTGAGCGAAGCTGGTAGTTATCTGCCTATTTTGGTTCAGCGTGATATTTCCATTTGGCTTCATGACGAAAATATAACCGAAGAATATTCTATCCGGCAAAATAGTTTTAAACTTACCAAATTTAAGGGAGGCAAAAAGGTAGAGGAATACACTGTTAAGGGAAGTAAGCCTATACAAAACGCTATTCTTGTTCCTTTTTCCCTGCGTGGCGCCCTGGAATTAAAGGTTGGGAGCACGTTTGATGTGGTTTTGCCCGCCGAATACACGGTTAAATTAATCTCTATCGAAGAGATCAGTATACCCGCGGGTAAATTCAGGACTTATCATTTCACCAGCAAACCTGAGAAATTTGAGATCTGGATTAGCGCTGATGATTTAAGGATCCCTGTTAAGATAAAAGGTTTGGGCGGCATACCTTATACCTTAGAGATGAAAAGGCGTTTTACTAAACAAAGGTAATCTGAAGAATTGAAATTCAATATCAAGAGAGTTTTCTTTAGGCTTCTTCTTGGCAACAGCACGCCCCACGGGATTGCTTTAGGTGTCGCTATCGGAGCTTTTATCGGCTTTCTGCCGCTTTACGGTCTACATACAGTTCTGGTTATTCTTGCCGCTATCATCGTGCGGCCTGCCAATAAATTTGCTATACTCTTGGGAACAAACGTTTCTTTGCCTCCTACGGTGCCATTTATAACCTGGGCAGGGTATGAAACCGGAAGGTTGATCTTAAAAGGAAGATTTCCTCCGTTGCAATGGTCGGATCTCAAGAATATTTCATTTAAGAGCATTATTGATCATTATGAACCTTTGTTTTTGGGCAGCGTTATTTTAGGAATCATTTGCGCCTTAGTGCTTTATTTCCTTGTGTTTTTTGTGGTAAAGGGAATAATAAAGAGAAGAAGAAAAAAAAGAAAGAAAAATGCCGGAAAACCTTGAGGTAAAGATAAGAAAATTCGAACCTCGAGATACGCAAAATGTCAGACGGATCATTCACGATACAGCGTTGCTTGGAGAGTCTGGAGCATTGTTTTTTGAGGGGGAGGAGGTTTTAAGCGACGCATTAACCTTATATTTTACGGATTATGAGCCGCAATCGTGTTTTGTCGCGGAAGTAAATTCAGAGATCGCGGGTTGCCTTGTGGGGGCTAAAAATAAGCTTATCTTGGAAAAAATATTTAATAAAGAAATCGCTCCCGGTTTATTCTGTAAAGCAATTAAAACCGGGGTTCTCGCGAATAAGAAAAATATAATTTTTATCCTTGGTTGTTTATGGGACGCGATAAGAGGCAGGTTTATCGCTCCGGATTTCTCGAGAGACTATCCGGCTATTTTGCATATCAATGTGCGTAATGGTTTCCGCGGCCGGGATATCGGTTCGAAGTTGATGGAAAGCTATTTGAATTACCTCAGGCAGGAAGGGGTTTTAGGGGTGCATTTAGCTACGATGTCTGAGGCAGGGGCGGGCTTTTTTCTCAAACAAGGCTTTAAATTACTTTTTGCGAGCAAGAGGTCATATTTTAGGCCGGTATTACATAAGGTCGTCCCGCTTTATATCTATGGCATGAAGTTAGCGTAATTTGTTATTTTGCATTCTGAAGCTTATTCTTAATTTCTTTGACTTTGGCGTTTTCAATTAAATTCAGGAATTTTTCATTCGCTATAAGTGTTTTGATATCTTGGGCTTTGGCTGCTTTTACCAGTTCGGGGTCCTTTACTGCCTCTTGAAATTGTTGGTCGCTACTCAGTTCGTTTACTATCCGCATAATCTCCGGATCGTTAGTTATTTGCTGTCGGATTTGGTCAGCTTTTGATTTTACTAAATTCGGATCTATTATTGAAGGCAGATTGTCTGCGGAAATCGGAATTGCGCTTTTAATTTCGATTTTTTTTATCTTTGCCGCTTCAATCCGGATTTTTCCTAAACTAGCGCTATTTAAAGTATAAATTCCGCTATCGAGTGAAAGGACTTCTCCTTCGATTACGCTGCCATCATTCAGTTCAACCCTGTTTGTTTGCCCGCAATAGGCAACCATGGTTAAACCAAAAATGAATATAAAAAAAGAAAGTATTATTTTCATTTCGTCTCCCTTTGTTGTATTAATAAATTATAACACTATTTTGAATTCAAGGGTAATAAAAATTAATGTAATCTTGTATTTATCTGCGGTATAATAATACTAAATAGGAGGGCGGATGTTTAAAAAAATACTTCAAACCAATGAAGGCGTTTCAGTTTTTATACTTAGATTAACATTGGGGATTGTATTCTTTCCTCATGGCGCCCAGAAAGCATTAGGTTGGTTTGGTGGGTATGGATTAAATGCCACTCTGGCAGTGTTTACGGATAAAATGCATATACCTCTTATCCTTGCTTTACTTGCCATTATTGCTGAATTTGTCGGAGCGATTGCGTTGATCATCGGATTTTTTACCCGTTTGGCCGCTTTTGGAATCGCGGTTGTAATGGTTGTAGCTATATATATGGTCCATGGCAGTTTCGGATTCTTTATGAACTGGTATGGTGTTCAAAAAGGCGAAGGAATTGAATATCACCTTTTGGTTATTGCCATAGCTGTAGCTTTAATGATCAAAGGCGCTGGATCATTTTCGATTGATAGAAAACTTTCAAAATAGTTTAAGCAAAAAGGAGGGGAATATGGCGGATTTAAAAGACTTGTTGCAAAGCGCTGATTGGAAAGCGGAAAAACATGTTCCGGTAATTGAAGCTCCGGATCAGGTTAAAAAAGGGGAATTCTTCAAAGTTACGGTGAGCGTGGGCAAAGAGATCCCGCATCCAAATAAGAGTGAACATTTTATAAGCTGGATCAGTCTCTTTTTTCAGCCGCAGGGAGAGAAATATCCTTATCAGATCGGCAGAGCTGAATTTTCCAGCCACGGAGCCTCGATCAATGGCCCGGACTCAAGCACCGTTTATACTCATCCTGAGATAGCGATTACTTTTAAGACAGATAAACTAGGGGTGATTTTCGCGTCCAGCTATTGCAATATTCACGGCTTGTGGCAAAGTAGCAAGGAATTGAATATAGTATGAATGAACTTACCATCAAGATCACCGGTGAGGCAGGGCAGGGTATGCAAACTATCGGAGCCGCTTTATGCCGGGTCTTTAAAAAGACAGGATTGTATATCTACGCGAACCAGGATTATATGTCCCGTGTCCGGGGAGGAAATAATTTCTTTCAACTAAGGATTTCGGATAAACCTGTATCTTGCCCGGTTGAAAAAGCGGATATTACGATTGCTTTGGATAAGAAGAGCGTGGATTTGCATAAAGAAGGTGTTACTAAAACCGGAATTTTGGTTTTAGATAAGGAAAAATTCGGAATCTCCGGCGTTCCTAAGAATTTCTTCCATATTCCATTCTACAAGTTAGCCAATGATATTGGCGGAAACGATATTTATATCAATACGGTTTGCTGTGGAGCTATCCTGGGATTAACCAGAACAGGTTTTGAATATTTCGAAGAAGTTTTAAAAGAAATTTTTAGCGGTAAGGAAGAAAAGATTGTTGCAAAGAATATCTCAGCGGCAAAAGCAGGTTATGATTTTGTAACGGCTTATTTTAAAGATGATAAGTTTAAAGTATCTTCCAAAGCGGCAAGAAATACTTTATTGATGAATGGCAATGAGGCAATTGCTCTGGGAGCTATAAAAGCAGGATGCAAGTTTTATTCCGCTTATCCGATGACACCATCTACCAGTATTATGGATACTATTTCTCATTTTAGCGCTAAATTTAATATTTTAGTTGAGCAGGCTGAAGATGAAATAGCCGCGGTGAATATGGTTATCGGCGCTTCAGCTGTCGGAGTTCGTTCAATGACAGCTACTTCTGGTGGAGGTTTCGCGCTTATGGTTGAGGGGGTAAGTTTATCCGGGATGACTGAGACGCCTGTTGTTATAGTCGATGCCCAGAGGCCCGCACCAGCCACAGGTTTTCCTACCCGGAGCGAGCAAGCTGATTTGGATTTTTTAATTCATGCCGGCCATGGAGAATTTGCCAGGGCCGTGTACTCACCCGGAACAATCGAAGAAGCGTTTTATCTTACTGCTAAGGCTTTTAATACCGCGGAAAAATACCAGATCCCGGTTTTTGTTATGACGGATCAGCATCTGGCTGATTCATTAATGAATATCAGGGTTTTTGATTTGAATAGAGTAAAAGTTAAGAGGTCTATCATATCAAAAGAAGATTCTGCCCAAATATCCGGATACAAGAGGTATAAGCTCACAGCTTCAGGAATATCCCCTCGAGCTATTCCTTCATGGATCAGTGATGTGATTTATGTTGATAGCGATGAGCATAATGAAGAGGGGCACATAACCGAAGATGCCGCGATGAGGGTAAAAATGGTTGAAAAAAGATTTTACAAGAAGATGTCCTGGCTTTCTAAAGAAATTGAAAAGCCGGTTACGTTTAATATCGAAAAAGCTAAAAAGGTTATCTTGGGTTTTGGCTCGACTTACGGAGTAATTAAGGAAGCGTGTGAGAAAATAAGCGATAAGAATCTTGGTTTTGCGCATTTGCCGCAGGTTTGGCCGTTTCCGAAATTAGAATTAGGCCGTTTATTAAAAGGAAAGAAAATTATTACGGTTGAAAATAATGCCGGAGCGCAACTGGCTAAACTGTTAATGAGAGAGACAGGATTTTGCGTTAGCTCTTCGATATTACAGTATGATGGCAGGCCTTTTAATTTGGATTATCTTGTTAAGCGGATAAAGGAGTTAAGGCAATAGGGACGGTTCTATTCTTTAAGCCATTTAGCATAGAACCGTCCCTAAAAGAATAAGGCATAATATGAACATTAATGATTTTAAAAGTAATGATGAAATAGCCTGGTGCCCGGGTTGCGGAGATTTTGGGATCCTTAATTCCGTGAAAAAGGTTTTGGTTAATTTAGGCAAAGAGCCGAAAGATGTTTTGTTGGTTTCAGGGATAGGGCAAGCAGCAAAGTTGCCGCATTATATAAAATGCAACTGTTTTAATGGCCTTCATGGCAGGGCGCTTCCGCCTGCGGTAGCTGCCAAGATCGCTAATCGGTCTTTAACCGTAATTGTCACTACCGGCGACGGAGATTGTTATGGCGAGGGAGGGAATCATTTTCTGCATAATATTCGCCGGAATGTCGATATAACGGTTGTAGTTTGTAATAACCAGATTTACGGCTTAACTAAAGGGCAAGCTTCGCCTACGACTGATTTAGGTTATAAGACGAAGGTGCTGTCTAATGGCGTAATTCTTGAACCGATGCATGCTTTAGAGATGGCGATTGTATTAGGTTGCGGATTTGTAGCTAGAGGGTATTCCGCGGATTCCGAACATTTGTCATGGTTAATTGGAGAAGGAGTAAAACACAAAGGGTTTTCGCTTATTGATGTTTTGCAACCTTGCGTGACTTATAATAAAAAGAATACTTACGAATGGTACTCTAAGAGAGTATATAAAGTAAATGAGGGTCCTTCTTATGACGTTTATAACAAGATGGCAGCTTTACAGAAAGCAGCTGAATGGGAAGAAAAAATACCCATTGGCGTGATTTACAGAAAAGAAAGTGATAGTTACGAGGATAGAAGCGGACTTAATAACAAGATTCCCTTAGTTGAGGAGAAAATAGAAGATATCGATATTAGCGAAGCGCTTAAGGAGTTCAGCTGATTAATTTTAAATCCGTAAAATCCCAGTTAATTATTTTTTTAGCGTGTTTTGCGCTGATCCTTTCCTTTAGGGATAGAGATGTTTTGTTCCTTATTGCTATCGCTACCGCGGTTTTTTCCAGCCTTTGCGCCGAATCGATAATCTTATATTTTAAAAATAGAGTTTTAGAGATAACCGAAAGCTCGATCATTACCGGTTTGATCATCGGTTTTGTGTTTTCTAGCGATGAGGCTTGGTGGAAAATCGTATCGGCTTGCGTATTGGCAATTTCCTCTAAGTATTTGATTCGTTTACAAAAGAAACATATTTTTAATCCAGCCGCTTTCGGAATATTCCTGACTTTGATGATTTTTAGCGCTTCTACCCAATGGAAGGGAACTTATCTTTGGTATATATTGATTCCATCGGGATTATATTTCGCGTATAAATTCAGGAAAATAGAAGTTCTTGTTGGATACGGGATAGTTTTTCTGGCCTTATTTGGGATTCAGGCAGCGCTTCATAAAATTCCCGTTTGGAATGTATTCGGTTATTTAAGTCTATTCTATATATTCATTATGGTAATCGAACCAAAGACAACGCCAATGAGTAAGAAAGGTAAGTTTATTTTTGGCGCTCTTATCTCCGGTTTAATTTTTGTTTTGACTAATCTCGGAGTCAGGTTTGATGTTGAGTTGCTTAGTTTGTTGGTTTTGAATACCACGGTTCCCATATTGAATAAAATTCAGTAGAGAAAAGGAGGCTACCTATGAAAAAGATTGTTTTATTGTCAGCTATCCTGCTTTTTGTGTTTAGTTCGCTGGCGTACGCTCATCCGCCATCTGATATAAAAATTACCTTTGATCCCGCTACGAAAATGCTGGCTGCAGTGATTATGCATAATGTTGCCGACCCTCTTAGTCACTATATTAAAAAAGTGGATGTGGGCTTAAACGGAAAAGAAATAGTCGAGCTTACATTTTCCCGTCAGGGTAACAATGCCATCCAGGCGGTTACTTATCTTATTCCAGACGTAAAAAATGGCGATATTCTTTCAGTTGAAGGGTATTGTAGTATAAGCGGTAAATTGAAGAAGGAAATTGTTGTTGGCGCGGAAAAGTGATTTTTTCCTTTTAATAATTTTGTTGTTTTAGGCTAGCGTCTTTGTTAAAATGTTTACAAGTTAACCGTGGAGTATATGTGAAAGAAACTATACTGATCGTTGAGGACGAAAAAGACATCGTAAAGATGCTTGAGTATAATCTCAAAAAAGAAGGTTTCGGGACTTTATCTGTTGGTGATGGAGAGGATGCTATCGATATTGCGAACAGGAAGAAACCCGGTCTTGTTATCCTGGATTTAATGCTTCCCGGAATGGACGGTTTGGAGGTTTGCAAGAAGCTTAAACTCGAAAGAAAGACTTCCGATATTCCGGTTATTATGCTTACTGCCAAGGCTCAAGAGTCGGATAAAATCGTCGGGCTGGAATTAGGAGCTGACGATTATATAACCAAACCTTTTAGCCCGCGCGAGCTTATTGCCAGAATCAAAGCAGTATTACGCCGGGTAAAAGAAAAGGATAAGCTCCCTGAAATATTTAAGGCGGGTGATTTAACCCTTGATTTTTCCAAAATTAGCGTTAACGTTAAAGACAAACCCATTGAGCTTACCTCAAAAGAATTCGAATTATTAAAAATTTTAATTGAAGCAAAGGGCAGGGTTCTTTCCAGGGACTATCTTTTGGATAATATCTGGGGTTTTGATCATGCCGTTGAGATACAAACGCGCACCGTTGACGTGCATATAAGGACTTTGCGCAAGAAACTAAAAAGCGAGGCCAAACGCATTATAACCGTAAAAAATTACGGTTATAGATTTGAGTATGAAACTTAAGCTTATTCTCTTATATGTATTTGTAATTTTAATCTCCTTTGGATTAACCTCCTTTTTTCTCGATAAAAATTTAGAAGAAAATTCCCTCAGCAATATACAGTCCTCGCTTATTTCCGAAGCCTATTTAATCGAGAACCAGATTAGCGTCGAGAGTTTAAAAAGGGGGGATGTTTTTTCTCTTGATGCTCTGGTCAAGATTTTAAGCCCTAAAATAAAAAGCCGCATAACCATAATTGATAAAGGGGGTAAAGTTTTAGCTGATTCCGAAAGATCTCCGCAAGACACTCTTAAAATGGAGAACCATTTTAGTCGTCCGGAGATAAACACGGCTTTAGCCGGGGGAAAAATAGGCATTGATACGCGTTTTTCCCGTACTCTTGGAATCGATATGCTTTATATTGCTTTGCCGATAAAAGATAATAATCAGCCTCTCGGGGTTTTAAGGCTTGCGCTTCCTTTAGGTGATGTGCAAAAAACGCTCTCGACGATCAGAAAAATAGTATTTCTGGGTTTGCTTCTTGCTTTAGGATTTGCTTTTGTTTTGGGTTATATTGTTACAACGAGGATAACTAGGCCGATTAACAGGATAATTCAGGTTTCCCGCAAGTTTTCCGAAGGGGATTTCACGCATAGAATAATAAATCATTCCAAGGATGAGATAGGAGAACTTTCTTTTACTCTGAATAAAATGGCTCAGGATTTGGAAGATAAAATTAGAGAAATCAGGCAGCAGAATCAGGAGCTATCCGCAATCTTCAATAGTATGATCGAAGGCATTATCGTCGTTGATAAAACAAGCCGCATAGTTTCCGTTAATCCAGCAATTGAGAAGATATTTGGAATCCTGAATGCAGATGCGCAAGGCAAGACTTTCTTGGAAGCAGTCCGTAATAACGAAATCTCGGAAATCATAAATAATGTTTTAACCCAAGGTAAATCTTTATCCGTTGAAGTTACTCTTGTGTTGCCGGGGCACAGGATTTTCGAGGTCAATGCCGTTCCAATTTTTGAGAATGACTCTGTAAATGGCTGCCTTGTAGTAATCCATGATATTACGGAGATTCGGAGGCTGGAAACTATCCGGCGGGATTTTGTGGCCAATGTATCGCATGAGTTAAAAACTCCGCTTACCTCTATAAAGGGTTTTGTGGAGACACTGCTGGAAGGGGCTTTGGATGATAAGGAAAATAACCGTAATTTCCTGAAAATCATTCAAAATCACGCCGAACGCCTGAATAGCTTAGTCAATGATTTACTCTCTTTATCTTATCTGGAGTCTAAGAATATATCCCTTGAAATAAACGACGTAAATCTTTCCAGGGTAGCCGATGAAGTTATCTTGGGTTTTGGCTCGCAGTTAAGAAAGAAGAGAATTGAGGTAGTAAATGGATTAGCCCCGGATATTTTGGTTAAAGCCGATGAAGAAAGGATAAAGCAGGTATTTACCAATCTTATCGATAATGCCTTGAAATTCAACCGGGAAAAAGGCGCAATAAAAATTTATTCCGAAGAATTTAATGGAAAGATCAGAGTTATCGTGGAAGATTCCGGTATCGGTATTCCTGAAAAAGATATCCCGCGTATTTTTGAACGGTTCTACCGGGTGGATAAAGCGCGTTCGCGCGAACTCGGCGGAACAGGTTTAGGCTTATCTATTGTCAAGCATATTGTGGAATTACACGGCGGTATGGTCGGAGTAGAAAGCAGCGAAGGTTCAGGTTCAAGATTTTTCTTTACCCTCCTCAAGTAGCACTTTTAATCCCCCAAAAAACTTTACCTACATTTTACTTATCCTTGAAGCATATTTAACGCCCTTCTTTTATACTTTAGCCATGAAAAGAAAAATACGTAAGATATGGCTGAAGATAATCCGCTCTGTAAAAAAGGCTGTTGCCGATGAAATAATCGAAATGGATTATTTCTACCGGCAATACGCTTGACGCATGAAAAATTCCACCAAGGTTATCATAATAGAAGACGACAAAGATATCAGTTCACTCATTGCATACAATTTGCGTAAAGCCGGGTATTCGGTTGAACAGGTTTTTGACGGTTACGCAGCGGCAAAAGAATTAAGGAGCGCATATTTCAACATCGCGATAGTTGATATTATGCTTCCGGGTTTAAACGGGTTTGATATCTGCAGTCAGATAAAAAACAGTGACAATCCTTCACGGGGGACGTTTGTAATAGTGGTAAGCGCCAAGACCAGCCCGCAGGATAAATTATACGCGCATATTATGGGCGCGGATTGCTATTTCGCCAAACCCTTTAGTGTCGCGATATTGTTAGATGCCGTAAATGAGGTAAGGGATATGCAGAATAGAGAATTCATTATTAACCAGAAGTAGAAAAGGAGGAAGCAAATGAAAAAGTTTTTGGTATTGGCAGCGGCAGGATTTGCGGTTTTGTGCTTGATAGGCAGTTCTTCCGCGGGAGAAATCGATTTACTCCTGCAGAAGTTAGTAGATAAAGGGGTTTTAACCGCGGGCGAAGCCCAGCAGGTGAAGACCGAAACCAAGGAAGATATTCGTAAGGAGATTGCGCAGGCCAAATATGATTTGCTTCCTGAATGGCTGCAAAGAGTAAAGATGAAAGGTGATTTTCGCTTAAGGTATGCCAATACGAAACAAAAGGCGGCAAAAGACGACAGCAAGGGGCAGATTAGGGTGCGTTTAGGCTTAGATACAAAGATAAATGACCAGATGAAGGTTGGAGTGGGCCTTGCTACAGGTTCGACATCCAATCCGCGCTCAACCAACGCTACGTTTGCCGACAGTAATGGTCCCGCTTCTTTTAAGAGTATTATTTTGGATTATGCCTATGGTTCATATTCGCCTACTACTTGGTTGACTTTAACCGGCGGTAAATTCAAGAATCCTATTTGGCAGCCGAATGATCTCCTGTGGGATACGGATTTGAATCCGGAAGGCGTCAATATGCAGTTGGATTACCGTCTTAACCCGTATTTGGGGCTATTTTTGAATGCTGAAATCTTCGCTTTGACTCAGGATAGTTCAAGCAGTTCAGGCCGGACAATGTGGGTGGTTCAGCCGGGAGTAAAATATAATTGGAGGGACAAGATAGATTTTAAGGCTGCGGTTGCCACTTATCTTTTTACTAATTTAAAAGGTAAGGGAGCATTTACGAATGAGTATAGGACAAATAGTGTGGTTGGAGGCCAGTATCAATACAACTATAATTCATTCAACCCCAGCGTTGAAATCGGGATTAAAGATCCGTTTGCCGGAGTTCCGCTGCTTGCCAAGTATGTTCCGTATGCCGGGATATTCGGGGATTTTATCTATAATCCGGATCCACAAACAGGCAAAAGCGGCTTTGACGCCGGAGTTAAGTTTGGCCAAGAAAAAGTTAGCGATTGGGGGCAGTGGCAGGCGAGAATTCTCTTTGCCAAATTGGGAAGAGATGCCTGGCTCGATATCTTGCCGGATTCCGACCGCTATAACGGAAAGACTAATATGAAGAGCGCCGAAGGAGTGCTAGAATATGGTTTAAGCAAAAATAGCAGTCTGGTTGTCGATTATTACTGGGCAGAGTCTTTAACAAAGACTAACGGGAATTTTGCTCCGCAACAGGTTATACAGGTCGATTGGAATTTGAAGTGGTAACCATATTATTAAGGTAAAAAAGGAGAAAGGAAAAATGAAGAACGCAATAAAGATGTTAATGGTTTTAAATCTGGTTTTTGGGTTTGCTTTAACCGGATATGCCGGAGGTCCTTATGGAGTGGATGAGAGAAAGGTGATTATCGAGGGTTCAACTACGGTGCTTCCGATTGCCCAGGCAGCCGCGGAAACTTTTATGCGGCAAAATCCGGATACGGAAATCGTTGTCCGCGGCGGCGGTTCAGGCGTGGGAATTGCCTCTTTAATAGATAAAAACTGCGATATCGCGGATTCTTCCCGCGCGATCAAAGACAGCGAACTGGATAAAGCGGTTACTAATGGAGTTAACCCAAAGGCCCATGTTATTGCCATGGATGGATTGGCGGTAATCGTTAATCCGGCTAATCCTTTGAACGCTTTAAGCAGGAAGCAGATAAGGGATATATATACAGGCAATATCTCTAACTGGAAGGATTTAGGGGGAAATGACCAGAAGATTGTCGTAGTTTCCCGCGATAGCTCAAGCGGAACATTTGAAGCATTTGGCGTTTTAGTGCTTGAAGGCCAAAAAACCCGGCCGGATGCTCTTATGCAGGCGTCCAATCAGGCAGTTGCTTCTGTGGTTGCCCATACGCAGGGAGCAATTGGTTATGTCGGCTTAGGCTATATTAGTTCGGAAGTAAAAGCTTTGCGGGTGGACGGGATTCTTCCTTCGAAGGAGACCGTGCTTACCGATAAATATCCGGTATCCCGGCCGCTATATATGTATACCAATGGGGCAGTAACCGGAACAACCAGGGATTTTATTGATTTTATAATGAGTAAAGAGGGGCAAAAGATAGTGGATGAGCAGGGATATGTCGGGTTAAAATAGAGCGTTTACTCATTTATCCTGACAGCGTGGCAGGCTCTTAGGACGCCTGCCACGCCTCCTTATTCCTATTATAAGGTGAATATGAAAGAAAAGCTGTATAAATTGATTTTTATGGTTTTGGCCTTCGCTTCTCTGATATTTCTGCTCGGAATAGTTTTTATCCTTTTTAAAGAGAGCCTGCCTATATTCTCAAAGGTAAATATCGGGAAGTTTATTTTTGGCAGATTTTGGTATCCGACTTATAGTCCTCCGGAGTTTGGGATACTCCCGTTAATTTTGGCTTCAGCTTGGGTAACGTTCGGAGCGATTCTTGTATGTGTGCCTTTGGGAGTCGGCAGCGCTTTATATTTAAATGAATTAGCCGGGCCAAGGCAGAGAGCGATATTAAAACCTTTGGTTGAATTGCTGGCTAGTGTCCCTTCGGTAGTCTTTGGTTTCTTTGGGATGGTTATTGTTACGCCTTTTCTGCAAAAGATATTTAATTTACCGACCGGATTGACCGCCTTTAATGCCAGTTTGGTTTTGGGGGTTATGGCTACGCCGACAGTGTGCAGCATCGCAGAAGACGCGTTAAATTATGTGCCTAAATCTTTCCGGGAAGCTTCATTTGCGCTAGGCGCGGACAGATGGCAGACTCTAATACAGGTGGTAATTCCGGCTGCCGGTTCAGGAATTTCTACGGCAATAATACTGGGGATGAGCCGGGCAATAGGCGAGACAATGACTGTTTTGATGGTTGCCGGAGGCGCTGCGGTGATCCCGCATACATTTTTAGAACCGGTGCGTCCGATGACCGCGGCAATTGCGGCAGAGATGGGAGAAGCTCCGGTTGGCAGCAGCCATTATCACGCTTTATTTGCCATAGCGCTTATATTGTTTCTGGTTACTTTCATATTCAATATTATTGCGGAAATAGTCAGCCGGCGTTTCCGTATAAAATTGGGGTTAAGCGGGTGAAACGAAAATATATCCAGAATTTGGGATTTGGCGGATTATTCTTATGTATGTTTACAACCTTGTTTTTTTTGGGGCTGATAATATTTTTTGTCGGCGTAAGGGGAGCTAAAGTAATCTCCTGGGAATTTCTTACGCAGATACCCCGCTGCAGCATGACTCAAGGGGGAGTGGCTCCGGCGATTGTCGGGACGCTTTATATTACGTTGGGTGCGATTTTATTTTCATTGCCTTTGGGAGTTGCCTGCGCTGTATATCTTTGCGAATATTCACCCAAAGGTTTTATGGTGAATATTATCAGAATCAGTATAAATAATTTGGCCGGAGTTCCGTCGGTAGTTTTCGGGCTTTTTGGCCTGGCTGTTTTTGTGAAGTTCTTTGGTTTCGGCGTTTCCATCCTTTCAGGAAGCCTGACCCTGGGGATATTGGCGCTGCCTTTGATTATTTCTTCAACCCAGGAAGCGCTTTTAGCGGTTCCGCAATCCATAAGAGAAGCGTCCTTATCGCTGGGCGCCACTAAATGGGAAACGATTAAGAGGATTGTTTTGCCGGCCGCTCTTCCCGGAATCTTAACCGGAGTGATTTTGAGCATAGGCAGGGTGGCAGGCGAGACCGCGCCGATACTTTTTACTGCCGCCGCTTTTTATATGCGCGGTTACCCCAAATCCGTATTCTCGGAAGTTATGGCTTTGCCGTATCACATCTATGCGTTAATGACAGAAGGAGTGCATCCGGATAGGCAGATGGCGATAGCCTATGGTTGCAGCTTTATTCTCTTATTCTTGGTTTTATCTATTTCAGGGATCGCGATAATTATACGCCAAAAACAAAGGATACAGCATGGATAAAAAGATTAAAATGAGGGCCGAAGGTGTAAATTTCTTTTACGGAAGAACTCAAGCCTTAAAAAACGTGGATATTTTAATACACGCTAACCAGGTTACTGCCTTAATCGGTCCTTCCGGTTGCGGGAAATCCACTTTTATAAGGTTATTTAACCGGATGAACGAGCTTGTCCCGGATACCTCACTTAGCGGTAATATTTATCTTGACGATTTGGAAATAAATTCCGCGCAGATTGATCCGGTGGAGATCAGGAAGCGGGTGGGAATGGTTTTTCAAAAGCCAAATCCGTTTCCTAAGAGTATATTCGATAATATAAGTTACGGCTTGAGAGTAAATGGGGTAAGAGACGCCAATTCCATTGAAGAGAGAGTAGAAGCTTCGCTAAAGAAAGCGGCGATTTGGGATGAGGTTAAAAACAGGCTTAATGACAGCGCTCTTAAGTTGTCCGGAGGCCAGCAGCAGAGGCTTTGTATTGCCCGTTGCCTTGCGGTTGATACTGAAGTCATACTTTTTGATGAACCTTGCGCCAGCCTTGATCCTATATCGACTGCCAAGATCGAAGAATTGATTTTGGAACTAAAAAAGGATTATACTATTGTAATCGTTACGCATAATATGCAGCAGGCGGCCCGCGTTTCTGATTATACCGGGTTTTTTCTTTTGGGAGAATTAATCGAGTTTGGCAAAACTCAGGATATATTTACCGCACCGCAGGATAAAAGAACAGAGGCTTATATTACGGGAAGGTTCGGGTAATTTCTCGTTGCGGCTTGTAACGGCAGGTGGTTAGGCATGAAATTTCAGAGAACAAAAGAAAGGGGAAATACTAATGGAAAGACATTTTGATGAAGAGTTAAGAAGCTTGCATGAGAATATTCTTAAGATGGGTATTCTGGCGCAAGAGGCGATATTCAAATCAATTGAAGCTTTAAAAAACCGCGATAAATCCCAAGCTCAGGAAATTATTGGTAGCGATGGAAGAATCGACACTCTTGAATTGGAGATTGATGAAGAATGCGTAGATTTGATTGCCCGGCATCAGCCTGTAGCAAGCGATTTAAGGTTTGTTACTACGGGGATGAAAATAAACGCAGAGTTGGAACGGATTGCGGATTTGGCGGTGGATATTTCACAGCGGGTCCTGGAATTGGCGGATAAGCCTTTGCTCAAACCACTTATTGATATACCTAAATTATCCATAATCGCCCAGAATATGGTGCGCGATGCAATTGAGGCCTTTGTAAAAAAAGATGTGGAACTAGCTAAAAAGGTTATTCTTTCCGATTCCGAGGCGGATAAGCTGCGCAATTTGATACAGGATGAATTGTTCGATTACATCGCGAAAGATTGCAATGCGGCTCCGCGGGCGGTAGCGCTGCTTTTAATTTCGCGGCATTTGGAGCGTATCTGCGACCACACCACCAATATCGCTGAAGACGTTGTTTATATGGTTGAGGGAAAAGTAATTAAGCATCATTCCGGGAAAATATAGTCAATAAACTTAAGTTTTTGACTCGAATTCAGCTTTCCCAGTCAATTCCCTTGACACAACCCTCTCTGCGTGTTATTTTATCTTTGTATTCAGCTCACTACCACCACAAAGGAGGCTCTCTATATGTTTAATCTAATCTCTAACTATCTACATACTCTCTCTCTCTCTCTCTCTCT
>DJWJ01000016.1 GCA_002440965.1 Candidatus Omnitrophica bacterium UBA6233
AAGGATCTATGGTATCATTCCCAATCGACCGTAGAAATAATCTTGACATGCGATGTGTTAAATGATATAGTTATCGCTACAGAGGACCTTTAAGCTGGCTCTTGAGAAGCTGGCAAGGTAAATAAAATGAAAAATCGAGTATTAAAAAATATAGACCCTTGGGAAATAACCCGAGGGTATTTTTTTATCCGTTAAGCCATGGAAGAAAAAGCCAAGATATTAGATAAAGACGCGATTTCGCGGGCGCTAACCCGTATTGCTCACGAGATAGTTGAGAAAAACAAAGGCACGGAAAATTTGTGCCTTGTCGGCATAAGGAGCCGCGGGGTTTATTTAGCCCAGCGTTTGAGTTTTTGCATTAAGAATATCGAAGGCAAAAATGTTCCTACGGGCGCTCTGGACATAACCTTATACCGGGATGATTTGGCGCTTGCTTCAGGCTTGCCCATAGTGCGCAAAACCGAAATAGATTTCGATATTAATGATAAAAATCTAGTGTTAGTCGACGACGTGCTCTATACCGGTAGAACCATCCGCGCAGCTTTAGATGCTTTGATAGATTTTGGCCGGCCAAAATCTATACAGTTAGCAGTTTTGGTTGACCGTGGACACCGGGAGTTGCCTGTGCGGGCAGATTACGCCGGTAAAAATATCCCGACTTCCAAAGATGAGGCAGTGGAGGTTCGATTGCAAGAAACAGAAGGTATTGATGAGGTTGTCATTATGAAAAATAATGACAAAACTCAAAATCCAAAATAAATCCCTGCCTTTCCGGCAGGCAGGCAAATTTCAAATAACAAAACTGTTGTTTTGATATTTGTCATTGGAATTTTGGATTTCATTTGTCATTCGGATTTGGACATTTGATATTAAGCCTATGAATTGGATACGTAAAGATTTATTGGGTTTAGAAGAATTAAGTAAGGAAGAATTGGAGTTAATTCTTTCTACAGCCGAGAGCTTTAAGGAGATTTCCAGCCGCGAGATTAAAAAAGTTCCGGCCTTGCGCGGGAAGACAGTAGTGAATTTGTTTTATGAACCCTCTACTCGTACCCGTGTTTCTTTTGAGGTAGCCGCCAAAAGATTATCCGCAGACGTAATCAATATTGCCGCAGAGACTTCCAGCGTTAAGAAAGGCGAAACCCTTATTGATACAGGAAGAAACATCGAAGCTTTGAAAGCCGATATCATTGTGATGCGTCATAATTGCAGCGGGGCAGCCGCTATGCTTAGTAGAAATGTGAATTTAAGCGTGGTAAACGCCGGAGACGGCTGGCATGAGCATCCTACGCAGGCTTTGCTGGATATTTTTACATTGAAGGAGAAATTGGGAAGAATCGAGGGCTTAAATGTGAGTATCGTAGGCGATATTGCGCATTCGCGGGTGGCTCGCTCCAATATTTGGGGGTTGACTAAATTAGGAGCAAATGTGACGGTTTGCGCACCTAAAATGTTGATCCCGCCGGGAATCGAAGGGATGAATGTTGTCGTGACTAATAATATAGATTTTGCTCTAAAAGATGCGGATGCGGTCAATGTTTTAAGGATGCAGTTTGAACGTGATGGGCAAGCAGCTTTCCCTAAACAGTTAGAATACTTTAAAGAGTTTGGAATTACCGAGGAAAGATTAGAGCAGGCCGAAAAAGATATTATTGTGATGCATCCCGGGCCGATAAACCGCGGAATTGAAATGTCCAGCGCAGTAGCTGATGGCGCGCATTCTGTAATTCTTGAGCAGGTTACCAATGGTATTGCGGTAAGAATGGCGGTGTTATTTTTGGTAGCCCAGGCCAATGAAAAAATAAAAAATGAAAATACTGATTAAAGGCGGACACGTGGTTGACCCGGGGAACAAACTTGATGAAATAATGGATATACTGGTAGAAGATGCCAGGATATCTCAAGTAGCCAAGCATATCAAGGCCGAGGTTGATAAAATAATTGAAGCTCAAGAAAAGATCGTTATGCCGGGCATTGTGGATATGCACGTGCATTTAAGGGAGCCGGGCAGGGAAGATAAAGAAACTGTTTGCAGCGGATCTAGGGCTGCCCTAGCCGGAGGAATTACCAGTATTTTGGCTATGCCGAATACCGAACCAACAATGGATTCTGTTGAACATTTAAAAATTCTTAAAGAAGCGATTCAGAAGAGCGCTAAGAACAATGTTTTTATTTGCGCGGCAATTACTAAAAGTAGGCAAGGGGAAGCATTAAACGATATAGCCAGTCTCAAGAAATTCGGAGCAATAGCTATTTCTGATGACGGCGCTTCAATTGAATCTGATAGTGTAATGTTAGAAGCTCTAAAGACTGCTAAAAAAGAAGGGATTTTAGTGATTTGCCATTCGGAAGATAAAAAACTTTCTAACGGCGGACAGGTGAATCTCGGTTTTACCTCTACGCGCTTGGGGTTGCGCGGCGTATCATCTGAATCCGAGTATAAAAGAATAGAGCGCGACATTGAACTGGCGGAAAAGACAGGTGCTAGAGTTCATATTGCCCATGTCAGCTGCAAAGAATCAGTTGAAATAATTGCCAAAGCTAAGAAGAAAGGATTTGAGGTTACCTGCGAAACCGCTCCCCATTATTTCAGTTTTAGCGATGAGGAGGTTTTAGGTTACGATACTAATTTTAAGATGAACCCGCCTTTACGCGGCAAAGAAGACGTGTTGGCTATCCGCAAAGGTTTACTCGACGGCATAATCGATGTAATTGCTTCGGATCATGCCCCGCATACCGAGAATGAGAAAGATATTGAATTTGAGCGCGCGGAATTCGGCGTAATCGGTTTAGAGACAGAATTGGCGGCAGCCACGACCGAACTCCTTGGTGATTGTTTATTAAATTGGACTCAATTGGCAGAGAAAATGGCGTTAAATCCCAGCCGGATTTTGGGAATTAATAAAGGAACATTAAGTGTAGGCGCGGATGCGGATATTATTGTAATTAATCCTGCGAAAGAGTGGGTAGTAAAAAAAGAAAGATTCCTGTCTAAGTCCAGAAATTCAGCATTTATTGGCCGCACGCTCAAAGGTTTTGTTGAATATACGTTTTATAAGGGAAAGGGGCATAAATGGAATTCATAGCCGACTTTCACATCCATTCCAAATATTCGCGCGCAACCAGCCGGAATATGGACGTCAAGAATTTAAGCGAGTGGGCGAAATTGAAAGGCATAACTCTAATAGGTACGGGCGATTTCACCCATCATCTATGGCTGGAAGAATTAAAGCATACCTTAGAAGATTGCGGTAACGGGTTATATAATTATAACGGCGTATATTTTATTCTTACTGCCGAAGTCAGCAGTATTTATTCCAAAAAAGGTAAGACCTATAGGGTGCATAATGTCATTATTGCTCCGTCGTTTAAAAGCGTGGATAAAATTAATGAGAAATTAGGCCGGTTGGGAAATCTGGCTAGCGATGGAAGGCCGATTTTAGGGCTGGATGTGGCGGAACTGGCGCGCATCGTTTTTGATATTGACGAGAATTGCATAATTGTCCCCGGGCATATTTGGACTCCTTGGTTTAGCCTGTTTGGTTCAATGTCGGGATTTGATAAGATAGAAGATTGTTTTGAGGAGCAGACACCCAAAATATTTGCTCTGGAGACCGGATTGTCGAGTGATCCGGCAATGAATTGGAGGTTAAGCGCTTTAGATAAGTTTACTCTTATTTCAAACAGTGATTCACACTCGCCGCAGAGAATCGGTCGTGAAGCTAATGTATTTAACTGCGATTTAGATTATAAAACTATTCATGAAGTTCTGAAAACCAAAGATAAAAATAGATTTCTATATACCATAGAATTTTTTCCGGAAGAAGGAAAATACCATTTTGACGGCCACCGGCTTTGCGGTATTCGCTGGTCGCCGAAAGAAACCAGGGAGCATGCGGGGAAGTGTTCAAAATGCGGCAAGCCGGTTACGGTAGGGGTAGTTAATCGCGTAGAAAAATTAGCCGACAGGCCAGAAGGGTATAAGCCGGAGAACGCCATCCCTTTTAAGAATTTAATATCCTTGGATGAGATAATTGCCGATTCTAAAGGTATAGCCAAGACAAGCGTAGGTGTTGAAAGAGAATATCGCAGCTGTTTGTCGAAATTCGGCACCGAGTTTGAGATTCTGATGCGCGCGCCAAAGCAGGATTTACTTAAGGGGCTGCCCCCTAAGGTTGCCGAGGGTGTTTTAAGGGTGCGTGAAGGAAAAGTAGATATTAAAGCTGGTTATGATGGAGAATATGGAATAATTTCTGTTTTTGGAAAGAAAAATCCCGGTCAGCAAAACGAGCAACAGTTAAGTTTATTTTAATGCGCCTGTGGCCCAACGGATAGGGCGCCAGCCTCCGGAGCTGGATGTGACAGTTCAATTCTGTCCAGGCGCAATATACGACCTGAGCAGGTTCTTTGTTTACCGGTGGGGAGGGAGACAAAAGTGAAGAAAGTTGTGAGTGTGGTTGGTGGCAGAGTTTGCTCTAAGGAAGTGGAGAAAATAGCCCAGGAATTAGGTAGAAAACTTGCAAAAGTGGCAGATATACTTGTTTCTGGAGGCTTAAGTGGAGTGATGGAGGCAGTTTGTTCAGGTTTTAAAGCCGAAGGAGGGCTAACTATAGGCATTCTCCCGAGTTATAATAAAGCTGATGCTAATAAATTTGTGGATATAGCTATTCCTACTGGTTTAGGATTAGCCAGAAATGTTTTGGTGGTCAAGTCGGCGGATGTTGTAGTTGCCCTTCCGGGAAGAGCGGGGACTCTTTCGGAAGTCGCCTACTGTATACAGTTTGGCATACCGGTAATTACGCTCGGCTCTTGGGATATTTCCGGTGTCATAAAACTAAATACTGTTGATGAAGTAGTGGCTAAGGTGAACGAATTGTTAAAAGGAGCAGTTGATGGAAACAAGTGAAGTAAGCCCGAGCAAAAATAAGAAAGTGATTATCTTAGGAGGCGGCCCGAACCGCATTGGACAAGGTATCGAATTCGATTATTGTTGCTGTCATGCCTCCTATGCTTTAAAAGAAGAAGGTGTTGAAAGTATCATGGTCAATTGTAATCCTGAAACAGTTTCTACGGATTACGATACCTCGGATAGGTTGTATTTTGAGCCGCTTACCTTTGAAGACATTATGAGTATTATTCAACTAGAAAAGCCTATGGGCGTGATTGTGCAATTTGGCGGACAGACTCCTTTAAATTTAGCTGTTTCCTTGCGTAAGGCGGGAGTAAACCTCTTAGGGACTTCAGCGGATAGTATTGATATTGCCGAAGACAGGAAACGTTTTAAGCAAATGCTTCATAAATTAAACCTTCTCCAGCCCGAAAACGGCACAGCCTTTAACTTTAAAGAAGCCGAAGAGGTGGCGCAAAGGATAGGATACCCGGTATTAGTCAGGCCTTCTTATGTTTTAGGCGGCAGGGCCATGGAGATTGTCTATGAAGAAAAAGTTTTAGAGAAGTTTATTCAAGAAGCGGCTGCGGTTTCCGGGGAGCATCCGGTTTTAATCGATAAATTCCTGGAGGATGCCACCGAGGTCGACGTTGATCTTATCGGGGATGGAAAGGATTTTATCGTTGGCGGGATTATGGAGCATATCGAAGAAGCCGGGATTCACTCCGGAGATTCGGCTATGTCTATACCTGCTTATAGTTTATCCAAAGAGCTATTGGATAAAGTTAGGGAAGCGACTTATGAGATGGCTAAAGAGCTCAGTATTATAGGCTTGATGAATGTACAATATGCCATCCAGGATAATAAGGTTTACGTTTTAGAGGTCAATCCCCGGGCCTCCCGGACCGTGCCTTTTGTGTCTAAAGCAATAGGAGCGCCGTTGGCCAAACTTGCAACCAAAGTAATGTTAGGTAAAAATCTAAAAGACCTTAAATTTACTGAAGAAATTATTCCCAAGCATATATCGGTAAAAGAATCGGTTTTTCCTTTTAGTCGTTTTCCGGGGGTTGATGTAATTTTAGGACCGGAGATGAAGTCCACCGGTGAGGTAATGGGGATTGATAAGGATTTCGGCCTTGCCTATATCAAAAGCCAGCTTGCAGCTGGGCAAAAATTCCCGCGAAAAGGTAATGTTTTTATTTCGGTGCGCGATAATGACAAGAAAGATATTTCCATCATAGCCAGGAAGTTAGAAAAACTAGGCTTTCATATTTATGCGACCTCCGGAACCGCCGAGGTTCTGGAAAAAGATAAGATTAAAGTTAAAGTTTTGCCTAAGATTGCCGAAGGCTCCCCTAATATCCTGGATTTGATGAAAAGCGGTAAAATCCAAATGGTTATCAATACTCCAACCGGGAGAATTCCCCGTCAGGATGAAGTAAAAATACGCTCGTTAGTAATCGCATATAATATCCCTTATACCACAACTATTTCCGGAGCCCAGGCAACCGTTAACGGGCTCGAATCTTTGACAAAAAATAATTTAGCGGTTAAGTCTTTGCAAGAATACCATAAGTCAAAATAAAAAAGAGTAGGTAGTAGATGGTATTTAGTATGCAGGAAAAACTATGCCCGAGTTACCGGAAGTCGAAACAATAAAAAGAGATTTAGAAAAAATAGTTTTAGGCAAAAAGATTACCAAAGTTTGCGTGCATAATTCCAGAGTCATTCGCGAACTAAGCGTTGCCGGGTTTAAAAAAGGTCTTGAGGGGGCAACGATTAAAAACATTTTGCGTCGGGCAAAACTATTGATTTTAGAACTTACTAATGGAAAATATTTGGCAATACATTTAAAAATGACCGGTCAACTTGTTTATCCGGGTGGTGGAAAGAACAGCCGGGTAGCTTTTCATTTGTCCGGCGGAAAAATTCTGGATTTTAATGATCAAAGGTTATTCGCGGAACTAAGGCTTTTGGATGATTGGCATACCTTAAAATTTGTCCAAAGGCTTGGACCTGAGCCGTTTGATTTAAGTCTACGGCAATTTAAGGAAATGCTGGATAAAAAGAAAACCGCGATCAAGCCTTTGTTAATGAACCAGACGTTTATTGCCGGTATCGGCAATATTTATGCCTCAGAGATTTTGTTCCAGGCCGGAATTCATCCTGAGCGCCGGGCAAATGCTTTAACGGATAAAGAAAAGGAATTGCTCTTTAAGGCGATTAATGATATTTTGAATGCGGCAATCGAGCATGCGGGCTCATCCGTTGATGATTATGTGCGGGTTTCCGGAGAAAAAGGCGGCTATGTAAAGTATCATAAAGTTTATGGCAAGGAAGGTAGGGGTTGTTTAGTCTGCAAAACGACAATTAATAAAATTAACCAGGGAGGAAGAGGCACATATTTTTGTCCCAAGTGCCAAAAGTAAAAAATGAAGAAAAGAATTAAGGTTAACGGTATAATCATGGGCCTAGCTTTTATTCTAGTCGTGGTTTTCCATAAAATATTCTTACGCCAGAGCCGTCCGGAGTGGACAGAAAATTTCTTGGTCATAACCGGGTTTCTTTTTTTAATTTTAGGCCAGCTTATCCGGGTTTGCGCCCGTGGCTACAAAGCGGAGCGTTCCCAAAACAGCCGCGCCCTGATTGAAGGAGGGCCGTATCGGATAGTGCGTAATCCTATGTACTTGGGAATTCTTTTTATCGGCCTGGGAGTTACGTTTATAGTTTTCAATTGGTGGGCAACTTTTATTTTCCTTTTGGTTTTCGCTTTACGTTATTTTCCGTTAACGCTTAGCGAAGAGAAAAAATTGCGAGGAATGTTTCCGGGGACTTATGAAGCGTATTGCCTACGGGTTCCGCGCATACTTCCTCGGATATCCAGTTTAATAAAAACAAGCCCCAAAGAATATTTTCCGTTAAAAGCAGTTTGGTTTAAAAAAGAATTAAATTCCATAATTCCATTGTTGATTTTGGTTATATCGGTTTTTCTCTGGAGAAGATGAAGACCTTTCAACTGAAAGCGAAAATACTAGCGCAAACTAAAATAAAGGGCAATTGTTGGCATTGCGAATTAAATGCTCCGCAGGTTGCCAGAAGCTCTCTTCCCGGGCAGTTTATCAATATCCGGGTAGGCGATAATTTGGACCCGTTTTTAAGAAGACCGATTAGCATACACAGTGTGAGTGGAACGAAGGCAAGCATTCTTTATGAAGTTGTGGGCAAGGCTACAGAAATCTTGACCCAAAAGAAAAAAGGCGATTTTTTAGATGTCATTGGTCCGTTGGGCAGCGGGTTTAATTACCCAAAACCCAAAACCCAAAACCCAAAACCCATTTTAGTCGCAGGCGGCATGGGCGTAGCTCCGCTAATTTTTCTTGCCGGAAAATTAACGGAAGTCGAAAGCAAGAAATCGAAAGTAAAAACTCTTGTGTTGATTGGAGCAAAGTCAAAAGAACATTTGCTCTGTGTTCAGGAATTTAAAAAATTGGGTTGCGCCGTAAAGATTGCTACTGACGACGGTTCAGCCGGATTCAAGGGTAAAGTTAGTGATTTACTTAAGTATTTACTATCGACTATCGACTATCGACTATCGACTATATACGCCTGTGGGCCAAAGCCAATGCTTAAGGCGGTGGCGGATATTTCTAATGAGCGTCAAATATCAGCGCAGCTATCCCTAGAAGAACATATGAGCTGTGGAATCGGAGCATGCCTGGGTTGCGTCGTTAAAACAAAAGATGGATTAAAACGGGCTTGCAAAGAGGGTCCGGTATTTTTAGCTAAAGATTTAGTCTGGTAAAAAGATGAAAACCAATCTTTCGGTAGAACTGGGAAAATTGAAATTAAATAATCCGGTGATGGTGGCCTCGGGGACTTTTGGCTATGCCGAGGAGTTTAGAGATTTTATGGATTTAAAAAAGCTCGGTGCCATTGTTACCAAGACGATAACTTTAAAACCGCGTAAGGGAAATCCCAGTCCGCGCACTTGCGAAACTACCGGTGGCATGCTTAACTCCATTGGTTTAGAGAATCCGGGATTGGAAAATTTCATCAAAGATAAGCTCCCTTTTCTTAAAAAGCTAAGCATTCCTATAATTATAAGCGTTGCTTCAGAAGAAGAACCGGAAGAATTTCTGGAATTAGTGTCACGGTTAAACAAGATTGCAGAGGTTGCGGCTATCGAATTAAATATTTCTTGTCCTAACGTACAGGGAAAAGATGGCCTGATTGCTCAGGATCCCGAGTCTACTTATAGAATAGTTCAAGAAGTGCGCAAGATTACCGACAAAACATTGATTACCAAGCTTTCTCCTAATGTTACGTCAATTGGAAAAGTCGCTAAGTCAGCTGAAGAGGCAGGAAGTGACGCTGTTTCCTTGATCAATACTTTGAGCGGAATGAGCATAGATGTCCAGCGGAGAAAACCAAAAATTGCCTCGGGAGTTGCGGGCTTAAGCGGTCCGGCAATCCGGCCGGTGGCTGTAAGAATGGTTTGGGAGGTTTTTAAGAAGGTCAAGATTCCGATTATCGGCATGGGCGGCATAATGGATGCGGATAGCGCCTTGGAATTTATTATTGTCGGAGCAAGCGCTGTAAGCGTCGGGACAGCTAACTTTATCAATCCTAAAACAAGCTTGGAAATACTTTCTGGATTAAAAGAATATTTAATTCGAAACAAAATAACTGAAATCAAGGAGCTTATCGGGAGCCTAAAAGTATGAAATCCGAAATAATTTTAGCTTTAGATGTGGATAATTTTGCCTTGGTAAAATATTTTGTTCATAAACTCTATCCTCAGATAAAAACATTCAAAGTAGGTATGCAGCTTTATACTGCCATCGGACCAAGGGTAATCAAAATGATTCATCAAAAGGGCGGCGAGGTCTTTCTGGACTTAAAATTCCTCGATATTCCCAATACTGTCGCTAAGGCGGTGCGTGAGGCGGTCCGTCATAATGTTAAGATGCTTACTCTGCATATATGCGGCGGCCAAGAAATGCTTAAGGCCGCGGTATCTGCTGCTAAAGATGAAGCCAAAAAATCAAAAGCCAAAAAGCCATTATTAATCGGCGTTACGGTTTTAACCAGTCAAAAAACCCTTTCCAGCCAAGTGTTCAAGCTGGCTAAAATCGGGATCGCTTCCGGATTAGACGGGGTAGTTTGCTCGGCTCAGGAAGCAAGAAGCCTAAGAAAAATAATTAAAAGAAAATTTGTGATAGTTACCCCCGGGATAAGGCCGGAGGGGATAGACAGAAACGATCAAAAACGTATTGCTACTGTGTCCGAAGCGATTAAAGCCGGAAGCAATTTCTTGGTTATTGGCCGGCCGATATTAGAATCCGATAATCCGCTTCAGACGGTAAAATCTTTAAAGGTAAGGTAAAAGGGGAGATAATATATGCAAAAAAAATTGGCAGTTTTTATTTCTTCATTAATCTTATTGACGAATATTTGCGGTTGTGTTGCTTTAATAGCGGGAAGCGTTGCCGGCGGAGCAGGGACGGCAGTTTGGCTTTCGGGAAAATTAGTTCAGTCTGTAGATTTTCCGCTTGATCAGGTAGCCAAGGCTGCCAAAGAATATTTAGAATCGGGTAAATTTGCTTTAACAAGTAAGGAAACTATTTCCTCCGGACATGCAGTGGTTCAGATCAGAAGCAGGTATATTAGCGGAGAAAGAGTGCGTATAGATATTCATAAAATTACCGAAACAAGATCGCGTATTGAAATACGGGTTGGCACATTGATGGGAAATAGAGAAGCCGCGGATAAAGTCTTAAAAGGAATTACCGAACGATTGTAATTTGAAGCAGTTAACTTTTTGATATAAAATGAATTGAGAACAGAGGAAAGAATAAGGGCAAGGAAGTTTCGGACGCAAGGTTTATCTCTTAGGGAGATTTGTGGGAGAATTAAGTGTTCTAAAAGTTCAGTAAGTGGATGGGTGCGCGATATCCCCTTAACTACCGAGCAAATTGCAAGGCTTAAGTTAAAGCAGGATAAGGGCCGCGCCAATGCTGCTAATCATCCTAATAGCCCTAAGCAGGTTTGGGTGAGAATACGTAGTGATATCATAACTTCTGCTGTCAAAGAAATTCCTGCTATCCCCTCAGGTTTGGCGTTAAAAATAGTTGGAACAGCATTATATTGGGGTGAAGGATATAAAGCGGTAGATAATATGGTTAGCTTTAGCAATTCTGATCCTCAAATGATTGCCTTGATGATGAAATTTTTTAAAGAAATATGCAAAGTGCCAAAAGTAAAATTTCGTGGAGCAACACATATCCACCCGCACTTAGATAAAATAAAATCCGAAAAATTTTGGGTAAAGGTTAGCGGAATACCGCTAACACAATTTCATAAGACTCAATTCGGGGTTAGTAGAGTCAGTAAACAAAAAAGAGATTCATTGCCTTTAGGCACTTTTAGTATAATAATATGTGATGCTCGCCTTCAGTCAAAGATTAAAGGTTGGATTAAAGGACTGGAGGCCTGGATTAATATTCGGGCGGTTAGTTCAGTTGGTTAGAACGCGTGATTTACATTCACGAAGTCAGGGGTTCAAGTCCTCTACCGCCCACCATTAATTTAACCGAAAAACCTGTTGCAAGGAAACTGTTTTTAAGCTACAATTTACATCCTTATACTCTTGGGGTCGTAGCTTAGCCTGGCTTAAAGCGCCTCCCTGTCACGGAGGAGATCGCGAGTCCGAATCTCGTCGGCCCCGTTAATTCCCGCAATCCCTATAAGCAGCTATAGGGATTTTTTGGAAAAACTAGTTATAAAAAAGGAGGAATTGATGCGGAAAATTTATTCCCTGTTTTTGTGCTTTTTGTTTTTATCGGGATGCTCGACCGCCGGTTCTCATTTGAAATCAGTGCAATCCGACGCAGGGGACAAGGTAACCGTGGGCAAGGTTCAGCGCGAGATACGCGTAGGCATGTCTTCGGCAAAAGTTATCGAGGTCTTGGGTTCTCCCAATGTTGTTTCTACCGACGAAAATAGGCTGGAAGTCTGGGTTTATGATAAAATCGCTACCGATGTAGCTTATTCCAGCAATGAGGGCGGTGTTTGGTTGATAATCGCGGGTATCGGAGGAAATTCCGGGGCGGCCTCAACTTCTCAGAGGACATTGACCATTGTAATTAAATTTGATGCCGATAAAAAGGTTCGCGACTTCGCGTATCATTCTTCCAGCTTCTAAAGGAGCAAAATCGTGAAGTTAGCTTTTAGGTTTTTGCGCCCGTTTTTTGTTATATTTTTTTGTTTTAACCTGGTTGGCTGTGTAAGCGTTCCCAGCGGATTCCTGAAACCGCCGGAAGGGTATCTGGAGAAAAGGCAGCTGCAAACGCGCCAGTATGAGACGGCTAACGAAGAGCAAATTGTGATGGCTGTAGCTGGAGTCCTGCAAGATCTAGGTTTTAATCTGGATAACAGCGAAACCCGGTTGGGTTTGGTTTCCGCTTCCAAGAAAGCCGATGCCAAAAGTAAGGGGCAGATTACCGGGGCGGTTATTCTGGATGTGTTGGCTGCTTTTGGCGGGAGTTATTCAAACAGCACGGCACAGTGCGATAAGTCGCAGGTGGTAAGAGCTTCAGTTATTGTTAAGCCTGCTCTTGAAGGGCGCAAAATGGTCGTGCGGGTTACCTTTCAACGGATTGTCTGGAATATGAGTAATCAGATTAGCAGGGTAGAAACCATTAACGAGCCGTTAATGTACCAGAAATTTTTTGATAGTTTATCCAAGGCAATATTTTTAGAGGCTCAGCAAGTATGAGAAATTGTAGCTTTTTAGTTTTTCTTTTGTTCATAAGTATCGTTTTATCCGGTTGTGCTACTCCCGCCTCCAGCGTCCTTACCGCTGAATCCAGTCAGGTAAGATTAAGAAGTATCCAGACCAGGGCATTTGATACGGCGGACAAAAAGAAGATGCTGCAAAACGTAATCAGCACTATGCAGGACCTGGATTTTGTCATTGATAAGGCTGATTTTACGCTTGGTTCGGTTACCGGGTCTAAATTTTTGGGTTACGAAGTAGTTACAATGAGCGTAACTGTGCGGCCCAGAGGCGAAAAACAGCTGTTGGTTAGAGCCAACGCTCAGTACGGTATTAAGTCTGTAGAAGACCCCGCAACCTATCAGGATTTTTTTGTTGCTCTGGAAAAAGCTATATTTTTGACCGCGCAGCAGGTTGATTAAAGATTAAAGCAGGTATTTGATTACGGGCTGGATTTGACCATCCAGCCTTTTTATTTAACTTACTTGGTTCGATTTATGGTATACTTATTATAATTGTTAAACCTTAGGAGGCTAGATGGCCACGATTGATGATTTCAGAAAAATAGAACTAAAAGTCGCTCAAATTAAAGAGGTTAGCGAACATCCTAACGCGGATAAACTTTTGATTTTGACCTTGGATTTAGGAGATAAAACAAAACAGGTAGTCGCCGGGATAAGAAGCGCCTACACCAGGGAAACGCTCTTGGGCAAATATGTGGTAGTAGTGGATAACCTGGATCCGGCTGTTTTAAGGGGCGTGGAGAGCCAGGGAATGGTTTTGGCCGGCTCAGATGAATCAGGAGTAGTAATTATTAGTCCGGAAAGGCCGTTGAAGCTAGGGAGCATAGTTAAATGATTAGGCAATTGGTCCCGGAAAGCGTCTGCCTTAAATGCCAGGGTTGCTGTCGTTTTAAAGAAATTGATTCGGTTTGGACTCCATGCTTATTGGAGGAAGAGGTTCAGGATTTAATCGATCAAGACATCCCTCCTGCGTATATTAATATGCAGAAGAAGATTAGCCCTGTTCCTAATCCTAAGGGCGAGGGGTTTGTCTGCGCTTTTTTTGCAAGCGAAAGCAACAAGTGTAAGATTTACACTATCCGGCCTTTTGAGTGCCAGCTTTATCCGTTTCTGATCAATTTGAGGGATAAAAAAGTGGTCCTGACAGTGGATTTGAATTGTCCATATATAAAAGAGAATATAAGTAAAAAAGAGTTTAAAGAACACGTTAGTTATCTATCGTCCTATCTGAATTCTCCGGAACAGTTAGAGATGTTAAAAGATAACCCCCAAATCATTCAAGCTTACGAAGATGTTTTGGATGTGATTGAGCTCAAGCTTCTTGATGGCGATAAATAAACTAAGGCTTGGCGACAAGAAAATATTCGATAAATATCTGGCTTTCGAAAAGCACGAATTATCCGTTTATTCCTTCGCGAATATTTACATCTGGAGAAAGTTTTTTGATATACGTTGGGCCTTGATCAATAATAGCCTGTGTGTTTTTTTTCAGGATAAAATCGGCACGTTTTTATATCTTTCTCCGTTAGGTAAAAATAGAAATCCGCAAACTACAAAAGAAGTTTTCACGATTCTGGAAGAATTGAATAAAAATCCGGAGTTCGCTCATATTGAAAACGTCGAAGAAAAGGATTTGGATTTTTACAGGGAATTAGGCTTTAGATGCGAATTAAAAGCCTATGATTATCTTTGTAAACGCGTTGATTTAGCCGGATTAAAAGGGAATAAATTTAAATCCAAGCGTTCAAGTTGCAATTATTTTATCAAACACAATGATTTTACTTGGGAGAGGCTTTTGCTAAAAGATAGAAGTGCCTGCGTCAAGCTATATAATCTTTGGCAAAAACAAAGACAGGCGGATAACCCCGATCGTATCTATCAGGGATTATTAAATGATGGTTCAGTTGCCTTAAAAGAAGCGCTGGACAATTATAAGGCATTAGGTTTACAAGGTGTCGTGGTTAAGCTAAGTAAAGAAGTAAAAGGTTTTACTTTTGGGTTTGAACTGAATCCGGATACGTTTTGCATATTATACGAAATAACAGATCTTTCGGTTAAGGGTTTGGCGCAATTTATTTTCCGTTCCTTTAGTCAAGAACTAAAAGATTACAAATTTATCAATGTTATGGATGACTCCGGTCTAGAAAACCTTAAAAAAGTAAAATTGTCGTATCATCCGCAGGAATTAGTCCCGGCGTATATCGTGAGAAATTAATATGGGTAAAAACATAGACGACATAGAATTCGTAATTTTTGATACTGAGACTACCGGATTGGATCCTTCTTTGGGAGACCGGATAGTCGAGATTGCCGCGCTAAGGTTTAAAGGCAGGGAAAGGCTAGCGGAGTTTCAGACGTTAGTGAATCCGGATAGGCCTGTATCTAGTGCAGCCTTCGCGGTCAATAAAATCAGCGCGGATATGCTTAAAGACGCTCCCAACCCAACTGAAGTAATCCCGAAGTTTCTGGATTTTATTCAAGGCAGCTGCCTTTGTTCCTATAACGCGGGATTTGACCTGGAATTCCTGAATAATGAGTTTAAAATATTAGGCATTCCCGCATTAAAAGATATTGTGGTAGTGGATGCGCTTAAGATGGCCAAGCGTCTTATGCCGGGGTTAGAGCGTTACGCGCTTTGGTTTGTGGCGGATGCCTTAGGAATAAAAATTCAGCAAAAACACCGCGCATTTTCCGATGTTGAACTTACCTTAGGTGCTTTCTATAAATTAAAAGATATGCTTGCGGCTAAAAGCATAATTGATTTTAATAAATTTGTCGGTTTATTTAGCATTGATCCGGTTCTGCTAGAGACTATCAATAACCAAAAGATTGCTCAGATCCAGGAGGCGTTGAATTTAAAGGTCCAAGTAAAAATCGAATATATTTCTGCTTCCAGCGCTCAGGTTACTGAGCGCGAGGTTGTGCCGAAAGAAATTAAGCAGGAGAATGGCCGTAATTATCTGGTTGGATATTGTTGTTTAAAACGGCAAGAGCGGTCATTTCGGGTTGATAATATACTGCATATTGAGCTGGTGTATGAAAACAGTAAAGATCAAATTACCCGTTAAATTAAAAAAAACAGTTTTGGCCTTGGGCCCGCAAACCAAAAATACAATTTGTTTTGCCAAAGGCAGCAATGCGTATGTCAGCCCAGTGCATGCGGAGCTAAGTTCTCCTAAAGATTTGTTAGCTTTTGAAAAAGACGCAAAATGCTTTCTTAAGAAGCATCCTAAGATTATAACCTGTGATTTACATCCTGAATATCAGTCAACCAAATTTGCTCTTTCTCTCTACGGTAGCTACAAGCCTGTATTAATTCAGCATCACCATGCGCATATTGCCGCTTGCATGGCAGAGAATGGGTTGAAAGATCAAAAAGTAATCGGCGTTGCTTTTGACGGCACAGGCTTAGGATCTGACAATAACATTTGGGGCGCAGAATTTTTAGTCTGTAACTATAAAACATTTGTTAGGCAGGCGCACTTAAAAGAGATCCCGCTTGTTGGCGGAGAGAGAGCGGTTTTAGAACCCTGGAGAGTATTAGCTGCCTGGTTTGATTTTAATAAGAGTCAGGCCTTAAGAAAAATATATCAAGCCGGAATCAATTCCCCCCTAGCTAGTAGTATGGGCAGGTTATTCGACGCAGTTGCCAGCCTTATTTTAAATAAGAAAAAGGCGAGTTTCGAGGCAGAGTTGCCAATTGCCTTAGAAAAGCTCGCTGAAAAAGGCAAACTTCTAAGCTCAGGTTATAGATTTAACCTGAAAAAATACAAAGATAACTATATTATTGATCCGTCCGGAATATTTAAGCAGATCCCTAAGGATTTAAAATCAGGAATCTTGCGTAAAGATGTTGCCCTGAATTTCCATCGTAGTGTAGCCAGCATGATCGCGCAAACCTGTTTAGTTCTAAGAAGAAGAAATAAAACCAAGAAAGTAGTTTTATCCGGAGGAGTTTTTCAAAACAGGCTTTTACTGAATTTTAGTTCGGATTTATTAAATGAAGAAGGTTTTGAAGTTTTTACGCATCAAAAATTATCCTGCAATGATTCGTGTGTTTCTTTGGGGGAGGCAATTATAGCAGGTTTAAGGAGTTAAGCCATGTGCTTGGGTATACCTATGAAGATCAGGAAGATTAACGGAGATTTTGCCGAGGTGGAATCCGGAAGGCTTTTACGCAATGCCAGCATTCAGATGTTACCCGGTTTAAAAGTGGGTGATTATGTGCTGGTGCACGCCGGTTTTGCTATCCAAAAGGTTAATCCGGAAAGGGCTAGGGAAACTTTAAAGATTGCCAATGAGATACGTTGATGAATTCCGAAATCCTAAGTTAGTCGAAAAAATCGCCGCAAGAATATCCAGCATCAACCCCGGGGATAAAATTGATATTATGGAGGTTTGCGGAACCCATACACAGAATTTTTACCGTTTTGGGTTAAGAGAGCTTTTGCCTAAAAATGTCAGGTTAATTTCCGGACCCGGTTGTCCGGTGTGTGTAAGCCCGCAAAAGTATATTGATTCCGCTATTGAATTGGCCAAAGATAAGGATGTAATTATCGCTACCTTTGGCGATATGTTGCGCATGCCCGGAACCAATTCTTCGCTGGAAGAAGAAAAAACCGAGTTTGGAAATGTCCGTATAGTCTATTCTCCTTTGGACACATTGTTTATAGCCAAAAAGAATCCCCACAAGAAAATAGTGTTTTTGGCGGTTGGTTTCGAGACCACCGCACCCACCATCGCCCTAACAATTTTATCCGCAAAAAAAGAGAAACTAAAGAATATTTTCTTTCTCTCGTCGCTTAGACTAATCCCGCCGGCTATGCGGTATTTGTTATCCGATAAGAGGCTCAAAATCGACGCATTTTTATGCCCGGGTCATGTTTCGGCAGTTATCGGAACGCAAGATTATGAATTTATCCCGAAGAAATATGGAAAAGCCTGTTGTATCGCTGGTTTTGAGCCAGTGGATATTTTGGAAGGAATATGTAGAATTCTAGAGCAAATTATCCTAAATAAGCCATATGTGGCTAATCAATATACGCGCATAGTTACTAAAACCGGGAATACCCGGGCAAAAAGAGTCACTAACCGTGTGTTTGGAATAAGAGATTCTGAATGGCGCGGCCTTGGTTTTATACCGGATAGCGGTCTAGAATTAAAAAGAGAATTTTCTGTTTTTGACGCAAAACGCGTTTTTTCTATTAGCGACAAGAAAATCAAGGAAAAAATAACAAGTAGCTGCAGATGCGCTGATATTCTAAAAGGTGTTATTTCTCCGGAAGATTGTCCTTTATTTGTAAGAGCGTGCAATCCGGATAATCCTATTGGCCCATGTATGGTTTCCAGCGAAGGAACGTGTAATGCATATTATAGGTATCGTTAGAAAGTTAAAAGTCAAAAGTCCCTGCCTGCCCGGCAGGCAGGAAAAGTCAAGACTACAGAGGAAAAATGAAAAATTCAAGTTTTGGGCTGTAGCTTTAGGTTTTTCTCTCTTGTTTTTGCCTTTGCTGATTGGCTGTGCGCAAAAGATTGAATCGAAGCCGCAAGACTATGCCAAGTTATCCGAGGATTACTACAGTAAGGCCATTAAAGAGTATGAAAGGTCAATCTTCGCCGATAAGAATACGGATAAGCCGTATTTTGAATTGGGCAAACTCTACTACGGGCACGGAGATTTTGAGAATGCCGTGAGGGCGTTTCAAAAATCAGCCCTTCCCGCAGCCGGAAAATTTATTGGTATAGCATATTACCGCCTAGGAGATTACACAAGCGCTCTGGAGATGTTTAACCGCGGGAAATCAACCGATGGGGAGTACGGATATTATTACGGGTTGACTTGCGAAAAGCTGAATTTATTTGATCAGGCCTTAAATATTTATAAAGGAATTAATGACGGAGAATTCCAGGCTAAAGCAAAGGCCCGGATTGAGGCAATCGAAAGAAATATTAGTTCAGCGCATATTCGGGACCTAGACCCGGAAATAAGCAGGATTATAGTTTGTTCTCCACAGCAAAATAGCTATCCTCAGGCAGCCGCGCTTATTCTCTGGGCCGACGAAGAAATAGAGGTGACCAAAGATAACACCGGGGTATCGCGCCTTCATTATTTGATTAAGATTCTTAATGAACGAGGAAAGGAAAATCTTGCGGAAGCCCAAATAGAGTATGATTCCACATTTGAAAAAGTGGAGTTGGAGTACGCGCGCACCATTAAACCTGACGGCAAGCTGGTTAATGTGGGATCTCGCCACATCCGCGACGTATCGAAATATCTGAACTTCCCGCTTTATAGCAACAATCGGGTCTTTATAATTTCATTTCCCGAAGTAGCTATAGGTTCTTGTCTAGAGTATAAACTTAAAATAAAGCGCAGCGAGCTTATCAACAAGAAAGACTTTGTTTTAAATTATCCCCTGCAGTCTGAAGAGCCGATTATTTCGGCGGATTTTTCGTTTATTCTACCAAAAGAGAAAAAACTTAAAATTAAGGTCATCAACGAGGAGTATAATGATTTCAAAGCGGTTCTTATTCCTTTTGTTGAAGAACGGGGGGATAGCCTGATTTATCGCTGGAAATTCAAAGATATCCCGCAGATAATCCCGGAGCCCAATATGCCGCCCGATGTCGAAATCAATCCCATGATTTTATTATCTACTTTCCAGAGTTGGGATGAGGTCTACGATTGGTGGTGGAATTTAGCTAAAAACAAAATCCAGGCAGATCCAGCCATTAAGCAAAAGGTGAAGGCGTTAATCAGAAAAAAGCATTCTGACGGAGAAAAGGCGCGTTCAATTTATAATTTTTGCGCTCAAAACATTCGTTATGTCGCGGTAGAATACGGGCAGGCCGGTTATGAGCCGCATTCGGCAAGCGAAATATTTAAGAATAAATACGGCGATTGCAAGGATCAGGCAATACTTTTAGTTACCATGTTTAAAGAAGCTGGCCTTGACGCTTATCCGGTGCTTATCAGCACTGATAAGTCCATTGATCTTAATCCCGACCTGCCGGCAACATTGTTTAATCATTGTATAGTGGCTTTGGAAATAAATGGGAAGACTATATTTCTTGATCCTACCGCTCAAACCTGTTCCTTCGCAGACCTGCCTCAGCAAGATCAGTTACGCAAGGTTTTGGTATTTAGCCCGGACGGATACAAAATATTGGATACACCGTTATTCCCTCCGGAGCATAACTTAGCCCGTCAGGATCTAAGCATAACAGTGAACGAAAACGAAGGGGTAACCGCCGATAAAAAGAATCTTACCCGCGGTTTGTATGATCAAATTCAGCGTTACTGGCTCCTCTATACTCAGCCTGAGCTCATCCAGGATGTTTTAAATAATGCGGCACAGGAAGTTTCAATCGGGGCTAAAGTGGATAAATATAAAATTGATAATTTAAGCGATTTAAATAAGCCGGTTGTGTTGTCGTACAGTTTTTCCGGGAATGAGTTTTTCATTGTTTCGGGAGCCTTGAGGATTTTGCCGCAATTGGCCTCGGTTAACACATCTTTAGTTTCCAAGCTTAAGCGGAAATATCCGATTGACCTTGCCCTCTTGGATACTAAGGAAGAATTCTTCGAGATAAATCTTCCCGGCGGTTTTATCATTAAGAATATGCCGGAGAATCTAAACGAGGATAGTCCATGGTTAAGGGTTGAAGTAGAATATGGCTATAAAGATAACAAGGTTTTCTCCCGGCAGCAAACCGAAACCAAGAAAAGGATAATTTCACAGAACGAATATCCATCTTTCAAAGTTTTTTTAGAGAAAATAGCGAGAGAACTCAAGCAAAGGATAATTTTAGAAAAGGTAGATGGCGAATATGAGAAAAAATGAGTATTTAGGAAAAGAGAAACGGCAATACGTGCGTTTAGACACGGTTTTTCCCGTGCAATTCCGCCTTGTAAGCGTCGACGGCAAAATTAACTTATCCGACTGGTTACAGGGGTTTACCAGCGATTTAAGCAAAGGCGGGATATGTTTATGCGTAAACAACTTCGAACCGGGCCTTCTGCAATTAATCAAAGAGCATAAGGTAAAACTCTCCTTGGCCATAGATATACCATTCTTAAGAAAGCCGGTAGATGTTTTAGCTGTTCCGGTTTGGACGAGAGAGAAGGCAGGTGCCGTCAACAAATGTTACATCGGGCTTTCTTATGAAAAAATAAATTCTGCCGCCAATAGTAGGTTAATGATTTATGCTCGGGGGAAGAAGTTATTCGTTCCGGCGGTTTTAGGGGCCATCATTCTTTTGGGGGCGCTTTTAGCATTAAACGGCCTTATAAACATGGAGCTTAAAAAGAATAACAGGGCCTTAGTTAAGGCTTTGACCGCGGTAATTCAGGAATCCCAAGCCGTCCGGCAGAAAATAAGCGATGTAAACAAGGAAAAAGCGCTTTTGGAATCAAATATCCAGGCGCTAGAATCGCGTATAAAAGCAGCAGATTACGAAAGGCTAAAGCTGAAAAGTAAGACGCAAACCGAATTGTCCGAGCTCACGGAGCAGTCCGGGAGAAAAATAGATGACCTAAGCAATCTTATTAAACAGTTAACAATGGAAAAAGAGGAGCTTAGGGGTAAGTTGGCTGCTACTCGAATCAAAGAGAGCGTTATCGTTAAGGAGGCGGCCCGAATAGAAGAGAAGAAGGCGGTTATAGAGAAGGCAAATTTTGATGCGATGTATCAATGGATTAAGGTGCATCAAAATCCCCGCACCGGCCTGGTGGTGAGCTTCGAGGGGGACAACGATATAAGCGGATGGGCTTTTACTTATGACCAGTCCTTGGTTATACAAGCTTTTACTAATTTTAAAGATTTTGAACGCGCAAGAAAAATGCTGGATTTTTTCAATAACCGGGCTGAAAAGAAGGACGGCTTATTCTTAAACGCCTATTATGCTAACGACGGTTTGCCCTCCGAAGTTATAGTCCATTGCGGGCCGAATATTTGGCTGGGGATTGCGGCAGTTCAATATACTTATAAGACCAATGATAAAAAATATCTTAGTATGGCCGAGAGTATTGCCGATGGTATAATTGATTTACAAAAACAAGATGCCGAAGGAGGATTGCGCGGAGGGCCCAGCGTGACGTGGTATGCCACAGAGCATAATCTTGACGCATACGCATTCTTCAATATGTTATACGTACTTACGAGTAAACAGAAATATTTGGAGGCCAGAGATAAGGTATTGGATTGGCTGGTTAAGAATACCTATAATAAGACAGATATTCCTATTAAGCGCGGCAAAGGAGATTCTACTATTGCCACCGATACTTACGCTTGGTCAATTGCCGCCATCGGCCCGGATAAATTGGAAAGTTTAGGGATGGATCCAGATAGAATTATGGATTTCGCGGAGAAGACCTGCAGCGTAAACGTTTTTTATACAAAACCGGAAGGAGATAAGGTTAAAATCAAAGGTTTTGATTTTGCTCCCGAAAGACATGTTTCCCGCGGAGGAGTAGTTTCTTCGGAGTGGACTGCCCAGATGGTCATTTCTTTTAAGATTATGGCGGATTATTATCTTAAGAAAAATATTCCCGGCAAGGAAAACAGTTATCGGTTGAAAGCGGATGAATATCTTCTTTCTTTAAGCAATATGATTATTTCCAGTCCATCTGCTTCGGGCCAGGGGGCAAACTGTCTGCCTTACGCCAGCCAAGATTTTGTAGATACGGGGCATGGTTGGTTTACGCCAAAAGGCAAAGATACCGGGTCAGTATCCGGGACTACCTATACAATCTTTGCTTATTATAATTACAATCCCTTGGAATTCAAAGATTAAAAGCCGGGTTTTGTCCGTAGAGCTTGAGTGGACGAATCTATCCAGAAGATGAAAAGGAAGCTAAATTCGATTTACCATAAGCTTTATTCTTGTTTCGGAGCGCAACATTGGTGGCCGGCTGATTCTATTTTTGAAATAATGGTGGGAGCGGTTCTTACTCAGAATACCAATTGGTCTAATGTAGAGAAAGCCATAGAGAATTTAAAAAAATATAAATTGCTAGATCCGCAGAGGCTTTATAACGCGGCGAATAGCAAAATCGCCCGGCTTATCCGCCCGGCAGGTTACTATAATATAAAAACCCAGCGTCTCAAGGAGTTGCTCAGGTTTTATATAAATAATTACGGGGCAAATGCGAGAAAAATATCCGCAAGAGGCTTGACCGATTTACGCAGGGAGCTGCTTTCAGTAAAAGGCGTAGGCCCCGAGACAGCGGATTCGATTTTGCTCTATGCGTTCAACAAGCCAATTTTTGTTATCGACAGCTATACCAAAAGGGTGTTCTCGAGGCATAAGTTGTTAAAAGAAGATGCGGAGTATGATGAGGCGCAGAGGTTATTTATGGACAATTTGACTGTAGACGTCAAATTATTCAACGAATATCATGCGCTTATAGTGGCGGTGGCAAAAACTTATTGCAGTAAGTCGCATCCTAAATGTGCTGTTTGCCCCCTAGATTTTTGCTGAAATCTTGCTATAATATTCGGTATAATTAAAATGGTTAATAAAGTTCGTCTTATCAAGCTTACCCGTAAGCTTATCCAGATAAATTCCGAAAATCCTCCCGGTGATGAATCGGTCTTGGCTAATTTCGTGCAGGGGTATCTTAAGGGATTAGGCTTAAGAGCAAAGATTTATGAATTTAAAAGAAATCGCTCAAATGTGCTGGCGTATTTGGAGAGGCCGGGAAACAGGCGTCAGTTGCTTATAACTCCGCATCTGGATACAGTTTGCGCCGGGGAAAATTGGCGGTTTAACCCTTTTGCGGCAAAAATAGCCGGAAACAGGATTTATGGTTTAGGCGCAACCGATTGCAAAGCGAATTTGGCAGTTGCCCTGGAAGCGATCAACAGCCTGGTGGAAGATAAGAAATGTTTAGATTATAATTTGGTCCTGGCGGCTACTGCGGATGAAGAATGCGGTTCAGGCCTAGGTTTGATTCCCCTTCTGGATAAAAAGATATTAAAACCGGATGCAGCCCTGGTTTTAGATGCGGATGACTTTGAGATTATTGTGGCGCAAAAAGGTTTGATGCATCTTAAGATAAGGATAGAAGGCAAGCGCGCGCACGGGGCTTATCCTTATCTGGGGGTCAATGCAATTGATATAGCCCTGGATGTAATCAAGGATATAAAGAACCATAAATTTCATTATTCTAAGAATAAATACCTTAAGGCTCCTACCCTTAACGTGGGCACGATCCACGGCGGAGATAAGGTTAATATTGTTGCGGATAGGTGTGAGTTTGAGTTAGATTTTAGATTTTTGCCCGGGACTAAGCCAGAAGAGATATTGGACGTACTTAAAAAGATTCTCCATAAGCGCGCCAAGAAATATAAAATAGAAGAGTCCAGCATTCAGCAGACTTATTCGATTTCGGAAAGACATCCTTTGGTTAGTGTTCTTAAAGAAGCGATGCGCGACTTCGGAGTTAGGCCGCATCTTACAGGCTCAGAGGGCGCAACAGTAATTACTTTTTTTCAGCATAAGAATATTCCGGCTATTGCCTCGGGATTTGGCTGCTTCGGATGCGCACATATTTCGGATGAATACGTAAAAATCGATAATCTTTATAAAGGAGCCAAAGTGTTGGATAGGTTTTTAGCAAATTATAAATTCTAATTTAAAAATGACCAATAACCAAACCCCAAATCCGAATAAAATCTCAATTATTCAATTTCCAAAATTGGAATTTGAGATTTGGAGCTTCATTTGTCATTGTAACTTGGGATTTAATCCAAAAGGGAATGTTTAACAAGGAGAGTAAAACTTATGGAAGGAATTAAAATTATAAAACGGCCTCGCCTAAAGAAGCCCTATTTGATCGTTGCTTGGCCGGGAATGGGGGAAGTTGCTTTTAGGGCCGCCACCTATCTGGTTGAAAAGTTGAATGCCGAAGAATTTGCTTCGTTGAATGCGGAAGACTTCTTTTATCTGGCCGGAAGCATGGTTAAGGATGGCTTGTTAAGTGCATCAGATTTACCAGAGAGTAAATTTTACTTCTGGAAGAATAGAAAAGGGAAAAACGATCTTATAATATTTTTGAGTAATGCCCAGCCGGATTTAGCCAGGGCCGAAGGATACTCCAAGATTATTATTCAGGTAGCTAAGAGTTTTAAGGTTGATAAGGTAGTTAGCTTTGCCTCTATGCCGCAGGGAATCGATCATACCCAAGATCCCAGGTTGTGGTTTGCCGCTACCTCGCAAGATTTAAGCAATACCCTAAAGAAATTCAACTTTAAAAGCTTGAGAGAAGGTTTGATTAGCGGAATGAACGGACTTTTTCTGGGTATAGCTAAAAGAGAAGGTATCGATGGGTTCTGTCTTTTGGGAGAAATCCCGCTTTATACCATTCAGATCGAAAACCCAAAAGCCTCCAGAGCTGTTTTAGAGGCTTTGTTTGCGATTACCGGAATTCAGGTTGATTTATCCGGTTTATTTATACAGGCACAGGCCATGGAAGACGAAATCAATAAACTTTTGGATTACTTGAAGCTTGGGTCGGCAGCTAACGGGCCAATCGGAGAGGAAGATATAGAAAAAATAAAAAAGACTCTGAACCAGCTTACCAAGCTTCCCGTTTCAGTCAAAGAAAGGATTGAGCAGTTTTTTTCCCAGGCTAAAACCGATGTATCAAAGGCCCGTGAACTTAAAGTCGAACTCGATAAGTGGAATGTTTATAAAGAATACGAAGACAGATTTTTGGATCTATTCAAGAAGACCGGTGAAAAAAACAACTAGAATATTATTGGGGCATGGCAGCGGCGGAAGGCTCACCCATAATTTCATTAAGCAAGTGCTGCTTGAAAAATTAAAGAATCCAATTCTAGGGGAATTGGCTGATAGCGCGGTCATAAATTACAAAGAACAAGTCGCTTTTACTACGGATTCTTTTGTGGTGAGCCCCTTATTTTTCCCCGGAGGAGACATTGGCAAGCTTTCGGTATCCGGCACAGTTAATGATCTGGTCATGCTAGGAGCTGTTCCGGAGTATCTTTCTTTGGCCTTGATTGTAGAGGAGGGGTTAGAGCAGAAAATTCTTGAGAGGATAATTTGTTCGGTAGCCATTCAGGCTAAAAACTCAAGGGTGCAGATTGTTACCGGAGATACAAAAGTCGTAGAAAGACTGGCCGCCGATAAATTATTTATTAACACTTCAGGCCTAGGTAGGTTAATTTCTTCGAGAAGGTTGTCCTTGAAGGGTATCTCGCCCGGCGATAAAATTATCATTACCGGAAATATCGCCGAACACGGTTTGAGTATTCTTGCTAAAAGAAAAGAATTGGGCTTAAACTTTAATATTAAAAGCGATTGCGCAAGCCTCAACGGATTGATTATCCCGCTCTTAAGGATCACCAAGGCAATAAAATTTATGCGCGACCCGACGCGAGGAGGGATAGCGACAACTTTAAATGAAATCTCCGAAGGCTCCGGGTTAGGAATTATTCTCGAGGAGAAAGACATTCCGATATCTCCGAAGGTAAGGGCGGCTTCGGAATTATTGGGCATAGATCCTCTTTATGTCGCTAATGAAGGAAAGGCTTTGTTGGTCGTAGAACCTAAAGAAGCGCAAAGAATCGTGGCTGTTCTTAGAAAAAATCCCTTAGGTCGTAACGCTAAAATTATCGGGACAGTTAAAAAGACGCCGCGAGGCAGGGTTGTGTTGCGCACCGCTTTTAATACCGAGCGTATTTTGGATATGTTAACTTCTGATCCATTACCGAGGATATGTTAAATGAAATCATCAAGATATATGAAGCGTTTTTACCGTGATTGGGCTAGGGCTAAAGACCTTTATCCCTTGCGCATAGTCGCAAAAGAAACCGATCTGCAGATTTTTACCAATAAACCAGTAGACCCGAGATTCGTTGAAGAAAAGATCCGCAATTATCGTTGGGAAATAGAGAACTATATAAATAAGGATCATCGTTTCCTCACTGCTTTAAAACCGATTCCAGTTGAACTTGGCGCCGCTCTTATTGTAAAGGATATGGCAGAGCAATCCAAGAGGGCGAATACCGGACCGATGAGTACAGTTGCCGGAGCAATAGCCGGAGTTTTAGGTAAGGATTTGCTCAAGGCCGGTTACAAGGAAGTGATTGTTGAAAATGGCGGAGACATTTTTTTAAAATCCCGTAAAGTGCGTAAAGTCGGGGTATATGTGGGCCGCTCGAAAATGTGGAATAAATTGCAGTTGGAGATAAAACCCAAAGATACGCCGTTAGGAATTTGCACTTCTTCAGGGACGCTGGGGCATTCTTTAAGTTTTGGCTGCGCGGATAGCGTAGTGATTATTTCAAAGAGCGTTAGTCTCGCGGACAGTGTAGCTACAGCTACAGCCAATCGTATTAATTCCAAAGAAGACTTGCAGCGGGCGCTTAATTTTGCCCGTTCCATCAAAGGTGTCCTAGGAGTAGTTATTATTTTAAAAAATAATTTAATTACTTGGGGTAAGGTAGAATTTGTTCGTTGAATTTTCTTGACAATCACAGCGGATTGTGATAAAAAATCACTATAGACACAATACTTAGCGTAATTTTTCAGGAGGCATTAAACTTAAATTGAAAAAATAGGCGTAACGAAAAGGGCTCTTTTGGCAGGATGAAGAGCCTTTTTTTGTAGTAAAAGAAATCTCGTCACAAAATCAAGCTGGCGGGGACTAAAAAAGGATTTCTAAAACAATGAGAACGGTCGGGTTAACCTACGATTTAAAGACAGATTATCAATTTAAAGAAGGCGATCCTCTTGATGCTAACGCTGAATTCGATCATCCATCGACTATTGATATTATTGCTTGCGCAATTGAAGCAAACGGTTTTAAAGTAGAGAGGATAGGTAACGCCGGGAATCTTCTCGAAAAATTATCTTCTTTAAGGGTGGACATTGTTTTTAATATCTCCGAAGGATTAACCGGGAGAAACCGTGAATCCCAAGTACCCATATTACTTGAGATGGCCGGAATTCCTTTTGTTGGCTCAGACGCTCTTACTCTTGGGCTTACTTTGGATAAGGTTATGGCCAAAAAGATTTTTATCGCTGAGAAAATACCCACTCCAAAATTTATTGAAACAAGCTCAGTGGAAGAATTAGCAAATACCAATCATTACAAGTTTCCTTTAATCGTAAAGCCGCGCTTTGAGGGTTCTTCCAAAGGTTTAAGCGAAAGTTCCCGGGTTGAAAATAGAGATGACTTGCTTAAGCAGGTTGGATATATTGTTAATGCTTATAAACAACCAGTGCTGGTTGAAGAGTTTATATCCGGTCAGGAATTTACTGTGGCTCTTGTAGGAAACGATCCTGCGGAAGTTCAGCCAATCGTTCAAATTAAAATCGACGGAAAACTAAAATTAAACGACAGGTTTTACACCTTTGCCCGTATTACTTCCGATAGATTGGAATATATTTGTCCGGCAAAAATCCCTCAAGAATTAAAGAAGAAGATCGATGATCTGGCCTTAAGGACTTATAAAGCGGTAGATTGCCGTGATTTCGGACGGGTTGATTTTCGGGTTGACAATGAAGGCAAGCCCTATGTCTTAGAGATAAACCCTTTGCCTTCCCTGTCTACCGAAGACGTATTTATGCTTTTAGCCAAAAACACAGGTATTACTTATGAGCAGATGATTGGCAAAATCTTAAATAGCGCAATTAAAAGGCATAATCTCGACTAAATGAAGATTGCCCTAACGTATAATTTAAAAAAGAAGGATACGACAAAACCCGCGGATTATTTTTCGGAGTGTGACTCCGAAGAAACCATTAACGCCATCACCGGGGCTATCCGCAGAAAAGGTCATAATGTCGAGGCAATCGACGTAGAATATCCCAAGTTATTCTCTTATTTTAGGAAAAATTCGGTAGATATGGTTTTTAATATTGCCGAAGGCAAGTCAGGTAAGTTTCGCGAGTCGGAAGTTCCGGCGATATTAGATTACCTAAAAATTCCTTACACAGGTTCAGATACATTCTCCTTAGCCTTAGCTTTGAATAAGGCCCTTACCAAGAAGATTTTAAAAGCCGAAAATATCCCGACTCCGAATTTCCAGGTTTTTATTAAAGGAACGGAAGAATTGAACCCGGATTTAAGATTTCCTTTGATCGTAAAGCCAAATTGCGAAGGTTCGGCTAAAGGGATTAGCAAGCTCAATGTGGTTAATAACACGGAGGATTTATTCAAGCGGGTTAAAGATATTCTTAGCGTATATAAACAGGAAGCCCTGGTGGAAGAATTCATCGAAGGCAAAGAGCTTACCGTAGGGATTTTGGAAAACGGCAAGACCCGCGTCCTGCCGATCTTAGAAATTGATTTCTCCGACTGTAAGAATAGCGGAGAATATTTTTATTCCTGGAAGATGAAGGAATACCAGGGAAATAAAGAGTTGGGGTTAGTGCCGACTTTTCACTGCCCGGCGCGCCTGGATTCGGAGACTGAAAAAGCGGTTAAGGATGTCGCACTCAGGACGCATCGCGCAGTCGGCTGCCTGGATATTTCACGTACCGATATACGTTTGGACAAATTCAATGTGCCTTATGTTCTGGAGATTAATCCTCTCCCGGGTTTAGATCCTAAGGAATCAAATTTTCCAATTATGGCGTATGCCGCGGGAATGAAATACGAAGATCTTATTGAGGCAATAATTCTAAGCGCCTCTGAAAGGAAAGGCTTAAATTGAGCAGCGTTCAGGCAATTGAAAATCAAAAATTGCAGCAGGAAAACGCTAATGTTGTACGCACAAGCAGAAAGCCCCGGGACTACCAGCAGATAGGTATTTATAAGGACATTAACCCTTTGGACTGGGAAGATTGGCATTGGCAGATAAAGAACAGGATTTGCACCAAAGATGTTCTGGCGCAGATAATCAGTTTGACTCCCGACGAGGAAAAGGGGATTGATAAGGCTAGGGGCCGTTTATCCATGGCTATAACTCCTTATTGGGGTTCTCTTCTTGATCAGGAAGACGCCAATTGTCCGATCAGGCGTCAATCTGTTCCGGTAATCCAGGAATCCATGGTTACTCCGCATGAAATGACTGATCCTTGCGCCGAAGACAGAGATTCTCCGGCTCCGCATTTGGTGCACCGCTATCCAGATAGGGTTCTACTATTGGCGACTGACCATTGCGCTATGTATTGCCGGCATTGCACGCGCCGGCGTCTGGTTGGCGATCATGAGGTCAAAGATGCAAATTCTGCGGATAGGTTTGATGCAGCTATCGAATACATAAAAGCCAACCGTAAAATAAGGGATGTGCTGATATCCGGAGGCGACCCGTTAATTCTGGAAGACGAAGAATTGGAAAAGCTGCTGCAAAAGATTCGTTCTATATCGCACGTGGAATTTTTAAGGATCGGCACGCGTATCCCGGTGACTCTTCCTCAGCGCATTACGGAAAACCTGGTGAATATGCTTAAAAAATATTCGCCGATCTGGATGAGTATACATTTTAATCACCCCAAGGAGATTACCAAACGCTGCAAGATTGCCTGCGATATGCTTTCGGAGGCAGGCGTTCCCTTAGGGAGTCAAACGGTCTTGCTTAAGGGTGTTAATGATCGGCCCTTCATAATGAAAAAGCTGGTTCATGAATTGTTGCAGATAAGGGTAAGGCCGTATTATATTTATCAGTGCGATCCGGTGCGCGGCACGCAGCATTTCCGGACTCCCGTAGCTACCGGGATAAATATCATGGAGAAGTTGCGCGGACATACTTCCGGATACGCTGTCCCTACCTATGTTATTGATGGTCCTGGCGGAGGCGGAAAAATTCCCGTGGGGCCGAATTATATTCTTTCACAGGCTAAAGGAAAATACGTCCTGCGTAATTATAAGGGTAAGATTTACACCTACCTAGAATAATTCTTCAATTAACTCATATACGCCTCGTAGGTGTACATGGGATTAGTGCAGATAGGGTAAACACGGGAAATGGACGTTAAGAATAAACGCAATTTTATTCTTTTAGGTCATGCCCAATCAGGCAAAACCAGCCTCGCCGAAAGTATACTTTATTTCTCCAAAGCTACTACCCGCAAAGGAAAAATCGAAGATGGTTCGACTACTAGCGATTATAGCTTTGATGAAATCGAGAAAAAACATTCCATAAATTTAAGTTTGCTCTTTTGTGATTATCAGGGCGCGCGTTTGCAGATAGTGGATACCCCTGGATACGCGGATTTTTCCGGAGAGGTTATTTGTGGAATCCGGGCTGTAGATAGCGCGGTCATCGTGGTGGATAGCGCAAACGGTGTGCAGGCAGGTACGCAGCGTGGCTGGGAAATGTGCGAAGAGGCCAATATCCCTTGTATGATTTTTATCAACAAGGTGGATAAAGAAGGGGCGGATGTTAATAAAATTTTAGCGGATTTAAAATCCAGCCTCTCCAAAAACTGCGTTATAATTCAGTCTTTGGAAGATTCTCTTTTGGTGGAAGCGATTGCCGAAAGCGATGACAGTTTGCTGGAAAAATATCTGGCGACCTTGCGTCTATCACAGGAAGAGATTAAGAATGGCTTAGCTCAGGCCGTAAATAAGCGCAAAATTTTTCCGGTCTTGGCAGGTTCAGCGCTTACTGATAAAGGAATTAAAGATTTACTGGATGATATTCTGCAGTATCTGCCTGGTCCTTTGGAGAGAAATCCGGTTAAAGCGTTTAATCCTTTAAAACCCGAAGAAGCCAAAGAGGTGGTTTTAAAAGAGGATGCTCCGTTTTCCGCGCTTGTTTTTAAAAACATCTCGGATCCTTTTGTGGGCCAGCTTACTTTGCTACGGGTTTTCTCGGGAAAGCTTTTAAGCGATACCGGGTTTTATAACGTAAGCCGGAAATCAAAGGAAAGAATCGGTCCGATTTATATTTTACAGGGCAAAGAGCAGCGTCAAATTGAAGCTGCAATCAGCGGCGATATTGTAGCTATCGCCAAATTGAAAGATACGGGTGTAGGGGATTCGCTCTCAAGAGACAAAGAGCAATTTTTATTCGAACCGCTAGTTTTTCCGGAAGCGGCAATTTCCGCTTCGGTTAAGCCTAAGAGCCGCGAGGATGAGGAAAAAATATCCGATGCTTTGCATAAGCTGGCGGCCGAGGATCATACCTTTGGAGTAAGGCATGATCCGCAAACCAAAGAATTGATTATTTCGGGGATGGGCGATTTGCATTTGTCAGTAATGGTTGCCCGGATGAAAAAAAGATTTAATGTCGTTGTCGATTTAGGGACCCCGAAAGTTTCCTATAAAGAAACGATTACGAAGAGTATAAAAGTTCAGGGAAAATTTAAGCGCCAGTCCGGCGGCCGCGGCCAATACGGCGATTGTTGGATTGAGGTTGAACCCCTGGGAAGAGGAAAAGGTTTTGAGTTCGTGGATAAGATATTCGGAGGTGCAATTCCGCGTAACTTCATTCCTTCCGTCGAAAAAGGCGTACGGCAAGCAGCCTTGGAAGGAGCGGTTGCCGGACATCCGATTGAAGATATCCGGGTAACTCTGGTTGACGGCTCTTATCATGAAGTCGACTCGTCGGATATGGCTTTTCAAATTGCTGGAGCCATGGCTTTACGTAAGGCAGTAATGGATGCCGGTCCGGTATTGTTGGAGCCGATAATGGATGTGGAGATAAATATCCCGGAAGATTGCCTGGGGATTATTTCCGGAGATATTAATTCCAGGCGCGGCAGAGTTATGGGGATGGAAATTAAAGGTAAACAGCAGATTATTAAGGTTCAGGCGCCGCTGGCGGAGATGTTTAAATACGCCAATGACCTGCGTTCAATAACCGGAGGCCGCGGGACCTACACCATGCGATTTTCGCACTACGAAGAAGTACCGCATAAAATCGCTGGCTCGATTATTACTCAATATCAAGCCTCAAAAAAACAGGAAGAACAGTAAAATTTATGAAGATAAGCGTAATCGGTTTACCGGAGTTAAATCCCGGTAAGCATAATGTTAAAGATTCTCGTTTGGACGAAGTGGATAGTATAACCAAAGCTAAAAAGAAGACCTATGTCCAGGCTGAAGTTGTGGAAGAAGCAGCGGCAATTGACGCAGATGCAATTTTAGTCGTTAAAGATTCAGCGAGCGACCTTATCCTTAAGGATCTGGAATTTGTGGAAACTCGGCTTACGCGTTCGACGGAAGAAGCGGAAAAAGCTTTATTCAATAAACTAAAAGCGGCTTTAGAAAAAGAGCAGTTTATATTTAACGCGGGGCTTGCGGAAACTGAAAAAAAAGAATTGATCAAATACGGTTTGCTTACCGCGAAACCGGTGATTGTTGCCGAGGCCAAAGACCTGGAAGATAAAAATGCCCTTTTGCTTAGAGTATTAAAGGAAGGCGGATATATCAGTTTTTTTACTACCGGTGAAAAAGATACCCGGGCCTGGCTCATTCGAAACGGCGCAAACGCCTGGGAGGCCTCGGGGGCTATACACTCGGATATACAACAGGGGTTTATTCGGGCTGAAATCATTGCTTTTAAGGATTTTATGGAGTGCGGCGGAGAAAATAGAGCCAAACAAGCCGGCAAAATGCGTCTGGAGTCAAAAGAATATATAATGCAGGATTGTGATTTAGCCAATTTTAGGTTTAATAAATAGAAAGAGGTTGTTATGGTTAAGATTAGGCGGGCGTTAATCAGCGTATCGGATAAGACAGGGATACTGGATTTGGCTCGCGAACTGAATAAATTCGGAGTGGAAATTGTTTCTACCGGGGGCACGGCAAAACTCTTGCGTGAAAATAATATTCCGGCGGTGGAAGTTTCGGAATACACCGGTTTTCCGGAAATGCTCGACGGCCGCGTCAAGACCTTGCATCCTAAGATTCACGCCGGGCTCCTTGCTTTAAGAAACAACCAAGAGCATATGAAAACGCTGGAAAATCACGGCATTGGCTTAATAGATATGGTAGTGGTAAATCTTTATCCTTTCGAAAAGACAATACTTTCACCCGAGGTTTCCATTGAAGAGGTTATTGAAAATATCGATATCGGCGGGCCGTCGATGTTACGCTCTGCCGCTAAAAATCACCGCTCAGTCGCGGTTATCTGTAATCCTGAGCGTTATCCGCAAGTCGTTGAAGAATTAAAGAAGAATAAAGGCGCTTTGTCGGAGAGTTTGATGCGGGATTTAGGTATTGAGGTGTTTAACCGGACCTCTAAATACGACGCAGCGATATTTGAATACTTGAACAAATGGAATAATGGAGTTCATCAGGCGGTTACGGGGTTTCCCGATACGCTTAATTTATCTTTTGAGAAAATCCAGGAATTGCGTTATGGGGAGAACCCGCATCAAAAAGCAGCCTTTTATAGAGAAAAGGGGAAGACCAGCGGAATTATTAATCTTAAGCAATTGCAAGGAAAAGAACTTTCATTTAACAATATTCTGGATTTAAATTCTGCTTTTGAATTAGTCCGGGAATTTCTCGGGGCGGCAGCGGTAATTGTTAAACATAACAATCCTTGCGGTGTGGCTGAGGACAGGATTCTGGAAAAAGCTTTTTTATCCGCCTGGAAATGCGATAAGCTTTCAGCCTTTGGCGGAATAGTCGCCTTAAACCGGAAAATGGATTTAAAGACCGCGCTAGCTGTCGCCAAGAGCGGATTCCTGGAATGCATTATTGCTCCGGGTTTTGAAGAAAAGGCTTTAGCCTTATTCAAAGAGAAAAAGAATTTGCGTATTTTGGAATTTTGCGGGCTGGAACCGATAAATGAACCGGATTTTAAGCGGGTTAGCGGCGGATTATTGCTGCAGGATAAGAATTTAGCCACGTTGGATTTGAATAATCTTAAAGTGGTTACTAAAAGAAAGCCGACTAAACAGGAGATGGAAAGCCTGATTTTTGGCTGGAAAGTAGCTAAACATGTAAAGTCGAATGCCATTGTTTTGGTTAAAGGAACCCGGACAGTTGGTATTGGCGCAGGCCAAATGTCGCGGGTAGATTCTGTAATGATTGCTCAGAAAAAAAGTAATAAATTAAGTGTAAATTCTTGCTTGGCTTCGGATGCCTTCTTCCCTAAGCCCGATGCCATCCTCTGGGCGCATAAGGCAGGGGCCCGGGCGATAATCCAACCCGGAGGTTCGATTGCCGACGGAGAAATTATCCAGGCTTGCAATAAATATAAGATTGCCATGGTTACTACGGGCATCCGCCACTTTAGGCACTGATGAAATGTCTTACCTTAAAGCACTTCAGTATCTGGAATCCCGCATTAATTATGAAAAGCTTTCCAAATATCCCTATAAAAAAGCGCTGAGTTTAAAACGCGTCCAGTTTTTTCTGGATACAATCCATAATCCGGAAAGCTTCTTAAAATCCATCCATATAGCCGGAACCAAGGGTAAGGGTTCAACCTCAGCGTTTATTGCCTATATATTAAGAGAAGCGGGTTACCGGGTAGGGCTTTATACTTCTCCGCACTTAGTAGATTTTAGAGAGCGGATTAGAATTCTTGCGCCTGGTTCCGCAGAAAAAGAAGATTTTTCCGGGATGATCCCTAGGCGTAAATTCGCGGAATTAGTTTTCAGGTTAAGGCCTACAATCGAAAAGTATAATCGGGTTTCAAAATACGGTCCGCTTACATATTTCGAAATCTGCACCATAATCGCCCTGGTTTATTTTAAAGAAGAACACGTTGATTTTGCTGTTCTGGAAACCGGATTAGGGGGAAGGCTGGATGCTACGAATGCAGTTAATCCGTTGGCCAGCATAATAACCCCCATAAGTTATGAACATATGGATAAGCTGGGGTATACTTTAACTAAAATAGCGTCGGAAAAAGCCGGAATTATAAAAAGTCAAAAATCCCCGCCTGTCCGGCAGACAGGAAAAGTCAAAAGTCAAAAATCAACGGTAATCAGTGCCCCACAAACGCAAGAAGCACTGACTGTTATTAGAAGTAAGTGTAAAAAAGAAAAAGCGAAATTACTGGTCGTGGGAAGAAATATAAAATATGCTGGCACTGAAAATAATTTTAAAGTTATTACTCCCTGCAGGGAATATAAGAATCTGAAAATAAAGTTAATTGGCGCGCATCAAATAATGAATGCCGCTGTGTCTTTGGGGGCAATTGAATCCTTGCGTTCATCCGGAGTTAAGGTCAGTATTGATTCTATAAGGGGCGGGCTTTATAATACTCTTTGGCCTGGCAGATGTGAGATTGCGGGCAAAAGGCCGTTTATTATCCTCGATGGCGCGCAAAATTCCGCCTCTGCCGGAGTTTTAAGCCAGGCAGTCAGGAATAGATTCCGTTATCAGCGCCTTATTCTTGTGCTAGGTATATCCAGTGATAAGGATATGCAAGGCATAGCCAAGCAACTTTATGCTTTGGCAGATGCGGTTATCTTGACTCAAGCCCGTACTCCGCGCGCAGCTGATGCGCCTGTTCTTAAAAATTATTTTAAGGGTAAAGAAACTTATGTTACCGAAAGCGTAAGAGAAGCTAAAAAATTGGCTTTAAAGATTTCCCGGAAAGAAGATTTAATTTTGATCACCGGTTCATTATTCGTAGTGGGCGAGTTTAGAAATGATAAATCATAATCTTAGCGATACAATCGCGGCTATTTCAACTCCTATAGGCGAAGGCGGGATAGGAATAGTGCGTTTAAGCGGGGAAAAAGCGTTAAACATCTGCGATAAGATATTTGTTTCCGCGGCAGGGAGAAAACCCTCGGATTTTAAAACCTACACTATGCATTACGGAACTATTGTTAAAGATGGTAAAGTTATTGATGAGGTTATTCTGACTGTTATGCGCGCTCCGAAATCTTACACCAGAGAGGATGTCGTTGAGATCAACTGTCATGGCGGGATCGTCGCTTTACGGGATACGCTTAATCTGGTTTTAGATCAGGGCGCTCGCCCGGCTGAGCCGGGAGAATTTACCAAACGCGCCTTTTTAAACGGCAGGATTGATTTGACCCAGGCTGAAGCAGTTTTGGATATAATTCGCGCCAAAACAGATTCAGCTCTAAAAATGGGGATCGAACAGTTAAAAGGCGGATTATCCAGTCAAATAAATAAACACCGGCAGTCTTTGCTGAGTGTTCTTGCGGAACTGGAAGCTAGTATCGATTTTCCGGAAGAAGAAATTTCTATTTCTGGCCTAAAATCGATTTCTAAGAAGATAGAAGAAATAGACAAAGGCTTGGCTAAGTTGATCGAAGGTTCAAAATTAGCCAGGATATTGCGTGAAGGAATTCATGTAGTGATTTGTGGTAAACCTAATGTTGGCAAATCATCGCTTTTAAACGCTTTGCTCCAGGAAGAGCGTTCCATCGTAACTCCTATTGCCGGAACCACCCGTGATGCGATAGAAGAGATAATTGATATTAAGGGTATTCCCGTCAGGATCGTCGATACAGCCGGCATTTTGGAACCGCGGGATTTGGTGGAGAAGGAAGCGGTAAAACGTTCTCAGGAACATATTGCTGCGGCGGATTTAGTTTTGATCATATTTGACGGGAACAAGCGGTTAGCCAAGGAAGATTTGTTTTTAATCTCCAAGTTGAAGAAAAAGAAGGCGATTGTTTTGGTCAACAAAATCGATCTTAAACAAAAAATCGAGCGGGATAAATTGGCGAAGCTTTTCAAAAATATAATCGGCATATCGGCGAAAAAAATAAAGAATATAGACCTATTGGAGAATGTAATCGCAGATTTGATATACGGTGGCAATATCGCTACTCCAGAATCGTTGCTGGTGGCAAATTTAAGATATATCCGGGAGCTGCAAAAAGCAAAGATTGCTATTGCACAGGCGCAAAGTTCGTTAGATAATAACTTATCTGCCGAATTCATCGCTCAGGGGCTTAAGGAAGGGGTAGAGGTTTTAGATGAAATATTGGGCAAGAGATTTTCTGAAGATCTGTTGGATAAAATATTTTCAGAGTTTTGCATAGGCAAATAAGGAGAACTATGGATAAGAAAAAGATTGAAAAGGCAATACGCGACATATTGGAAGCAATTGGGGAAGACCCGAAGAAGAAGGATCTTTTAGAAACTCCTAAACGTGTGGCCGAGATGTATGAAGAAATCTTTGCCGGAATCAAGCTTGATCCCGAAGAAGAACTGGAAGTTATTCTCGATCAGAAACATCATGAAATTATTTTGCTCAAGGGGATTCCCTTGTATTCGGTATGCGAACACCATCTTTTGCCTTTTATCGGCAAGGCCAGTATAGCATATATACCCAGAAACGGAAGAGTTACGGGATTAAGCAAGCTCGCCCGGGTGGTTGATATCTTAGCGCGTCGGCCGCAGGTGCAGGAACGCTTGACTACGCAGATTGCCGATATTATCATGTCTAAATTGAAACCTTTGGGGGTAATGGTGGTTCTTGAAGCAGAGCATCTTTGTATGTCCATGCGGGGGGTGAAAAAACCCGGGACATTAACAGTCACTTCGGCCGTGCGCGGGATATTCAAAGAAAGCGAGAAAACCCGCTCAGAAGCGTTGGCGTTGATTAAATCTTAATAAGTAAGGGAGGGGGTATGAGACATATAAGCCAGGGAAAATCCAGCCTCGGGATGGAAGCGAACATAGCCGCTGTCTTAAGCTACCTTTTCGGTTTTATTACCGGCCTTATTTTCTATGCTTTGGAAAAAGAAAATAAATTCGTGCGGTTTCATGCCGCGCAGTCGACCATAGCCTTCGGGTTTTTGTTTATGGTAGGCGTTGTGGCAAGATTCCTGCCGTTAGTAGGATTTATAATCATGACATTGGTGGGTATAATAGAAATAGTTCTTTGGATTATCCTCATGATTAAAGCCTATCGAGGGGAATATTTTGAACTGCCGATAATCGGCGAATTTGCCCGAAGAAAATCCTGAAGAAAGCGCTTTCTAAAAAATCAAATATAGTCTTGAAACCGGTTCTAAACCTAGGCATACTAGTTATGCGTATTAGAAAGATGATTATGTTTGGGGTGGCTGGGGAGGAGGGGGCGATTCGATGTCGGAAAACTATCTTCAAGACAAACGAAAGTCAGTCCGTTTTCTTATTACCATCCCAATAAAATATACCAAATTAGACGTAGAATGTTTTGACTCAAAGTATACCCACGATATAAGTTCTCAGGGGCTTGGTGTAATCAGCTCCGAGAAATTACCTTTGAATACGCCTATAATTCTATGCCTCAAGATTCCCGATAATGGCGAAGAAATAGTGCTTGAAGCCGAGGCCCTCTGGTCAAGACAAATGGCTGATTTGACCTATAGGTCGGGCCTGAGAATTAAGAATCCTCCAATTAAACCAATACCTTTGGTGCTGAGGACGATTTATTCCCGATTATAATGTTAATTGACATGCTTTCTCCAAAGTAGTATCATATCTTAAATCAATTAAACAAATAATGTAAAGCAAGAAAACAAAAGTAAAAAAAGCAAAAACACAAGTTAGAAGTAGAAAATTTGACTTTTAATTGTGATTTTAAGTTTTGCGCCCCCTACTTCCTAATTAAAATGAAGAAAACCTTATTTTTCATACCTTTAGCCATTCTATTTCTTTCCGGTTGTTCCACTTATAGCATAAAAAAAGGCGAAACACCCTATAGCAATGGTTTTGTAGTTACCAGATATGACAGGGTAATTCCGGAGTATACCATTGGAAAGAATAATTCTGTGCCTGATGAGAAACTTGCCTGGGAGCGCTTTAAAAGACGGAGAGTGGAAGTCGAAAAATACTATAAGAAAATGGGCTATATCGAAAACCGGTTTAAACAAAATTTTGTTGATCCACCGGTTTTTATCGCTAGAGCTGTCCTCGGCATATTTTGGCTGCCTTCCATCGCGATAAATGACTATAAGTATAATCATGATCCGAAATACAAGGACTATGTAGATAAAAAAGAAGATGTTGAATATAAGATTGAAAAGGCACGCACAAAGGCTTTAAAAGAACAGTTAAGTGGTTATATCCAGGAAGATTTAGGAAAAGAACAGCCTGCTGTTTCAACAGGGCAGAAACTCGAGCCAGCCCCCGAAGTAAAGAAAAAAGTCGAGCCACCTCCTGAGGTTAAAGAACCGGTTAAGGAAGAGGTTTCGGTTGAGAAACCAAAACTGGAAAGTCAGGAAGTAGCAGATCCTGAAAAAGTTACCGCTGTTCCTGCGCCACAAGCGGTTCCTGAAGCCAGTGTGCAAAAGCCTATAGAGAGAATATCCAAACCGGAACAGGCAATTGAAAAAGAGAGGCCGTCTAAGTCTCCCGTAGCGGTAATTATTGCCAAGCCGTCTAAGGGGTATTCTCCTTTATTTGTTCAATTCAATGGTTCAAAATCCCATTCTCCCAACGGCAGGATAGTTTCTTATATTTGGGATTTTGGCGACGGAGATACCTCTACTAAGAAGACTCCCGCCAATAGCTATTGGAGCACGACTTACGGAAAGCCCCGCCAATATACCGCAAAACTTACGGTAAAAGATGAAAAAGGCCTAACCGGCGAAAGCAGTGTTATCATTGAAGTTCTTACTCCATAGGATTATTCCATAAGGATGGCTATATCGGGAGAACCCCAGACAGAAAATCAGAGAAAGCCCGTTACTTTTATAAACAGCATTTTTCCACTTGTTATTTTCATTTTTGGTTTTTTCCCTGTCATCTCCCAGGCTGACATAACAAAGTCTTCCTGGCAGACCAATAAATCCCAACATTTCATTATTTATCATCAGGGCGTTCAGCCGGCGCTAGTCGATGACTTGATTAGCAAGGCCGAATTTTATTATAACAGTATAGTTGATGATCTTGGTTACCGCAGATTTGATTTCTGGAGTTGGGATAATCGCGCCAAGATTTATCTTTACAGGGATGCTGGTGAGTTCCAGAGAGAGACCCAGAATTCTTCTTGGGCAGGAGCGGTGGTTTCCGTAAACAGCCGGGTAATTAAAACATATGTGGGGCAAAGCGGATTTTTTGATTCCATACTTCCTCATGAAATGACGCACATAATCTTTCGTGAATTCATAGGTAAGAATATTCAACTCCCTCTTTGGATCGATGAAGGGGTCGCCAGCTCTCAGGAACAAAGCAATCTTAATTTACGTTTACAAAAAGCCAAGGAGCTAATCAAACAAAACAAATATGTTGAGCTTAATGCGCTCTCCGGAGTTGTTAAACCGGATGACAACATGGAGCCCGGAGTTTTTTATTCAGAAGCCGCGTCGGTGATTGTTTTTCTTCTTCGCGAGAAAGGAAAGGAAGATTTTCTTCGTTTTAGCCGGATGCTTCGCGATGGAACAGATTGGAAAAAAGCCCTGTTAAAGTCATTCAATTTTATTAACTTCCAGGATTTTGAAGCCGAATGGAAGAATTTTGTCCTGCAGCAGTATTAAAAGTAAGTTATTTTCATCGTCCGCAAGCAGTTCATTTGCTTACGACCCCCAGCAAAATCTCCTTAGTTAGTTTATAAGTTTTTAAACGCCTAGAATTTCTCTTGAGTGATAATCGCGAGGTTCGGGCAATAGTTATAATGAGCAAAGTCTATGCTTGGAACTATCTGAAAATAAGATAGTTGTAACTATTCTCTTGTGTTATATTATATATGCATAAAGTGATAAAGCAGATTGAAATGTATTCTAAGGGAATATAAATGCGGAAAATCTTGATTATTAGTAAAAGCGCTTTGCTGTTTAGTTTTATTTTATCAGCATCTTTTTTGTTAAGGATGACACCTTCTAAAGGGTGCGTTCTTGAGTTTGTTTCTGACAGCGCCTTCAATTATCGCATGACCGCATCGGTTATTCAAAAGGGGTCCGTACCTATAATTGATCGCTTGAGTATTTATCCTGAAGGCAAAAACATAAGAAATTTTCTTCCCATCGGGCTTTACCATGCAGGAGCAGTTTTTCACAGGTTTTTAAATATCTTTAGGCAAATCCCGCTTAATGAATCTTTGCTGATTTTTGCCGCTTTTTTTAGTTCCTTGATTTGCGTCCCTGTTTATTTCTTATCGTTAGAGATCTATAGAAATGAAAAAATAATAGCCTTCCTTTGTGCGTTTTTATCCGCGATTATCCCCGCTTATCTGCATAGGACGTTCTGTTATATGTATAGATATGAAGTGCTGGCTGCGCCGTTACTTTTTATGAGTTTGCTATTTTTTATCATGGCCTTTAGAGAGAATAACGGTAAGCTGCGGTTTACTTGTTATTTTGGGACGTCCCTTTTTTGGCTGATGTTAGCTTCTTGGGTTTGGAGGCTGTATGTTTTATTCTTAATTGCCTATCTTATCAGTATCGCTTATCTTTGTCTGAAACGCCGAAATTTGCTCGGAAATGAATGGATAAAAATTATTATTTCCGGGGTATGCGTTCTGCTGTTATTTTTCGCATTGGGCTTGGCTCAAATCCCGAGATATTCCGGATTGCCGTATCTCCGGACTTTTTTTGAGGTTTTCATACAACGCCTGTATCCTCCGTATAATTTTAGTCAATTCTCCAAAGTTATTTATTACGTAAACGAATTGTCAGGAGTTAGTATCTTAGGACTATTGGGGACTAAGTTTCTGTCTTTTTCAGGAGTATTCGCTATTTTTTACTTATACGCCTGCTTTAGAAAACAGAAGTTTAATCCGCAAAAATTTATTTTGCAGTTTTTCATAATCCTTTTCCTCGTGCTCACCCTGCTTTTTTCGAGATTCAAGATAATCTTGGGGCCCTTGATCGCTTTGTCTTTGGGAGAAAGTCTGTTTTTTGTTTTTCATAATTACAGGGGAATAATGAAGAAGATTTTATTGGGTCTTTTGGTCATAATTTTTGTTAAAACAGGGTGTGATGCCTGGAGATTGGCCAGTACGAGATTTAAATATGCCGGTATGGATGCCGAATTAAAGCAAGTTATCTCGGCGGTGAATAGGTTGACCTCGAAAAACGCCGTGATACTTTGCGATTGGGGGCAGGGTTATTCCATTCAGACGTATTGTAATCGTCCGACAATAACCGACGGCCTCTTGGAGAGCCCGGAGATAATCAAAAGAATTATAAGGGTGGCCAAGGTTTTCAACTCTTATGATGAACAGGCGCTACGGTTGTTTTGTAAGGAGTATGGTGTAACTCATATCTTGGTTGCCAAAAGGTTGGATTACGCATTTGCATATTCACAATATTCAGGCCGCGGTTTTACCATGGGCAAGGGCGCTAACGATAAGGACGTGCCCTTAATATATAAATTATTTTATCGTTCGCCCGATTTAAAAAGAATCGATTTCTTGTATGAAAATAAAGGATTTATTTTATTCGCGCTGAAAGATTGATTTTGTTGGGTCAGTTTGTGATATAACTTTTCCTGCCGCCAAAATACTTGATTTTCCCGCGGATTTGGTGTATAAACACAAGCGTATTGTTTGAATAAGCGCATATTTGAAAAATACAGAGTTTAATAAAGATTAATTCTGGCATATCCACTAAAAAATATTTATATGCGCTTTTGAAGTTTTGTATTAAAGGAATAGAGATTATGCCGATAGCGATACCTGAGCCTAAAATATCCGGAACCTCTCTGTATAACTGTAATTTCAATTTTCTTATCAGCCGAGAATTTTTTACCATCCTTCCATTGCAACTAAAAGTTCCTTCAAAGTTTTGCCTGGCCCTCGTGGATTTAAACTTTGGTTTCGTCGTCTAGTTTTCGCCGAATATGAGGTAGGCATATATTAGTGAAACAGCCGCCTCGGGATTTTCCAAGAGATAAAAAATGGCAGAAAAAGCTAAAATACTCATAATTGGGGCGGGAAAATGCGGAAGAGCGCTTGTAGAGTTATTTTCCAAAATCGAAAAAATAACTATTATAGGCGTGGTTGATTTCAATCAAGATGCCCCCGGAATTAAACTAGCCAAAGCCTTAAATATCCCGACAGCGGTTGATTATAGGGAGTTTATGAATAGGGCGGGGCTTAGTTGTATATTCAATTCTACGGGAAAAGCTCAGATTGAGGAAGAGCTTATGCTGAGCAAGCCCGCGGGTGTTGAGGTGTTAGGCGGCTGTAGCGTAAATCTAATACAGGAACTTATCGAAGAGCGCGAAAAAGTAGAGCAACAATTAAAGGGATTAGCCGAAAGGCGCGATAATGTTGTAGATAATATTGGTGTTGGCGCAATTCCTATAAACCCGAAGATGGAAACCCCGGATTTTAACAAACAAATTAAGAAAGATGAAGATTTAGGGAAAAAGGATAAGATTATAGAGTCTATAATTCAGAATTCCGCGGTTGCCACCTTTGTCATTAATTCTCAACACAAAGTTCTTTATTGGAATGTGGCCTGTGAAGAGCTTACCGGCACGAAAGCGAAAGATTTGCTGGGCACCAGCGATCACTGGAAAGCTTTTTATAGCTACCAGCGTCCTTGCGTTGCCGATATAGTTATTGATAATAGCTTTGTTGATTTGGATAAGTTTTATAAAGTCTATCAGGGTTCTACGCTTATACCCAACGGTTTGCACGCAGAAGACTGGTATCCTAAATTAGGTGGTAGAGACAGGTATATAGTATTTGATGCTGCACCTATATATGACACCGAAGGAAAGTTAATAGCTGCTATCGAGACATTACAAGATATTACCGAGCGCAAAAAGGCGGAAGATGAGCTTAAAAAGGCGTATACCAGGTTAAAAGAGATGCAGAATCAGGTCATCCAAGCGGAAAAATTGAATACAATAGGCCAACTGGCTAGCGGGGTAGCGCATGAAGTAAGAAACCCTCTGGGAATAATATTGCAAGGAGTTAACTACCTGGAAAACAAAATACCGGTTAAAGAAGGAGATATTTCTGAAACCTTAACCATGCTTAAAGACAGTGTAAAAAGGGCAGATAAGATTATAAATACCCTTTTAGATTTCTCCAGATTTACGAATCTGGATCTGAGGCCGGAAGATATAAATTCTATTCTAGAAAGTTCTTTAAGTTTGGTAAAAATCAAGTTTGAATCAAAGAATATTGATATCATACCGGAAATCAAAAAAGACGTGCCCAAGGTGCTGGCCGATAGAAACAAATTAGAACAAGTGTTCGTTAATATATTTTTGAATGCGATTCAAGCCATGCCTGAAGGCGGCAATATTACGATCCGTAGTTATGGTAAAAAGTTAGAGGGGATAGAAAACGGGACAAGCAGAAGAGAAGAAGGTTATTTTATGATTGGAGAGAAGGTTGTAGTAGTTGAAATCGAAGATACTGGCGTTGGCATTCCTGAAGAAAATCTGAAAAAAGTATTCGAACCATTTTTTACCACAAAAGGTTCAACCGGTGGCGTAGGTTTAGGACTGTCCGTAACCAAGAACATAATCCATATGCACAGAGGGATTATATATGCAGAAAGCAGATTCGGCCAGGGGGCTAAAGTGACAGTTATCTTAAAAATAGCCGAGTGATGCAGCGGATAGGCAAGATTATCGCTAGCAAAAATGGTTCTTATAAAATATATTAATTTTTTCCTTAAGGATTATAGAAGGAGATAAACCAAAAATGGACAGGAAAAGAATATTGGTTATTGATGACGAAGAAAATTTTACAAAATTGATAAAATGGAATCTCGAGAAAACCGGAAAATATGAAATTAGGGTGGAGAATAGCGGATTGCTCGGTTTTTCTGCCACAAAAGAATTCAAGCCGCATTTAATCTTGTTAGATATCTCAATGCCGGATATGGACGGTAGCGAGGTAGCGTTTCAGTTGAAGTGTGATGAAGATACCAAAGATATACCCATAGTGTTTTTAACTGCGGTGGCTAAGAAGGAGGAGGTAGAAGCAAACAGCGGCATTATTGGCGGGCATCCCTTTATAGCCAAGCCGGTGGAATTAGAGCAGCTTATTGATGTTATTGAGAGAAATGTTTATTGAGACCGGAGCAATCCCCCTTGGATTAAATAAACGTTTGTTCTAAGCGAAAAAATCTCTATCTAAAGATCGATATTGGATTGTTTCTGCAAGATGGTCTGTTTTTATCTGTTCTGATCCGGCGAGATCGCTAATGGTTCTTGATATTTTCAATATTTTATCATAGGCCCGGGCACTAAAGTTTAGTTCAGACATCGCCATTTTTAACAATTCGTTTTCCTCCTTGCCTAATATACAAAATTTTCTTACCTGTTTGCAACTCATTTGAGCATTGCATAGGATGCCCTCATTTCTAAATCTTTCAATTTGGATTGCGCGGGTTTTATTTACCCTCTCCTTGATTTGCGCGGAACTTTCCGCAGGCAGATTTCCGCTTAACTCCTGATATTTTGTCGCCGGAATTTCTATATGAATATCTATCCTATCCAATAATGGGCCGGATATTTTAGAGCGATAGGCATGGATCTGTGCTGTTGAACAGCGGCAGGAAGTTTTATTGTTGTGATAATTGCCGCATTTACAGGGGTTCATCGCGGCGACCAAAACAAAAGAGGCAGGAAATACCAAAGATTTGAATACCCGCGATATGCGAATTGAACGATCTTCTAGCGGTTGCCGCAAGGCTTCGAGGCAATCGCGTCTAAATTCCGGAAGTTCATCCAGAAAAAGCACGCCTTCATGCGCCAGGCTTATTTCTCCCGGTATGGGTATGGAGCCGCCGCCTACAAGAGCTGCGTTGGAGATGGTATGGTGAAGGGAGCGAAATGGGCGGGTAGTTATGACCCCGTCTTTATTCACCAGATAACCGGCAACCGAATGAATTTTACTTACTTCTAGCGCTTCTTCGGGAGTCATGTCCGGCATAATTGTGGGAATTCTTTTTGCGAGCATGGTTTTACCGCTTCCGGGTGGACCAATCATCAGAATGTTGTGGCCTCCGGCTATGGCTATTTCTATGGCTCTCTTTGCCATAAATTGGCCTTTAACATCCGAGAAGTCTACGCTATAAAAGCCTTTTTGAGATAAATTCAACAATTCAGGTTCCAAAGGCCTAAAGCCGTCTGGATTATTTAAAAATTCTACACTTTCCCGTAAGGTTTTAAGCGCGAATGTGGATGCTCCAGATACAATCGCGGCTTCTTTGGCATTTTGGGCCGGGATAATTAGCTTATTGCAGGGAGATTTTGCTGCCGCTATAGCTATTGGAAGTATTCCTCGCAGCGGCCGAAGCGATCCGTCCAAGGATAGTTCTCCTAAAACAAAATAATTAGATAGTCTTGAGCTGTTTATCTGTTGTGTTGCCGCCAGTATGCTTAAAGCAATCCCCAGATCAAAATAAGCTCCTTCTTTTCTGATCCCGGATGGCCCCAGGCTTATGGTAATCCTTTCAGATGGCCAGCTAAAGCCGGAATTTTTAATCGCGCTTTTTACCCTTTCCCTGCTTTCTTTAACCGCGGAATCCGGTAATCCTACTACGTTTATTGCAGGTAGACCCCGGCAAATATCTACCTCAATTTCTACGGGGTAGGCTTCTATACCGTGTATCCCGAAACTTAATGCCCTGGCTAACATGTTTTTCCTCCTTCTAATATAATAGACGTGATGATAGCTGAAATCTAACTAAAAAACACCTATTTTTAACTTCATTTTTCACCCGAAATCGGGAGAAGTCGAGAAAAGGCTTGCAATTTGAGGTGCTGATTATATAATATTGCGATATAACCAGGCGGGAATGTTACCATCCTTGTTTTCTCCGCACAAGCGCCTGATTCAGGATATTTTTCCTTTCTTTCGCAGTTTTAAGCAAGCCAGAAAAGGCAGAAGGAGAGGCGGGTAAGTTTAATGCACGACATTTCATATTTAAACCGAAAATAATGATAGAGATTCTAGCTCAATTATCCCGGAATAAGATTTTTCTTACTACTCTCTCGGCATGGTTAATTGCCCAGACTTTAAAAGTTTTTATCGGCGTTGTGCAGAAGAGGAAGTTTGACTTCCGCCTATTTGTTGGCACCGGAGGTATGCCTTCGAGCCACGTAGCCGGCGCAGCATGCTTAGCTACCGCGTTAGGTTTAGATTATGGTTTTGACAGCGCTTATTTTGCTTTAGCTGCGTCATTTGCGATTGTAGTTATGTTCGATGCCCAAGGCGTGCGCCGGGCAACCGGAAGACAGGCGCGCATTTTAAATAAAATAACCGACGATATTTACTGGAAGGGTAAGATCCACGACGGACGTTTACGCGAACTCATCGGCCATACGCCGCTGGAGGTAATCGGCGGGTTTCTGGTTGGTGTTCTCATAGCGGTACTGGCGCATTAGAATATTTAATTTAATATCACTATCCGTTAGAAAATGAGCAATGCTGAAGTAAGGCATAATTAATTTATAGGAAAGGAAGTGCGCAGTGAATAAGAAGATTTTTATACTATCTGGCGTAATATTGTTACTTTTGATTTTAACCGCTTCCCTTATTTTTAGAAGCGGCAAGAACTTTCTTGCCGGACAAAAGGATTCATCGAAAGCGCAATCTTTGTTAAATGAAGCAAAAAGTCTGCAGGCAAAAGGGGATTTGCTGGGGGCTAGATCCGTTTATCAGAAGCTCGTCAATGATTTCTCTAATTCAAATGATGTCATGAGCTGGCAGAGAACGATTGATGATGTTAACATAAAACTTTTATTTTCCCCCGTCATGACTCCCAAAAGCGTGCTTTATGAAATAAAATCCGGGGATACTTTGAATAAAATTGCCCGGGAATTTAAGACCACGACGGATCTGATCAAGAAGAGTAATAACCTGAGCAGCGATATAATTAATCCGGGGAAAAAGATTAAAATTTGGAATGCGCCTTTTAGTATTCTGGTGGATAAGTCGCAGAATATCCTGATTTTAAAAAGCGATGAAGAAATAATCAAGACTTATATAGTATCGACGGGAAAGAATAATTCCACCCCTGTTGGAACTTTCAAAATTACTTCTAAACTGATGAATCCTACTTGGTTTAAAACCGGAGCAGTCATTCCGGCAGGCAGCCCCGAAAATGTTTTGGGCACGCGCTGGTTGGGTTTGGATAAACCTTCTTACGGGATACATGGCACGATTGAACCCCAGGATTTAGGAAAACAAGTTACCCAGGGTTGCGTGCGTATGGCTAATCCCGAAGTAGAGGAACTTTATACAATTGTTCCCGTTGGAACAGAAGTAGTTATAGTTGATTAACCGCTCATTAATATGGCCGGATTAGATTTCGAAAAACCAATCGCTGAATTAGAGAAAAAGATACAGGATCTAAGGCATTTTATCTCGGATAAGAAGATAGACCTTTCTTCCGAGGTTAAACGTCTCGAGGATAAACTCGAACATCTTAAAAAAGATACCTACACTAATCTTTCCGCTTGGCAAAGAGTGCAGCTGGCCCGCCATCCCCAAAGACCATATACCCTTGATTATATAAACCTAATTATGTCGGATTTTATCGAGTTGCACGGAGACAGGCTTTTTAGCGACGACAAAGCTATGGTTTGCGGGTTGGCTAAATTGGATAAACAGAAAATAGCGATTATCGGCCATCAAAAAGGCCGGGATACCAAGGAAAACCTTAAGCGTAATTTTGGCTGCGCCCATCCAGAGGGCTATCGCAAGGCGCTTAGGGTTATGCAATTAGCCGAAGAATTTGGTTTGCCGGTAATAGTTTTTATTGATACGCCCGGAGCATATCCGGGAATAGGAGCGGAAGAACGCGGACAATCTCAAGCTATCGCGCTTAATTTAAGAGAAATGATTTCTATTGCTACGCCAATAATTTCAGTTGTTATAGGGGAGGGCGGGTCAGGAGGAGCTTTAGGCGTGGGAGTGACTGATCGCATTTTTGTATTAGAAAATTCCTATTATTCCGTTATTTCCCCCGAAGGTTGCGCTGCCATTTTGTGGAAAGACGGTTCAAAGGCGCCTCAGGCAGCTGAGGTTCTTAAACTGACAGGAGATGATTTGACCGAACTTAAGATTATTGACGAAGTTATCCCTGAACCTTTAGGGGGAGCTCACCGGGATCCGCAAAAGACAGCCCAAAAATTAAAGGAAGCCCTTATTAAGACTCTTAACGAATTAAAAGCTTACAATAAGGATGAGCTTTTGAAATTAAGGTACAAAAAGTTCCGCGACATAGGCATTGTGGCATGATCGAGCAGGAATTATTATTATTGGGCTTACTTAAAGAAGGCCCCAAGCACGGCTACGATATTAAAACCAAGATAAAACAAATCCTTTCTTTATTCGCCGGAGTAGAATTAAAATCCATATATTATCCTTTACGCATACTTGAAAAAAGAGGGTTGGTTGCTAAACGGACACTTAAACCCGGGAAAAGGCCTGAGCGGATGGTTTATGCTTTAACTTCCAAGGGAGAGGCTCGTTTTAATGAGCTTTTGAATAAAAGTCTGCTTAGTCTCAAGAGGCCTCAATTTAGCCTGGATTTGAGTCTGTATTTTCTGCACTATATGAATCCCGGAGTGGCAATCCGTCGCTTGCGCGCCAGATTACATATGTTGAATAAGATATCCCACGGCTTGGAACATATGGTTAAAACTTCATCTAAAGGTAAAACCGTTCCATTAAACCGTATTTTGGAACACAACTTTAGGCTCCTTAAAGCAGAATCCCAGTTTATCTCGCAATTAATTAATACAGTACAGTAATTTTACTTGACACCATAGCGGCAATTTTATAAAATATAGGTGAGTTTAAATAGTAAAATTTTACTATATAAGAAGGGTGTTTCTTATGGATTGGGATAAGGCTACGCAGGAAAAGTTCAAGGTTATGGTTGCTAAAATACCTGTTTTCCATCGGCATATTACCGAGGGGGTAGTAACTAAGGGAGCACAGGGGTATGCTCAGGCAAGAGGCGCTGTAAAGATTGAAGAAGTGGATGTGATAAATGCATTTTTCTCGGATGTCCCTGCCGCCTTTTATAGTATGATGGTTAGGCTGCTGGAGCAGAACGGTTTTGATTATAAGAAATACGGTTTCCCCAAAAATAGACCCCTTATATGAGAATCGCGGTTATTGGCGCAGGAGCCATAGGAAATCTAGTCGCCGGTTATCTGAAATTGCAGGGCGAAGATGTTTATTTGGTCGGGCGGCAAGAGGCGGTTAGGGCTATCTCAGGGAGCGGGCTCAAGATCAGCGGTGTGCGGGGAGATTTTCAGGTTAATATCAGTATATACGATATGCTGGTTTCCAAACCCGAGCTCTTAATCTTAACTACAAAAACGCAAGATATAGAGCCGGCGCTAAAAGATAATTTCAGTTTGATCAAAGATACTATTATTCTGACGACGCAAAACGGTCTTGCTGCCGAAAGAATAGTAGCCAAGTTTGTCCCGGAAAATAATATTCTTTCGAGCATTGTTATGTTCGGCGCTACTTACCTGGAACCAGGCAAGGTTGTTCATAATTTTGAAGGAAGTTGGGTGTTGGGAAATTTATTCTCTGAGTCTATGGATGGGCGCCTGCTTTCTTTAAGCTTGATTTTGGATAAAGCATTTCCGGCGGTAGTTAGCGAAGACATTTTGGGGATGAAATATCTCAAGGTGTTTGTCAATGCCAATAACTGTATAGCGGCAATATTAGGCGTAAGTATGCAGGAAGCTTTCTTAGACCCCCAGGTGAGCAGAGTAAGCGTTGCGATTTGGAGGGAAGGTTTTAAGGTAATTTCAAAGTCCGGGCTCAAGCTTGTTTCTTTGCCGGGATTCCCGATTGAAAATGTGACTCGGCTTATTTCTCTTCCTCCGGAAGAAGCAGCTAAAATTTTCTCGGCAACCATGAGTAAGTTGAGCCGCGACCCGCTCTACGGTTCAATATTACAGAGTATTAAAAGGGGAAGGCTTTCGGAGGTCGATTATATTAACGGAGAATTTGTAACTTTAGCCGGGAAGTGTAATTTAAAGGCAAGTTTAAATAAAAAATTGGTTGAAATGGTGCATGAAGTAGAAAAGAATAAACGGTTTTTTAGTAAATCCGAATTTTTAACCGCTACAGAAAGATTATTAAATTAAAATGCCCGAAGTCAATTCGCCTTTCCCAAAATTAAAGCTTACAGTTACAGGAGTTTTTGGAAACTGTTACCATGGGTATGAAGCTGGAGATGAAATCATTCTGGAAGATTTTACCCATCCTCCTAAGCATTTTTGTTTAGGGTTGGCGCATGCGCTCTTTCCGGTAATTTATGCTTTGAGTTTCGGCGCAAGGTTCGGCTTTCGCGATAATCAGCGGTCACTTTTGGTAACTTGTCCTGACGGCGGCAAATTGGAATTTAAAGCCGAGATTCTGGATAAGGAAGGCAAAGTGGAAGTTTTCCCTAAAGACCCCAATCATAAATTTAGTCCTAAGAAAATGGTTATTGAAGTAGCCAAAACCAAAGGGAAATGCACTTTTGGTTATAAAGTGGGAGATAAATGGGAGACTCAAGGATTGAAATGTATTCCGGGTTTTTGCGGAGCAGCGTTTCATACAGCGTTTCCGGCGCTCTTCGCTTTAAATTTCGGGGCAAAGTTTTTCTTTATGCAGGATCCGGATTCGATCGATACCGTAACCTGCCCTGACGGCGGAAATATTGTGTTTAAGGTTACCAGAGTAGAAGAAAATAAGAAGTAAGAAATCAATGGCCGATTACCAATATCACAATGTCGAACGAAATCCCAATGATCCAATGTTTCAATTGTGAATTGGGATTTGTAAATTGGATATTTAGCTTAGGGATTAAATATGAAAAAAAGAAGAGTAGTGATTACGGGGATTGGCGTAATTTCGCCTAATGGCATAGGTAAAGATAAAGTTTATCAGGCGATGACCAACGGCGTTTCCGGAATAAAACGGGTAGATGGTTTTGATGTTTCGGTATTTAATACCAAGATCGCCGCGGAAGTCCGTGACTTTGATCCGTTTAAGCTCGGGCTTACTCATGACGAAGCTGTACGTATGGATAGATACGTACAATTTGGAGTGGTTGCCGGAAATATGGCGATTAAGGATAGCACCCTGGATCTTTCGAAAGTTAATCCTGAGAGGATCGGAGTTTGTCTTGCCAATGCCATTTGCGGGACAAAATATATGGAAGAAGAATTCGCTCTTGTAACTGACGATGGCAAGAAAGCAATTGATCCGTCAAAGGTCCGTCCTGACCTTTATGATGCCGCGATGTTTAATACACCTTCCATTGAATTATCTTCGAAATATCATTTAAAAGGAATATGCAATACGCTCTCAACCGGCTGCACAGCCGGGACTGATTCTTTAGGGTTTGGTTTAGAGACGATCCAGGATGGAGAGCAGGATATTATGATTTGCGGAGCGGCAGAGGCTCCGATCACGCCGATTACTTTTGGCGCTTTTGATGTGGTAAATGTTTTATCAGCCCGTAATGATGATCCTGAAGCTTCGTCACGGCCGTTTGATAACAAACGCGATGGATTTGTCTTAAGTGAAGGCGCCGGGATTTTAATTTTAGAAGAATTGAATCACGCTTTAAAACGTAACGCCCATATTTATTGCGAGGTTTTGGGTTTTGGCACCAGCTGTAACGCTTTTCATATGACTGACCTTCCGGGAGACGGAGGAGCAATGACTAATTGTATAACCCTGGCGTTAAAAGATGCCGGGATCAAACCGCAAGAGATAGATTATATCAGCGCCCACGGATCAAGCACGAAAATGAATGATATCTTCGAAACCAATGCTTACAAAACGGTTTTCGGAGATTACGCGTATAAACTTCCCATAAGTTCGCTTAAGTCAATGATCGGCCATCCCCTGGCTGCTTCTAACGCCGTGGAGATGACTGTTTGTTCGATGATTTTTGAAAAAAATATCCTTCCTCCGACTATCAATCAGGAAGAGAAGGATCCCTTGTGCGACTTGAATTATATTCCCAATAAAGCAATCACCAAAAAAGTAAATACTATTATTAAGACTAGCTCTGGATTTTCCGGAATTCATTCTTCGTTGGTTGTGAGGAGATATAATGGATAAGATAGCGATTACTGGCATAGGTATTGTCAGTCCTTCAGGAATAAATAAACGCCAGTTTTGGGCGAATATAAAATCCGGCAGGTCTTTTGTAAAAGAAATTACTCGTTTTGATGCTTCTAAATATCCGTCGCATATAGCCGGGCAAATCGATGAGCTGAACAAGTATAGCAATATCTCCGAGCGCCTGCTGAAAAAGATCGATGCGTTCTCGCATATGGCTTTAATTGCTTCTGAGCTTGCTTTGCAGGATGCCGGGATAGATATAAAGAATGAAGACCCGAATTTAGTCGGCATATTTTTAGGTAACGCTATCGGCGGATGGCTTTACGCTGAAACAGAATTGCGTGATTTATATATCGAAGGCCGGGAAGGTGTTTCTCCTTACATGGCTTCAGCGTGGTTTCCGGCTGCCCCGCAAGGACAAGTTTCTATTTATTATGGTATTAAAGGATTTTCCAAAACAGTTGTCGCCGATAGAGCCGGTTCCTTGATGGCCTTAGGTTACGGAGCCAAGGTTTTAAATAAGAATAAATTAAATATGATTTTAGCCGGAGGCATGGAAGCGCCGGTGTCGCCTTACGCGCTTTTATGCTGCAATACTTACGGAGCTTTATCCAAAAATAATTCCCAGCCTCAAGAAGCTTACAAGCCATTTGATAAAAAGCGCGATGGCTTTGTAATCGGTGAAGGCGCGGGGATTGTGGTTATGGAGAGTGTGCAGAGGGCAAGTAAAAGAGGAGTTAAACCTTTGGCTTATATTTCCGGATACTCGACCAGCTGCGACGGAATTGACCGGATCAATTGCGCAAGCGACGGGGTAGAATTAGCCAGAGCAATAAAACTAGCGCTTGCCGATGCTAAAACCAATATTGATGAAATTGATTATATAAGTCTAGATGGCGCGGCTATAAATTTGTGGGATGATTCTGAACTGCAGGCGATTAAAAGCATTTTTGGCGCCAGGACCAAAGATATTCCAATGAGTTGCCCTAAATCTATGTTCGGAAATTTACTGGGGGCAAGTGGAGCGGTGGATATGATTACTACTATCTTAGCGATGGAACATAGTTTGGTTCCGGTTACTTTAAATTTAGACGAACCAAGTATGAAAGGTTTTAATTATATTACAAAAGAAGCCAAGGAATACAAAATCGATAAAGCCCTGGTGATTTCGCGCGGCAGGGGCGGAATCAATTCAGTTCTGGTGGTTGAAAAGTAAATAGTTTAATGACAAATGACAAAATCCAAAGCACAAAATAAATCTAAAGTTCAAATGTCAAATACTAAAACTAATGTTTTGTTATTTAATTTTTGGAATTTGAATTTATTTTGGATCTTGTGCTTTGTCATTTGACATTAAAAGAGGAGGAGTTATGAAGATATTATTTGTAATGCCTAAAGTCGGTGCCTGGGCAACCCATGGGATTCACCGTTCGCCGAATCAGTTATACGCGCATTGGGCTGCTTATGTGCGTGAAAAAGGATATAAGGATGTGGCGGTTATTGACGGTAAAGCTGAGCAGATTCCGATGGATCAGCTTATCGAACAGGTAAAACTTAAGAACCCCGATGTGGTGGTAATGGGTGAGCAGCTGCATGGTTATGGCGGATACGGAGTTTTACGCCATTTTAAAGACGCGGCCATTGGAATTAAAAAAGCCCTGCCTAAAACCAAGATAATTCTCGGCGGATTATGGTATTCGGCAATGCCTGTTCCGACTTTAGAAGAAATTCCGGAAGTTGATTTCGTGGTTATGGGAGAAGAGGAGTCATTTGGAGATTTAATCGAGGCAATTGATAAGAATAAGCCGCTTAAGGATGTTGGCGGAGTAACTTCGCGCATCGATGGTAAGATAGTCATGGGCCCGCATAAACCATTGATGACGGATTTGGATAAATTACCTTTACCGGCTTATGATTTGTTTCCGATGGATAAGTACTCGGGCCACACTTATTGGAAACCGTTTGTGGATATGGTTACTTCCCGCGGCTGCCCTTCAGCCTGCACATTTTGTTATGAGTGGGATCAGTTTGATCCGCGCTCGCCTTCGGATTTCTTAAAATGGCGCGCCAAGAGCCCAGAAAGAGTAATTGAAGAATTGAAACTCCTGCGCGATAAATACGGAGTCAAAGTAGTAGTAATTCAGGATGATAATTTTATCGTGGATCCTGCGCGCGTCAAGAAATTCTGCGAGTTAAAAAAGAAAGCTAACATTGATACCAAATGGGTTGCTTTGGGCAGGGCTACTGATTGGATCAATTGCGAATCGATCTTACCTCTGATGAAAGAAACAGGTCTATTCATGGGAGTCTTTGGAATTGAAGTAACTACCCAGTCGGAACTTAAGAAGATCGCTAAAGGTATAACCATTGACCAGATCCAAAAGACAATCGATATCCTGCGCAAACAGAATATCGCGATTGTCGCTGACATTATGATGGGTTTTGATTATGATACCGAAGAAATAATTAAGCAGCGTTTTGAGTTTACCGACGCGGTGGATCCGGATATTTTATGGGTTGGTTACGTGACTCCTGCGCCGAATTCGCCGATGTGGAAGGTTGCCTTAAAGAAAAACTGGATCGATCCCAAGAAAGTGGATTTCTCGACCTGGGATTTTCTGCACCCGGTAATTCCTACGGATCACTTAACTACTGAAGACTTAGGCAGGCTTGGTTCATGGTGTATGCGCGAATTTTTCTCCAAACCCGGACGGGTCAACCGGATCATGGAGAGCGATTTTGATCCGCTGGCCAAGCTTTGTTTCCAGGATGTTATGAATGGCATCAACAAGTGGGAAGCAGCCGCGACCAAGGGCGAAGTTCAGATATAAGCTAAAGGAAGGATATGGAGATGAAAGCGAAAGTTAAAGAAGTTTTGGTTAATTTGCTCAAAGTCAAACCTGAAGAATTAAAGGATGGTGTTTCTTTGGAAGAGAGTATAGGCGTGGATTCAACTGAAATGGTTGAGTCAGTCATTGCTCTGGAAAAGGCTTTTGGAGTGAAGTTAAGCCCTAAAGAAATTAGCAAGTCTTCCAGCATTGACGATATCGCGAAAATTATAAGTAGCAAGATAAGCGTTTAATGACAAATGTCAAAATTCAAATGTCAAAATTCAAATGTAAAAACCAAGGTATTTAGTTTTGTAATTTGCGCTTTGACATTTGAATTTTGACATTTGACATTAGCTATTTATTCATGAAGATTATTGATTTAAGTCTTCCAATAGATGACAAGGCGTTTGAGGTGCACAAGGTAGCCATTGAGCGGGTAACTCATAAGGCGGGGATTAAGAAGTTTAACCGCGTGATTATGGGTAAGACGCTGGCGGGAAGAGTTAAATACCTTTTGGGAAAACGCATCCTCAAGAAAGAAGATTTACCTGACGAAGAATTTTTATCACTGGAAGTCGTGCATTCTCCGGTTCACGTCGGCACCCACCTGGATTATTCATTCCATTACGGATCAAAATCCGAAAACCGCACCTCTAAAACAGCCGAAGAGATCCCGCTGGAATATTGTTATCAAGACGGAGTAAGGCTCAATCTTACCCATAAAAAACCCAATGAAAAAATTCTTTCCGCGGATATCGAAGCAGCGCTTAAAAAAATAAATTATAAATTAAAACCTCTGGATATTGTTTTTTTGCATACCGGAGCGGATAAGTTTTTTGGTTCGCCAAAATATTTCTCGGATTATCCGGGAGTGGATACTTCGGCGATAGATTATCTTTTGGACCAGGGAGTCAAGATTTTTGGGGTGGATACAATGGGTATTGACCGTCCATACAGGTTTATGCTTAAAGAATTCCTGGAGAGTAAAAATCTTAAGGCTTTATACCCGGCGCATTTTTATGGAAGAAAAAGAGAATTCATCCATATCGAGAGGCTGGCTAATTTAGAGAAGCTTCCGGCAACTGGGTTTAAGGTTATTTGTTTTCCGGTGAAGATTAAAAATACAGGCGCGGCTTGGTCGCGAGTAGTTGCAATATTATGACACCCGGCCTTAAAGGGTAGGCCGGTGTGCGCTTTCTGCGCAAGGAGGATTAAATGGGACACACTTGTAATTCGATAATAATCAAGGCGCCATATGATTTAGTATTTGATATTTCCAATGATATCCCGCGCTGGACCGAATTATTTGGCAGCGAATACAAAAAAGCTGAGATTACAAAAAAAGAAGAGAACAAGATTACTTTTTGCCTGACTGATGATGAAGATAAGTCTTGGATTTCTTGGAGACTGCTTTATAAAGACAAATTCTTTACTTATTCTGAAAGGCAGGAGCCGAAATTTCCGTTTAAATATATGAAAATCGTCTGGCTCTATACCCAAAAGCCGGAAGGAGTGGAATTAACCTGGATTCAACATTTTGAAATGGATGATAAAGCCAAGTTCAATGATGAGCAGGTCGAGGGCTTCATTAATAAGCATTCCAAAGACAATCTGTTAATTTTTAAGAATGTAATTGAAAAAGCAGCAGCTTAAAACAATGCTCCGCGCATAGCGCGGAGTTAAATAAGCGCCAAGCGCCAGTGGCGGCGCTTATTTAAGGAGGTAGAAAATGAATCAGGACTTAAAAGGTAAGGTAGCGATTGTAACCGGAGCAAGCCGAGGGATTGGCAAGGCTCTTGCCTGCACTGCGGCAAGCTTAGGAGTAAATTTAACTATTGCTGCCCGCGGAGAAGGCCAATTAAAAGAAGCAGCTGAAGAAATCGCCAAAAAATATAAGGTAGATGTTTTAGCTGTTCCTTGCGATGTCACTAAATTAGAGGACCTCGAGAATTTGGTGAATAAAACCAAGGAGAAATTCGGTAAGATCGATATTTTGATCAATAACGCCGGAGTTTCTTCGCAGTATCCATTTCAAGATCAGCCGATTGAGGATTTTGAGCGCCTGGCCCATACAAATTATTTGGGTTATGTGCGCCTGATCCGTTTGGTTATCAACGATATGATCAAAAATAAAAGCGGCGCGATCATCAATATGGTTTCCGGCTCTACTCTTTGCGATCCGCTACCCAGGAATTTTATCGTTTATAGCTCATTAAAAGTCGGTTTGCGCGCGTTCTCTAAAGGGTTATTTTGGGAATTGCGCGACCACGGTATCAAAGTTACTTCGATATTGCCCGGGGTTACGGACACGGATCTGACCGGAAAATTAAGCGAGATTACCGCTGATACTAAAAGATTGATGAGCACTGAGGCAATCGAAGACGCGGTCAGGTTTGCTTTGACTGTGCCGCAGAATGTTTGTCCCCTAGAGATCGCGGTAATCAATCAGCAAACCCCGTGGACAGCTCCGGTAATACCATTTGCACAGAAGCATCCGGGAAAATAGCTTAACGGCACCCGACGCTGATCGGAATTGCGTCGGTGTTGTCATGGTAGGCAAGGAGGATTAAGTGAAAAAAATATTTTTAGCGGCGGCATTGTTATTAGGGATAACAGGAATTAGTTTTACGGCAGATGGAAATTTGCTGGTTGATGATTTTGAGATCGCGGTTTCAGCTGGGCCAGACGGCACAGTTGATTTTGGCGCGGGAAACGGCTCAATTATAAAAGTTACCGCGGCCGCGGATGTTAAAAATACCGGAAAACAAGGTCTAAAGGTTGATTTTGACGCGGTTACCGGCGGGTATATGTATGTTGCCCGCGGCGAAGGGCTTGACGCGCATAATACCGGCTGGCTCGTAAATCCGGATAGCATCAAATGGCAGGATTATAAGGCATTTTCTTTTTATATGTATGGCTCAGATTCCAAAGGTAAAATAGCTTTTGATCTTAAAGACAGTGGAAATGAAATCTGGCGTTTTATAGTTGAAGATAATTTCAAGGGGTGGAAGCAGATCATCTGTAATTTTGATCAATTTACCGTAAGGGGCGATTGGCAGCCGCAAACAGCTGATAATAACGCGGCGCTTAATTTTCCGATCCGTTCATTTCAATTTGAGCCGCTTCCTCCATTAAAGGGCACGATTTATTTTGATACAATGGAGTTGATCAAGAAATAATGAATAAGCGGGATTTAAAGAACTTAAAAAAGCGTTACCTCATCTGGTTTTATAAGACTTCCAAAGAGGCGCTTGATAAAGTCGAGCGGAAATTCAGCCAGGTTGATATCGACCGTTTTATTCTTAAGGAATTGCAAGCTTCGGATAAGGATAAAGCGGTTGAACTTTTGATCGCTCAGTTTGAAGCGTATATTCAAAAGAAGGAAGCAGATGGCCTTGACTTAAAGTTCGAGAATAAGAAGTTAAAGCCGGATTATTTATTCCTTTCCTGGAAATTAGAAGCAATTGAAAAAGCGATTGTCAAAGAGCTGGGTAAAAAGGGGCTCGAAGAGATAAAGCTTCTCTATGAAGTTGAGATGATTGAGCGAATATTGAGAAGTACAGAACATTAAGTAATGACAAATGACAAAATTCAAAGCACAAAATAAATTCAAAATCAAAATTACCAATGACAAAACCTTGGTTTTGACATTGGGTATTTGTCATTTAAATTTATTTTGAATTTTGAGCTTTGGTATTTGTCATTTTGAATAATCGTTCAGCAACCCCCGGGCTTTAGCCTGAGGAGTATTCATTTTTTTGGCTTTGGGATTTGACATTAAATTATGATTATAGACAGTCATAGTCACTGGTTACCTGAAGGAATAATCAATAGCGCCCATTTCTATCATAAAGGTTGGGGAGATATTGAGGCTCAGCTTAAGATGATGGATGCGGCGGGGATTGCTAAGGCGGTTTTAACATACCCAACTTCTGACGCGCATTTAAAAATGGGGAGTATCTCTGAAGTCGTGCGTATATTTAATGACCACGTCGCTAAAATCATCAAAAAATATCCGGATAGATTTATCGGAGCGGCAATTCTTCCCATAGACCACCAGCCGGATATGCTTAAAGAAATAAAGCGGACTACAGAAGAATTGGGATTTAAAGCTATTTCTTTAGCAACTAGTTATGGCGGAGTTTATTTGGATGATGCTAGATTTATGGATGTATATAAGTTAGCCCAAAGCAAAAATTTACCGATCTTTGTGCATTCGCAGATTGTTAAGCCGATAGGAACTGAGCGCGTAGAGGATCCGCTACTTACTCCGGTAATTGAGTATGTGTTTGATACGACGATGTGTATTGGCAAGCTTTTGATGTCGGATATTCTGCGCGATTACCAGACTAAATTTATTTTTGGTTATTTTGGCGGAGTTACGCCGTTTTTGGCAAATAGATTTGACGCGACTTATCAAATGCTGCGAGGGATGAACTTTGTTAAGGATTTGCAAGCTAAGCCTACAGAATTATTAAAGAATATTTATGTGGATACTAGCGGAGATACGACTAAAGCTAATTTTCAGGCAGCCTTAGAGTTGTTCGGGCCGCAGCATATTTTATGGGGGAGCGACTGGCCAGCCAAGCGCGACATCGCTCCAGGCATCAATGCAATCAAAGAATTGAATATATCCGACGCGGATAAGAATAGTATATTAGGCGGTAATTTAGCTCAGCTTTTTGCTCTTTAGCAATTTGTGTCTGGCTTGTCTTGTTTAGCCTCGGGGTCCTGCCGCGGAAGTTTCCCCATTCCTGCGGTCAGGTTTGTCCTCGGAACGGGGAAGCCCCTCTTCCGCGTCACCCCTCCGGCATTACTCTAGACATAAGTGTAAACAAGCCAACCCAGCCACAAATGTGGACTCACAGCACCTTTTGGCAAAATAGCTCTTAAATGGTTTAAATGAATCTGGCAAGTTTATCCGCGAATTGAGATTTTAGCCAAAGCACGCTTGAGGATTTTCGGGAATTCCGAGGCCAAGCTGAAAGCTTGGCAATCTCGGAACGGCTGTCCGATGTTTGTAGTATAGAGACAGGCTGAGAGCGCCGAGTGAAAGCACGAGGCGCGAGTTCGGCAGCCGCCGAAAATACGAAAGACCTTTGGCGGCACGCTCCTAATTCTGTTAGCGGGCAAAATCGATTGAGCGGGAAACTTGGCAGATTCATTAAAACTTACTCGACAGGACCCGCGTAAGGTCTAGAGTTAACAAAGTGGTAGATTTATCAATATTATGATAAAATTCTTAAATCTGGTTATCGGCGGGGCAGCGGGGACGATTGCCCGTTATTTGCTGGCAGGGTTTGTGTATAGGGTGGCAGGGACAAGTTTTCCTTACGGAACGCTTATCGTAAATGCCTCCGGATGTTTTATCTTAGGGATCTTGGCTTCTTTAGCGGATAAGAAATTTGTGCTTGGGCCGGATGCCAGAATATTATTGATGATCGGTTTTTGCGGCGCGTTTACTACCTTTTCAACTCTGATATTTGAATCCGATAATCTGGTTAGAAATGGGCAGGCAATAAAAGCATTCAGTAATATATTGATTAGTGTAATTTTAGGCTTTATTTTATATAGAGTCGGTTCTTTATTAGGCGAGATTATTTAAACCGGGAGATAAAATGAAAATTCCTGCGGACGGTAAGCTCTTAAGAATTTTTATCGGCGAAGCGGACAAATGGAATGGCAAACCGCTTTATGAAGAGATCGTGCTTCTGGCCAAAAAAACAGGGATGGCTGGAGCAACTGCCATAAAAGGATTTATGGGTTTTGGATGCAAGAGCCATATGCATACTGCAAATCTGCTCAGATTATCCGAAGACTTGCCGATTGTCATTGAAATCGTCGATAGCGAGGATAAGATCAACACGTTTATCCCTCAACTTGATAGTATGGTTAAGGAAGGTTTAATTACTCTGGAAAAAGCTAACGTAATCATGTACCGCGCGCAATAAAAAGGAGAAGACTAACATGCAAATGGTAAAAGATGTGCATCTGACGGGAAAAGATCTGACACAAATGGTTCAATTACGCCAGCAGGATGTGGGCAAATACGCGATTGTTCCGGGCCCCAAGGATAGGCTGGAAGTTTTAATGAAGAAAATCGAGAATCCGGTCAAGAATTTTACTTTTATGGAATATTCCATGTTCACCGGGACTTATCAAGGGATCAAGATTACCATGATGAACGGCGGAAGATTTTCTACGGATACCTCGATTACCTCGGAAGTAATGTGCAATGCCAGAATTGATAATATTATCCGCGCGGGCTCTGCCGGTTCTTTGGATGAAAATATAAAAGTAGGAGATTTATTCGTGGTTGATGAAGTTATCCGCGGAGACGGGGTTACGCCTTATTATGTGGATAAGGACTTTAAAACAGTTGCCGATAAAAAAATTGCCGATACGCTTTATGAGGCGGGTAAGGCTATGGGTATAAATATCCATCGTGGAAAGGCCTGGAGCACGGATGCGCTTTTACGCGAAACCAGAGAAATCGTCGAAGCTAAGCGTAAAGAGGGGGCAAGAGCCGTAGATATGGTCTCTTCAACGCTTTTGACCATTGCCCAGACTTATGGCGTTAAAGCAGGTTCGATCCTGGCCGTAAGCGATAATGTGATTACCGGCGAAATGGGTTTTATGAATCCATTGTATTATATGGCTGAGGCGAATATTTTAAAAATTGCCCTTGAGGCAGTGGTAAAATTAGAGGGAAAATGAAATTTTCTCCGCTTTTCTGGCCGATCCAGTTTAAAAACGGGATAATTTATATCCTTGATGAAACTCTCCTGCCGCATAAGCTTACCTATATAAAGGCAAAGAACTACCAGGAGGCCTGTCGCGCGATAAAAGAAATGAAAACCCGGGCTGTGGGCCAGGTCATTCTGGTAATGTATATTTTTCTGCAATTACTCGAGCAAGGGAAAAAGAAAGACCTGGTTAAAGTTGCTCAAGCTATCAACTCTACCCGTCCGACTTTATCATTTAAGTTTTTAACCGATATGGTTTTGGGTTGGGCTAAATCCGGCGCTCCTTTAGATAAATGCATTACGGGATTTTTAGAAGGTTTAAAATACAGCCGGATCAAACAAGCTGAAGAAGCCAGCAAATTAATTAAAAGCGGTGATTGCATATTAACTCATTGCAATATCAGTGGTCTCCTGCCTTTAATCGGAGAAATTTGTCAAAAGCAGGGTAAAAAGATAAGTTTTTTCGCGACTGAAACCCGTCCATATATGCAAGGCTCGCGTTTAACTGCCTGGGAGTTAAAACAAGCCGGATTTGACGTAACCATAATCACCGATAATATGGTTGCCGCGGTTATGTCTTTGGGTAAGGTAAATAAAGTTATTGTCGGCGCGGATCATTTGGCGCAAAACGGAGATATCGCCAATAAAATCGGAACTTATGGAATCGCGGTCTTAGCTAGACATTTCAATCTGCCTTTTTATGTTTTATGCCCGCCGGCTTCCGGATTAAAGAGCGGCAAAGATATCAAAATCGAGATCAGACCGGATATCGAGATGCTTGAGTATCAGGGTTTGCGCTTGGCGCCTATTGGCGCGAAAGGTTATTATCCGGCATTCGATGTTACTCCCAATAAATTAATTACCAAACACATCCATTTAAATGTAGGGACGGTTCTCAATTCAAGGCAGAAGTGTCCCCGGAGGGGACAGTTTTAGGTTGGTTTGAGAACCGTCCCTAATAGAGGAGAGAGATGATTTTTAGCAGAGAGAGGGCGTTAAAAAAAGAAATAATTCAAGTTGGCAAACATCTTTATCGGAATAGGCTGGCTGTGGCTAAATCCGGGAATTTAAGTGCGCGCCTGGATGCTGAAAACATACTGATTACTGCAACCGGAACATCGCTAGGGGATTTAAAATATAAGGATATTGTAAAAGTAAATTTAAGCTCTGAGAAAGTTTGCGGTGAGGCCAAGCCCAGTTCAGAGTTACCTTTACACGCTCTTGTTTATAAGAATTTCGATTCTAAAGTTGTGATTCATGCCCACCCTCCTTTAATCAACGGTTATTTTGCGGTTACCTCAGATTTAAAGGCCTTAACCTTCGAGACTAAATTTTATCTGGGGAATATTCCGGTTATTGAGCAAGATACTCCTACTGTAACTAAACCCGGAGCAGTCATAAGCGCGTTGAAATCCAATAGTTTAGTTATACTGAAGAATCACGGGATAGTGGCGATAGCTGATAAATTCGGCGACGCGCTTAATTTAACTGAAGCCCTGGAAGAGGCAGTGCGTAGCGCTGCTTTGGCCAGAATATTCCAGAAAGATATTCTTGATGATTTGGACAAGGTTTTAAAAGAAGATTTGGCCAAGGATGTCGCATATACAATGTTTTCTCCAGAGCATATCCAGGCGATTGTAGATTTAGTGAATAAAGACGAATTCATTGCTCAAAAAGGGAAAGAACAGGATTTAACGGTAAAGCTGGCTATAAAATTGGACGGAAGCGATAAAGCCTACAAATTTAATTTCGAAAAAGGAAAAATCGTAAAATTGGATTTTGATAGCGAGGCGCCATTTGTAATTTCTGCCCCGGCCAATGTCTGGGAGCAGGTGTTTTTGGGTAAGCTCGATTCGTTTGTGGCGGTTACCCAGGGGAAAATGAAATTGCAGGGACAATTGGGCCAGCTTTCCAAGTGGTATGTGCCCTTTACTCGGCTTTTTGGGATATTTAAGGAAGTAAAGATAAAATGATTAAAAATTATCCGCTCTATATAGGCGGAAAATTCATCGAGACCAAAGACAGGCTGGGAGTGCTTAATCCTTCGACGGGAAAAGTAATTGCCGAGGCTTCGCTTGCTTCGTTAAAAGAAGTGGAATTGGCTTTAGTAAGCGCAAGAGCAAGTTTTGACCAGGGAGACTGGCCACATTTAACCCTAGCCCAGCGTAAGAATTTTATCGTTAAAATTGCGCAAGGAATCCTAGATAATGCCGCGGAACTGGCAGAGTTAGAAAGCGCAAATACCGGGAAACCCACTAAGGAATCCACTTTTATGGATATTCCTTCGGCGGCAAGAACTTTTTCCTATGCCGCCAATAATTTCGAAAAATTCCTGAAAGCAGAAGATTTAAGAATCGGAGAAGAAGCGGAAGCAGTTTTAAGGCGCGAGCCAGTGGGAGTTGCGGTATTAATCGTTCCCTGGAATTATCCGCTTTTAATCGCCTGCTGGAAATTAGCCTCAGCTTTGTCTGCCGGAAACACGCTGATATTGAAGCCATCCAGCCTTACTCCTTTAACCGCTCTAAAGCTGGCCCGGATTATACATGATGCCGGATTACCAGCAGGAGTCGTAAATGTTATCAATGGCAGCGGCAGCAAGATTGGAGAGGCGCTTTGTTCGGATAAACGGGTGGATATGATTTCTTTTACTGGGAGCAATGAAGTGGGTAAGTCGATTTTGGAGTATTCATCTAAAAACGCAAAGAAATCGATTATGGAATTAGGTGGAAAATCCGCCAGCTTGATTTTTGGGGATGTGGATTTGGATACGGCGGTGAATAGTTCGCTTTGCTCCATATTTTTGAATCAAGGGCAGATGTGCACAGCTATGTCGCGGATATTTGTGCAGGATAATTTATATGATAAATTCGCGGATAGTTTTGTGGAAAAGGCCAAAAGGCTTAAGCTTGGGACTCCGGACGACCCCGAAGTGCAAGTCGGGCCGTTAATCAGCGAAAACCAGCGCAAAAAAGTTATCGTCTATATTGAGAAAGCTAAAAGAGAGGGTGCTAAGGTATTATGTGGCGGGAAGATCCCGTCTAGTCCGGAATTAAAAAACGGTTTTTTCTTTGAGCCTACGGTTTTAGCCGGGGTTAACCGAAACGCGCATATATTTAAGGAAGAAGTATTCGGCCCGGTAGTCATCATCGGAAAATTTTCCAGCGCAGAGGAAGCTTTAGATTTGGCTAATGCCAGCGATTTTGGTTTGGCAGCTTGTATTTGGACCAAGGATCTGGAGTTAGCTAAAGAATTTTCCCGGAAACTTAACGCCGGGACTGTTTGGATTAATACTTACGGCATGTTTTATAATGAACTTCCCTATGGCGGATTTAAGAGGAGCGGTTTTGGCAAGGAATTAGGCAAGGAGGGAATTCTCGAGTATACCCGGCTTAAGAATATAATCATTGATCAGTCGCCTGATTCGAAACCTTTGGTCAACTACTGGTACGGGTTCTAAATTATGCTGAAATACATCTTATCTATATGGTATTGGATTGCCAGCACAATTATTACAATGGTTTTATTTTTTGTAGTGCTTTTTATCGTCGTCTTTACTTTTCCTTTTGATAAGAAGAATAAACTTGCGCATGCGCAATGTTTCTGGTGGTCGGATTGGGTGATCCGAATGAATCCTTACTGGAAATTGCGGGTCGAGGGCTTGGAAAATATTGATTACTCCAAGACCTATGTAATTATCGCTAACCATCAGAGTCTGGCCGATATAGCTGTGCTTTACCAAACCCGCATGCAATTTAAATGGGTCGCCAAGCAAAGCCTTTTTAAGATTCCTTTTATCGGATGGTGTCTTTCTTTAATCAAGCATATAAAGCTGGAAAGGGGGGATTTCTCCAGCATTAAAAAACTATATCGTGAGGCAGCGGAATGGCTCAGGAAAGATATGTCGGTATTATTTTTTCCCGAAGGTACCCGCAGCGATACCGACACGATGAATGCTTTTCAAAACGGCGCCTTTAAATTAGCCCTCAAAGAAAAGAAGCCGATTCTTCCTGTTCGCATCAGAGGCACGCGTGATGCTATCCCTAAAGGGAGTTGGGTGTTTGAGGCTAAGGTTGATGCGGTAGTTACAGTGTTGCCGGTAATAGAAACAAGCGAATTAGCCCCAGGCGATTTTGCTTTACTTAGGGATGAAGTTTTTGCCAAGATTTCCGGAAATTAAAAAATCAAGTTGTGGTATAATAGCTATAGGTATGTAAAGAAAGGAGATGGCTATGAAAAATAAAACCTTGCTTATTATCTTGGCTGCCTTATGCGCATTATTGATATTTGAAACAGGATATTTGGTCGGAATCGGCGAGCAAAGAAGAATGTTCCGGAATTTAAGGAGCCGCTACATTTATCCGCCGCAACCATTTAATCCGAATTGGGACTTTCCGCGAATACAAAGAGAAAAATTTCCTGTTCAAGCGGGAAAAGAGAGTTTTTTTGTTACAACAATGACTTCAAAAGACACAGACCAAGCGAAAATAATTACGGTTAAACTGCCGGGTGTGGATAAAAAGGATATCAGCGTTGAAGTTAACGGAATATATCTGGCTGTTCAGGCAAAGCAAAAGAGAGAGGCCGGTATAAACCGAGACGACTTTTCTGCTCAAACACTAAATTCATCCGGTTTTGTCCAGGCAATCGCTCTTGGCGATAACGCGGATACGCAGCATATCCAGGCGGAATTTAACAAGGAGACTCTTACGATTACTATTCCTAAAGATAAGCGCTCAAAGCCTTCGGGAAAAACTTTTACTGTTCCGATAAAATGAACACCTATATTCTTTTATTACAATGCAAAGACCAAAAAGGTATCGTAGCCAAGCTTTCGGACTTTATTTTTAAGCGCGGAGGCAATATTATTACCGCCGATCAATATTCCACTGATTTCAAGGCGGGGCATTTTTTTATCCGGTTGGAATTTGTCCTAGACGGTTTAGCCCAAAGGGATAAGCTGGAAGAAAGCCTGAATCTCTTTGTTTCTCCATTACGTGCCAAGTTCTCGCTTTACAATAAACATAAGGCATTGCGCATGGGAGTATTGGTTTCTAAACCCAGCCATTGCCTGGCAGAGATACTTTATTTGTGGAAAGAACAGGAATTAGACGTTGAGATTCCTTTTGTCATCAGTAATTTTGCAGGCCACAGAGAGTTGGTAGAACAATACAGGATTCCATTTCATTTTGTTCCTGCGGTTAAGAGTAACCGGAAGGAGAATGAGCTGTTGAAGATAATCGGCGCCAAGACCGATTTTCTGGCGCTTAGCCGTTATATGCTTCTGCTTTCCAAGAAGTTTCTTAATGCTTATGACAAGGATATCATAAATATCCACCACGGGCTTCTACCCTCATTTAAAGGAAGCAATCCTTACCGGCAGGCGCTTTCTGGCGGAGTAAAAGTGATTGGAGCAACCAGCCATTTTGTTACCGAAAAGTTGGATGAAGGGCCGATTATCGCTCAGGAAGTAGTGAGTGTTTCGCATAGGGATGGTTTGATGGATTTAATACGTAAGGGTAAGAATCTGGAAAAGAAAGCTTTAATTGACGCAATCCGCTCCTATATCGATTATCGCGTAATTAAACATAACAATAAAACTATAGTTTTTTAGTTCATTGCGATGAAGAGAATCTATAAGGTCTTACTATGGCTAATCGCCATCTTTTTCATAGTTTTTGTCCTTGTCAATATAGCTCTCTCCTTATTTGCCAAGCAAATAGTTGTTAAGCAAATCGAGCAAAATATAAAACTACATACTACTCTTGATAAAATAAGCGTTGATCTGCCTCTTTCAATAAAATTAACTAAGTTGAGCATAGGAGACTTGTTTAGGGCGGATGAAATTTCGGTTTCACCGAATATTTTAGGATTTTTTGCCGGCAAAATCGCGCTTAACAGAGTAATATTAGTCAATCCGGTAGTAAATCTTGAGCGCTCAGGAGACGGAAACTTAAATCTACCTAAATTAGAACAAAAAGGAACGCAGAAGGCTCCGCCGGTCTATCTTACCGGCCTAAGCATTAGAAACGGGAAAATAGTTTTTACCGATAAAAAGGTTGAAGCTTCAGGTTATAAGGTTATCTTGGACAGGTTGAGCGCGCATGTATCTAAAGTTATGCTTCCGCCAACTTCTTTAAAGGCGAATTTTAAGCTTTCAACGGATATATTGGACTCGGATAGCCAAAAGCTGGGAAGTATCGGGTTAAGCGGCTGGGTTGACTTTGGGCCCAAGGATATGGATGCCGTCTTGAATATAAAAGATTTGGATTTGATCTATTTTTCTCCTTATTACGGAAATTTTATTTCCCAGAAAAAACTTCTTTCAGCTAAACTTAACGTAAATGCTACGTTTAAAGCCAAAGATAACAATTTAAATATCTTAACTGATTTTAAACTTTCAAATTTAACCTATGCCCAAGAAGAGCCTGTTGAGGGAGGGCTTCCGGAATTAGATTTAACCAGAAATGCTTTGGATTTTTTTACTGATTCCAAGGGTAACTTGGGACTTGAGTTTGAGGTCAATACTCAGTTGAATCATCCCGCTCTCAGCCCCGAGCAGCTTAAGAAAATTATGTTAAAGGCAGCGGCCAAGAATCTTTCTAATCAATCGCCGGATGAATTGATTCAAAAGGTTAGCGATAATATCGAACAGTTTAAAGCGATTGGTAAAACTCTTAAAAACATATTTGGAGGGAAAGATTGATGATGGCGGATAAACCCAGGAGTATACAGAATATCGAGGATAAGATGGTTTCTCTGGATGTCAGTTCTTTGCGTTATCATGTTCTCGAGAGCGCCAAGAATTTTAAGACTTCCTGGATTGAATTGGGTCGTTCGCTTTATTCGGTATGGAAAGATAAAATGTATAAAGAGTGGGGTTTTGGCACGTTTGATGCTTATACCGCCAGAGAGATAGGCATCAAGAAGCCCACCGCAATGAAATTGTTGCGTTCATACTATTTCTTGGAAAAGGAAGAGCCGGCTTATCTGAAGAGCGATTACGCTAAAGAAGCGGATACTGCCAAATTGCCCAGTTACGAAGCGGTTGATTTATTGCGCAAAGCCAAAGATAAGAAAACTTTAAATCAGGAGGACTATTCGAAATTAAAGAAAGATATTTTTGACGGCGGTAAAGACGTTCAGGCGCTAAAGCGGGATTTGACTTCTTTAATCAGGCAGAGGCAAGAGCTTGATCCTGATGAGGCTTACCAAAACCGGCGGGTATCTACTTTAAAGAGATTTATCGGCAGCCTTAAAGCGCTAAAGCAGGAAGCTGAGATCTCCAAGCTTCTTCCGGCCCAGCTTATTAAGGAGGTCCAGGAATTGATAAGAAAGATAGAAGGAGAGATCCAATAAAATGAACATAATCCAAATACTCGACGATAGGGCAAAAAATAACCCGGATAAACCAGCGGTTATATTCAGGGAGCAAGTAATTTCATTTTCTAAATTAGCGGATTTTTCTTTGCGTTTTGCCAACACTCTTAAAAAACTAGGTGTGAATAAGGGCGATAAGGTGGCAGTATACTTGCCGAGTTGGCCGGAATATATTTTTAGTTATTTGGCTATTTGGCGCATAGGCGCAACAGCCGTGCCTTTGGATTTCATGCTTACTGAAGATGAGTTGGCCTCATGCATAGCGCATTCCGAGGCCAAGATTTTGATTGCTAAGCCTAAAGCCAATTTTTCTCTCGTGTCGCTTAAGAATAGATGTTCTGATTTAAAACAGATAATCACTTGTCAGGATAAAACAGAAGGGTTTTTATTCTTTAACGATTGTGTAGAGAAATCCGTTTCAACCGCGATAAAAGTGGATATACAGGATAAAGACCATGCCATTATCTTCTATACCTCCGGAACAACCGGTAAGCCCAAAGGAGTATTAATAAATTACTTGCAATTAAGCGCTCCTCCTAAGTCCATGGAGTTTTTCGTAAATTCAGACCTAGGCGATCGCGACACGACTTTATGCGCTTTGCCTTTTTCGCATTTGGGAGGCCTGATTTATATTCAAAACACTATTGTTTTTGGTTTAAAGCTGGTTCTGATGGAAAGATTTATCCCGTTAGAGTTTTTGAAGGACATTCAGAATTTTAAAGTAAATTTCTTCTGGCTGGTTCCTTCTATGTATTACGCTCTTTTACAGTTGAAAGAATTTGAAACCTTCGACTTGTCGAGTTTACGTTGGATTGTAACTTTCGGCGCTTCCAGCTCACCGGATGCTTTGCGTAGATTCCATCAGTTTTGCCCCAAGGCGCACCTATTAAATGGCTGGGGCCTGACTGAGACTAATGCCCCCAGCGTAGTTTTAGCTTTTGGGTCGCAAAAAATAGAAAGCGTAGGCAGGCCTGCTCCCTGGGTAGAGGTAAAAATATTCAATGAAGAGGATAAAGAAATCAAGGCCGGAGGGATCGGCGAAATCGTAGTCAAGGGCTGGGTAGTCACCGACGGATATTATAAGGATGCGGCTTTGACTAAAGAGACTTTAAGGGGCGGATGGTTTCATACGGGAGACTTGGGCAAATTCGATAATGAAGGAGATCTCTATATCGTCGGTAGAAAGAAAGAAATGATTAAGGTCGGCGGTGAGATTGTCTTTGAGCCGGAGGTAGAGGCAGTTATCCACCGGCATCCGGATGTTGCCGAGGCCGCGGTTATCGGAGTAGTGGATAAATTAAGGGGAGAGGTTCCCAAGGCTTGGGTGGTTTTAAAAGAAGGAAAAACTTTAAGCGATGAAGACCTGCGTTATTTTTGCAGGCAGCATTTAGCTCACTATAAAATCCCGCATTATTTCGAGTTTGCCAACGCTCTTCCCAAAAACCGTACCGGAAAAATCGATAAAGAGCAGCTGAGAACTTCTTGTTAAGCCAAATGGATGACATTAAAGCATTAAGCCTGGAAATCCTGCAAAGCAAGCTTATGTCTTTTGGTTATCCAAGGTACCACGCCAGACAGATTTTTAACTGGATTTATAAAAAGGGCGCGGTAGATTTTGCGCAAATGAGCGATTTGGCGCAAGGCCTGAGGGATAAGCTTCAAGAAAATTTTTGTATTTCGGGTTTAGAAATAGTCGATCAACTTAAATCCAGCGATGGAACAAAGAAGATGCTTTTTAAACTGAAAGATTTCAGTATCGTCGAAGGGGTGATGATTCCTTCCCGGGGTAGGGCTACAGGTTGTATTTCTACCCAGGTTGGCTGTAAGTTTGGCTGCCGGTTCTGCGCCAGCGGCGTATCCGGATTTAAGCGCAACCTTACCTATCTTGAGATAATTGATGAGGTTTTAGCCCTGAAAAGAGAAGCCCTGCCGGATAATCTTACCCACTTAGTGTTTATGGGAACAGGAGAACCTTTGGATAATTATGGCGAGGTTATGAAAGCAATAAGAATCATAAATTCTGTCGACGGTCTTAATATAGGAGCGCGCAGGATCACTATATCAACCAGCGGAATTATTCCGGGTATCCAAAAATTAGCCGGGGAAGGCCTGCAAATAGAATTATCAGTGTCCTTGCACGCAGCCGACGATGACTTAAGAAGCAGCCTCATGCCGGTGAATAAGAAATATTCACTCAAAGAATTGATTAGTTCCTGCAAGGAATATTCTGTCAAGACTAACCGGCAGATAACCTTTGAGTATATTCTAATCAAAGGTTTGAACTCGGATTTGAAGAGCGCCCAGGATTTGGTCAAGTTGCTGGGCGGATGGAGATTGGCCAAGGTTAACCTTATTCCATCTAATCCTATTGCTGAGCTTAAGATTGAAGTTCCGGAAAGAAAAGACATTCTTTTGTTTAAAGATTATCTGGAAAAACAGGGTTTGAATGTTACTTTGCGTAAAGAGCGCGGAGAAGACATTAACGCCGCTTGCGGTCAATTGAGATTAGGATATGAAAAAAAATAAACTGAAGCTCGCCGCGTTCACGGGTTTTCTTGTTATTTTTAGTTTCGTCGTGTTAAACGGCTGCGCTAAGCGGGAAATCAAGAATATAAATTCAAAAGGCAAAAACGTTATTTGTTTCGGTGATAGTATTACTTTTGGTTATGGGGTGGACTCAGGCGAAGATTATCCGACCAGCCTTAGGAAAATTTTGAGCAATACTGTTGTAATCAATGCCGGGGTGGATGGAGATACTTCTGTCGAAGGACTAAATAGAATCAATACTGATGTTTTAAAGAAGAATCCCCGTTTGGTTTTGATTGAATTCACCGGAAATGATTTCCTGAAGAAAGTGCCGATGACGAATACGATAAAAAACATCCGGAAGATGATCGAAGAGATCCAGCGCCAGGGAGCAATGACTGCTATTGTGGATGTAAGCGCAGGGCTCTTTCTTATCGAATATCGCGTAAGGCTTTTTAACCTAGCCCGCCAGACAAATTCGATTTTTATCCCGGAAGCTTTAGGCGGGATCCTTACTAACCCCAGTATGAAAAGCGATTTTATGCATCCGAATAAAAACGGCTATGGAATTGTCGCGCAAAGAGTCTATTCGGGGATCAAGGATTATTTAAAATGAAAAAGATAAATTTAGTGCAGATGAAAGAAAAGCAAAAAGGCCGGATAACGGAATTACCGGAAGGAAGTGTTTTAAGAAATAAACTTATGAGCTTGGGGATTTATCCGGGCAGGGAAGTAACCAAGATAAGCCATATCGGTTTAAGGGGTCCGGCGGCCATCAAAGTAGGCAGAAGCGTTTTAGTTATAGGCCATGGGATGGCCTCCAAAGTAATCGTGGAAATCCAATGCTAAAAAAGATATTCCTTATCGGTAATCCTAACGTCGGTAAGAGCGTAGTATTCTCGCGCCTTACAGGGGTAAGAGTGATTTCGTCTAATTACGCCGGAACTACTGTTGATGTAATGAAAGGGTTCCTTAAATCCGGCGAGGAAGAAATTGAAGTAATAGATTTACCCGGGACATATTCTATCGAGCCGTCATCTAAAGCCGAAGAGGTGGCGGTTGCGTTACTTAAGGAAAGCCCCCGGGATGAATTCATTGTTATCAATGTTGTTGATTCCACTAATTTAGAGAGGAATCTTTTTCTTACCTTACAATTGATCGAAGAGGGCCTGCCGGTAGTCGTATCTTTAAATATGTGCGATGACGCCAAACATCGCGGGGTAAACATAGACTCCGAGAAATTGGAGCAATTGCTCGGAGTTCCGGTTATCGCTACTTGCGCCATTACCGGATTCGGGATAAAGATGCTCATTGATAGATTTAAGGAGGCTAAGCCGGTTGCTAGGAATAAGCTTTCGCACCGGGAACTTTGGCAGGAGATAGGAGGTGTAATCGAGCAGGTGCAACAGCTTACGCATCGGCACCATACCTTGCGTGAGCTCTTGGAAGACGCTTCGGTCAGGCCGTTTAGCGGAATGCTTATGGCAATTGCCGTAACCTTTATTTCTTTTCAGGCAGTGCGTTTTATCGGCGAATGGCTCATAGACAATGTTTCTAATCCCGTATTCTTTAAATTCTACGAGCCCTTATTATGGAAATTAAGCCATTTTCTCGGTCAAGAAAGTTTTATCCATCATTTATTAATCGGAGATTTACTCGATGGTAAAATTGATTTCCAACAATCCTTAGGGCTGCTTACTACCGCTCCTTACATCGAATTTGCCATGGTCTTGCCGTATATAGTTTCATTTTATTTGGTACTCGGTTTGTTGGAAGATATTGGGATCCTTCCCAGGCTTGCTATGCTTATGGATAATATTTTGCACCGCTTGGGTCTGCATGGTTTCGCGATTATTCCGGTGCTGCTGGGTTTAGGCTGCAATGTCCCCGGGATACTTGCCACGCGCAACCTGGAATCCCGAAGGGAGCGTTTTATCGCGGCTACTCTTATTTCGATAGGCGTGCCGTGCGTTGCACTTCAGGCAATGATTTTTGGTTTATTGGGAAAATTTTCCGGTTTTTACGTTATCGGGGTATATCTGGTTTTGTTTTTAGTTTGGTTAGTGCTTGGTGTTATCCTTAACTGGGTCTTAAAAGGGATAAGCCCGGAACTTTTGGTGGAAATACCTCCTTACCGTATTCCCAGTTTGGCGATACTTTGGCATAAACTATTTTTACGTATCAAGGGATTTTTGATTGAAGCGATTCCGGTGGTAATGCTGGGAGTTTTAATCGTCAATGTGCTTTTATATTTTAGGTTATTTGAACAATTCAGTTTGATATTCGCTCCGGTAGTTAAGGGAATTTTCGGCTTGCCTAAAGAATCGGCGATAGCTTTGATTATGGGTTTTTTCCGCAAAGATGTTGCGGTAGGGATGTTGATGCCTTTGGGTTTGTCCGTAAAACAACTATTTATTGCCTGCGTGTTACTTGCAGTATCATTTCCGTGTGTCGCGACCTTCGTAATTATGTTCCGGGAATTGGGATGGAAGGATTTCTTAAAGTCCTGCGCGATTATGCTGATGGTGATGCTTATGGTGGGAGCCAGCCTGAATTTTCTACTGCCGCATTAATTTCTTAATTAAATAGTGCCCTTCGTCTGAAGAATACCC
>DJWJ01000037.1 GCA_002440965.1 Candidatus Omnitrophica bacterium UBA6233
AGAGAGAGAGAGAGAGAGAGAGTACAGACTTATTTATTATATTAGACACTAACGCACCTCCTTGTGGTGTTTTAAGCAGAACAGTTAAAATTATACCATAGAAAAAGCGCGAGGCAATATAAATTTTCCTGCAAAAACCGAGTAAATTCTATTTGATTCTTTTAATTAACGGAAGGCACAGGAAACTGGTTATTGCAGATAAAACAATCAGCCATTTCAGGCCGACAAGCGGCAAAAGATAAGCGCCGGATAAATTACCGGCAATAATCGCTAAATTGCTTACGCTGCATAAAAGAGCAAAAGAAGTTGCTTCCAACCCGGGAATGGAATTTCGCGCCATAAAATCCATCGACATAACCATAATAAACATACCTAAAAAGCTATAAAACATATCGTAAACAACCGCTGTTACCGGCGTATAATATAAATAACTTAAAGTAAGAATGGCGCCAACGAATACCGACCAGAAAAGCCACTTTTTGATATTTATCCCCTGACTAAATTTATAATATAAAAGCGCTCCGATTATTCCAAAAACCGTAGCGATTGTGCCTAAAATGCCTATCCAGGTTTTAGTCCACAGAAAGGAATCGCGCTGGATAAACATTAACGGCGTGCCGAAAGAAGGAGAATAACGGTACAAAAATATAAATAACGCGACGATAAGCAAATTTTTATTGGTAAATAGTTTTTTCAAATCAATAGCCAGGCTTGAAGCAGCTTTTTCCACCGGCATATAGTCATCTTCTTTATAAAAATAAGCTGGCAGGCTCACCAGCAGATAAAACGGCACAAGCAGTAAATATCCTGCCTGATAGCCCCACTTCTCCGCAACAAACCCTCCTCCGATTCCCGTAATTAACCCTGCAGCCGAAACAGATGCCCACTGGATGCTTTGGATTTTTCCGGTAGCTTTATACTTTTTTCCCTCGACGCACATAATCCCGTCAACCGCAACATCCCGAAACGCAGCATTAGCGGAATTTAACATCAATATGGCAATAAGCAAGAAAATCGGAAGTTGCAATAACCCTACCAACAAAACTAGAATAATATCCAGAGTTAAAGCGATAAAAATCCAGATGCGCTTATTGAAAAAATGGTCGATGACATAGCCGATTAAAGGTTTAACAATCCAAGCAAAAATAATAATGCTTGAAAGAACCATTATCTTCTGGGGAGAAAAATTCAGAGTTTCTTTGAAATAATAGAATAAACCTTGGGAAGGAAGGCCTTCAATGCCTTGGGTAAAGTATACTGAACCGCTTAAGGCAAATATCCAAAATAAATTTTTATTTCTGATTGGCTTTGGGGGTTTCCTGCTTTACCGGACTTTGCGCTGCCGGAACAGTTACTGTTTTAACATTGGAAAGCAAAGATTTACTCTGCCTTACCGATAAAATCGCCAAACCCAAACAGGTAAAAAAGAAAATTACCGATAATACGCTGGTTGAACGGGTAAGAAAAGCATTGGTTTTAGTGCCAAACATAGATTCGACTCCGGCAAAACTTTCAACCAAACCGCTCCCTCTGCCTCGCTGGATTAAAACCAAAGTAATTAGTAAGAAACATACGATTACATGCAGAATAATCATTAACGTTATCATTTTATCACCTCTGCGGCTTTTTTAACGATATCCGCGAAACTTTCAACCTTAAGGCTGGCTCCCCCGACCAGGGCTCCATCCACATCAGGCTGGTTCATTAATTCGGTTATATTCTCCGGCTTGACACTCCCGCCGTATTGGATCCTGAGCTGGCTTGCCACGTCTTTACCATAAAGCTTGCCTAACAATTCTCTGATATACTTATGAACTTCCTGAGCTTGGGCCGGCGTTGCAGTTTTACCGGTTCCGATTGCCCAAACCGGTTCATACGCGACAACGATTTTTAAAATATCATCCTGCGAAAATCCGGCTAAACCATTTTGGATTTGATCCTCTAAAACATCAAATGTTTCACCGGCTTCTCTCTCTTTCAATAATTCACCGACGCAAACAATCGGAGTAAGCGAATTACCCAAAGCTGCTTTAATTTTCTTATTTACTGACTCATTGGTCTCGCCAAAAAACTGCCTGCGCTCAGAATGCCCTATAATAACAAAGCTACATCCGGCTTCTTTAAGCATTTTTCCGGATACTTCTCCGGTAAAAGCGCCTTCATCCAGCCAATAAAGGTTTTGTCCGCCAAGCATTATATCGGATTCAGAAATAACTTCGTAAACTTCGCTTAAAGCCGTAAATGGAGGACAAAGCACAACATCAATCCCCTGTTTATCTAATTTAAAAAGTTCGCGCTTAAGGCCGTTACTTAATTCAATGGCCTCTTTGATAGTCTTATACATCTTCCAGTTTCCGGCAATTATGGTCTTTCGCATCTTATTTACCCCGTTAGAGATAGGAAACGCTTCAATCTATTCTTCAAATAACGTTTACCCATCCCACTCTTTAAATATCTTTCTCTCGTAAAAGCATCATTCTTGTCTATGCAAGCTTCGTAATATATTAACTCAAATGGGCCTCTATTTTTAGTAGAAATTGCCTTGCCCTCATTATGCTCACTGAAGCGTTTCCGTAAATCGACGGTTGTGCCCGTATAAAACTTGTTGTCTATTTTGCTACGAATCAAGTAAACATAGACCATGAGTCGCAATCTCTAACGGGGTTTATCAGTCAAAGCAGCAACACCGGGTAAAACTTTACCCTCTAAATACTCCAAGCTTGCTCCGCCTCCGGTTGAAATATGCGTCATCTTACTTTCTAATTTAAATTTAGCGATGGCCGCGGCTGTATCTCCGCCGCCAATAATGGTAACGGCCTTAAGATTAGCCACAAAACCGGCTACCTCTTTTGTTCCGTTAGCAAAAGCATCCATCTCAAAGATCCCTAACGGCCCGTTCCAAACAATGGTTTTAGCCGAACTTAATTTATCTTCAAATAGCTTAATAGTTTTCGGCCCGATATCGACGGCAATCTTGCCTTCGGGTATAAGGTCGCCAACTATTTCGGTTTTGGCATTCGCGTCAATGGTATCGACGATCACATTATCTACCGGAAGCACGATTTCTTTCTTTAAACTCTTGGCTTTTTCTAAAATTGATTTGGCTAGATCTAACTTATCTTTTTCTAACTTGGAATTGCCGATTTGTTTGCCTTGCGCCTTTAAAAAAGTGTAGGCCATTCCGCCGCCGACAATGATCGCATCAGCTTTAGGAAGCAAGTTATCGATCATTCCGATCTTATCGGAAACTTTCGCGCCGCCTAAAATAACCATAAACGGCTTAGCCGGATTTTGCACAGCGCTACCTAAATATTGGATTTCTTTTTCCAATAGGAAACCTGCGGCGGATTTCAGAAAATGAGTTACTCCTTCGGTCGAAGCGTGAGCGCGGTGTGCCGTTCCGAAAGCGTCATTCACAAAAATATCGGCTAGGCTTGCCAATTGTTTGGAAAAATTAATGTCATTAGCCTCTTCTTCAACATGAAATCTTAAATTCTCAAGAAGCACAACCTTCTCTCTGGAAGAATCGATCTCTTTTTTAATATTGTCGCCCACACAATCATTTAAGAATAAAACATCTTGCGCTAAAAACTCTTTTAAACGGCTAGCCACGGGCTTCAAACTATATTTAGCTACAACTTTGCCATCCGGCCTGCCTAAATGGCTCATTAATACCAGTTTTTTAACCCCATTATCCAAAATATACTTTATCGTAGGCAAGGTCGCACGTATGCGGGTGTCATCGGTAATATTTAAATTGGCGTCCTGCGGCACGTTAAAATCCGCGCGCATCAATACGATTTTTCCTTTGAAATCAATGTCTTTTACAGTAAATTTTGCCATTTTTAAAGCTCCTCTTTCTTAAAAAAACAGGAATATAATATATATTAAATACTTTTACCTGTCAAACGCTTTTTAGGCTACTTTTCAACCCTGCCCTCTATATCGATTACATCTCTTCGCCTGTTGTGGTTGGCAGATGTATGCATACGCCGTAAGCTAAGATAGGAATTAATCAAAAATAGTAGCAACAAAACTCCTTCAATAGCTAGCCACAAGCTGGTTTTAAAGAATAACTTGCCGAAAAGCAGATTAAATATTATTAAAAAAGGCAAAAAGCACCCGCTAAAAACTACAGTCATATTGAAACTCTCTCTCTAGAAATACTCAATGACCAAATCCCAAATCCGAATGAATTTTTAATTATCCAATTTCCAATTAGAGTTTGAGCCATTGAGAGCTTGTTCGTCATTGGGATTTGGCGGCAATCAGCCATTAAAACTTTTCCCAATGCAGCACTTCTTTCAAACTTCTCTTATCCGCGAACTTAAAACAATTCTGGCCTACGGGATAGCCTAGGGCAATTAAACTAACCAGCTTTAAACCGGGCGAAATTCCCAATAAACCGGTAACCTCTTTGCAATAAGGTTTTTTATCCCCGGCTACCCAGCACGAGCCGATTCCTAGGGCTGTTGCCGCATTTAAAATATTTACAGTAGCGCTGCATCCATCTTCAAGGTAATATTTGGTAGCTGAACAAAATATGGCAATACAGGCTTTGGCGCTAGCCATAAATCTCGCGTTCTCGGCCAATTCACCTATTTTCTTAAGAGTTTGCGCCTCGGTAATTACTATAAACTCCCAAGGCTGCACATTTCTGGCTGTAGGAGAAAATCTGGCAACCTCAATTAAATCCTCTAAAACCTTTTTAGGGATATCTTTATCCTGAAAAACGCGCACGCTTCTTCTTAGCTTAAGTATATCCAGGGTATCCATCGCGCCCATCCTTCGTTATCTCGCATTTTTCCACTCAGGCCCAATACAAACAACCCCCCGAAAAACAGTTTTCTTCACGAATTCAAAACAGGGAGAAATTGAGCACGGATTGCATCAGGGATAGCCTGTGGCCGCAAATTTTCATCCACACAAACTAAGATTGTCTTAGCCCTAGTAAGAAGCTTGCCATCCTGATTAAAGATTTCATTTTCAAAAATAATTTTTACTGCGGAGATTTCGCTAGTCCTTGTTTTAATTTCCAGAATATCGCCATAATGCGCAGACGCCTTATAATCAATCTCCTGACGCGCAACCACAAACATAGTGCCGCTATCAGCTAACTCTTTAATCGAAAAACCTTTCTCGCTAAAAAATTCTGTGCGCGCCTCTTCTAAAAACTTAAGATAATTAGCATAGTAAACCACGCCTCCGCAATCAGTATCGTGATAATAGATCTTTTTTTTCATTTTAATAATCCCCTTGGGGTTAAAATTACAAATCGAAAAGCAAAACTATTAATAACAAAGGCCAAAGGTCAAAGGTCAAAGGTCAAAGGTCAAAGGTCAAAGGTCAAAATTCAAAATAAATCTAAATGACAAATACCCAATGACAAAACCTTGGTTTTGACATTTGTAATTTTGATTTTGAATTTATTTTTGTGCTTTGAATTTTGTCATTTGTCATTAAAATTTCCTTATTAATAAATATGCCAAAGCGGATATTGCTGCCGAACAGGGAATAGTCAAAATCCAAGCCCAAACAATCCTTCCGGCAACCCCCCACTTGACCGCGCTTAAACGCTTGATCGAACCTACGCCCATAATTGCACCGGTAATCGTATGAGTAGTGCTAACCGGCACGCCTAAGCCGGAAGAAACAAATAACATAACCGACGCTCCTAACTCCGCGCAAAATCCATCAATAGGTTTTAGTTTGGCTACTTTTTGGCCCATAGTCTTAACAATGCGCCATCCTCCAAACATTGTTCCCAACGCAATCGCGGCATGGCAACTAAGCACTATCCAAAAAGGAATATAAAACTTTGAGCCTAAAAACCCGGCACTAAAAAGCAAGCTGGCGATAATACCCATGGTCTTCTGGGCGTCATTGCCGCCATGGCCCATACTATAGAGCGCGGCTGACAAAAGCTGGCCCTTTCTGAAAATATGATCGACTTTTACCGGCACGCTCTTACGAAAAATCCAATAAACTAAAACCCCTAAGAATAAACCCAGAATAAGCCCGACAATCGGAGAAATGAATATAAAGGAAACTGTCTTAATTATGCCGCTCCAAACAAGCGATCCAGAACCTGCTTTAACTAAAGCTGAACCGATCATGCCTCCTATAAGGGCATGAGATGAACTAGTCGGTAAACCAAAAAACCAAGTAATGATATTCCAGCCGCAAGCCCCTATCAGTGTCCCAAAAATAATCCCATTATCGATGATTGCAATATCAACTATCCCCTTGCCTATAGTATTGGCAACATGAAGCCCAAAAAATAAAAAAGCAATAAAATTAAAGAAAGCTGCCCAGATAACCGCTAAGCGCGGGGAAAGCACGCGGGTCGAAACTATCGTGGCGATAGAATTGGCTGAATCGTGAAATCCGTTTAAAAAATCAAAAGCTAAAGCCAAAAGAATTAGAAGAATTATACTTAAAATCATAAATTAAGCCTGTTTCACCATTATAGAGCTAACCACATGAGCCACATCTTCGCAAATATCAAGCACTGTCTCGGAATCCTGATATATTTCTTTCCATTTGATTACTTCAATAGGATTCTTCTCGGTATCAAAAAGTTCAGCCAATACCTTATCCCTCATTGTATCGCCAACGTTTTCCAAACGGTTAATCTCCACGCAGGATTCGGATATGGCTTTAGCGTTTTTCATATTACGCATTGCCTTGACCATACAGGCAACTGCCTGGACAGATTCTTCAATAGCAGAAGCAAAAGCTACCAGGTTCTTATTTACATTAGTAATTTTATAGACCATCATACGATTTACAATAGTATTAATCATATCAATGACATCATCCAATTCTTTTGCCAAAGCGTGAATATCTTCGCGGTCAAACGGCGTGATAAATGTTTTATTAAGCTGATCGATGATCGTATGGGCTACATCATCCCCTTGATGCTCTATCGAACGAATCCTCTCAATGCCCTGCTCATCTATTTTACCTTTAGCAGTAAGCTCCTTGAAAGCTGCCGCAGCCTCAACCGCGTAACTGACCTGCTTTTCAAATAAATCGAAAAAATTGAATTCTTTGGGAATAAGATTAAAAAACATTTTTTCTCCTTTATCTGTTAATTGAAAATACGAATTTTGTTTAGTGCGGTTAATTTTAAAATATTATAGCAGAATTTCTTAATTAAAAACAATATATTTTACATTAAATAATTGTTCGCGTTTTCTTGTTCAACGCTTTTAGGGCTTCGAACCATAATAAACTGACTACTCCGCTAAAAAAGGTAATCGCCAAATCATCGGCGGTTAAAAACGCAAAATGGAAAAGGTTGCGCAAAACCGGAATATACAGCACGCTCATAAGCGCAATTATTGCTGCCGACATTACCCACCACAAAGCCCGGTTATTTGATTTGAGTATTTTGACAAAACCTTGCGACCATGAAAGGTTAGTGATAATCAACATCATGTTGGCAAAAACCAAAGTTACAAAAGCCAATGTACGCGCTTCAAGTTCTCCCTTATCCGAATACAGAGCGAAAATAAAAACCGCAAAAACAACCGCCAATACACTTATCCCCTGCAATAAACTGAAAACAAAAGCCTTCTTGTTAAATAATGCTCCGCTTAAATTACGCGGCGGCCTTTTCATTATATCTTTTTCTTCCCTACAAGACTCAAAAACAGTTGAACAAGCCGGGTCAATTATCAATTCCAGGAAAGCGATATGCGCAGGAAGCAACACAATAGGCAAATGAAACAATACAGGCAGCAAAGACATTCCGGCAATAGGAACATGCACGGCGAAAATATAGGCAATTGCTTTCTTTAAATTGTCGAATATCCTTCTGCCCAAGCGAATCGCGCCTACTATCGACGAAAAATCATCATTAAGCAAAACTAAATCCGAAGCCTCGCGGGCTACATCCGTCCCGCGCTCTCCCATAGCAATACCGATATTAGCTGATTTTAAAGCCGAGGCGTCATTAACCCCATCACCGGTCATCGCCACGACTCCACCATTGGCTTTTAAAGCGTTTACAAGAGCCAGTTTCTGCTCAGGGACTACCCTGGCAAAAACATTTATTTCCTTTATTTTTTCCCTTAACTGCAAATGATCCATCTTTTCCAATTCCAGCCCGGTTATATAGTACTCCGGATTTTTTAATCCGATTTGTTTGGCTATATGCACGGCGGTCCCCGGATAATCCCCAGTAATCATAATTACTTTGATTCCTGCCTCATGCGCTTCTTTAATGGCACCAGGAACAGTCAAACGCACAGGATCGATAAAACCAAGCAATCCTATGAACTCAAAGGCAAAATCATGCTGGACATCCGGAAGCTCTACTTTCCTGAAAGAAGCCTTGGCTACCCCCAAAACACGCAAACCTCTATTTGCCATCTCTTCAATACAATCCATTAATTTATTTTTTCTTTCGGAGCTAAGATGACAAAGATCGTAAATGGCCTCGGGAGAACCCTTGGCGGCAATAATGTAATTCTGCTTGTCCGGCGACTCCCAAACATGCGATAAGGCGAGTAATTTCTTAGAAAGCGTGTATTCGCGGATCAATTTCCAATTTTTATGGATATGTTCGGAATTCGATAAATAAAATTCGCCGAACTCCTTTACTTCTTTTTCAACCGGATCAAATGGATCCTTCTGGCTGGCTAAAATCCCATACTCAATCAAATCGTGGACCGCCTCCGGTAAGGTTTCTGAATTATGCCTGTCCACCTCGTAATAGTCGCCTTTTACGCATAACATAGTAAGTTTCATCTTGTTTAAGGTAAGCGTCCCGGTTTTATCCGTGCATAGCACCGTTGCAGCCCCCAAGCTCTCTATGGCATGAGCCCTGCGGGTAAGGACTTGTTTTTTGGAGATACGCCATGCGCCCAAGGTAAGAAAAATGATTAGGACTACCGGAAATTCCTCGGGAAGCATCGCCATACCTAAGGTTAATCCAGAAAGAAATCCATGCGGCCAGTTGTTGCGGGTAAAGCCGTAGATCAAAACAACTAAAGAACAGAGGATAATTCCCACAATGGAAAAATCGCGGACAATCTTAGCGGTTTCTTTTTGCAGAAGAGTATCTTCTTCGTGGATTTCCTGAAGGGATCTGCCGATCTTGCCCATTTCGGTATGTATCCCAGCCGAAACAACTCTGGCTACACCCCTCCCAGCAACCACCAGCGTTCCCGAATAGACAAAAGGCAAATCGTCTCCGCCGGGACGCCCAATCGTTTCTTTTCCGTTCCCCTGAGCCTTGCGCACAGGCATAGATTCACCGGTAAGAAGAGACTCATCCACCGATAAATTAGAGCAAAACAAAACCACCGCATCCGCAGGAACCCTGTCTCCCTCTTTCAGGATAATAATATCCTCTCTAACCACATCCCGTCCGGCAATCCTTTTCTGTATGCCGTCGCGGATAACAAGAGCGCGAGGGCTGGATAGGTTACGTAATGATTCAAGCGCGCGCTCTGTCTTACGCTCCTGATAAAATGTAATGCCCACCACAACAAAAACAAAAGTTAAAAGCATGAGCGCATCTTTGGGCTCGCCCAGAAACAGGTAAACCAAACCGCTGCCGATTAAAAGAAGCAACATCGGCTCGCGCACAACTTCAAAAAAAATAAAGAAGATATTTTTCTTCTTTTGGGAAGGGAGTTCGTTATACCCCTCTTTGTTTATCCTTAAGAGAGCTTCGCCTTCAGCTAAGCCGGAAATATTTTCCATATCGAATCCCGTATTCATACCTGTAATTATATATGCGGCTGGAACTTACGACAAGTGAATTCTGATAATCAGGACCTGCGGTATCTATAGCTGGATTTTTGTTTATACGAATGACTAGGTTTATTGCGTATATCCGAGGGTTGAATAAAGTGCTCCATCGAAATACCTGGATGTTTTGAGATAGGCAGAGGAGCCCGGATAAGTTTCTCGATATCGCGGACATCCCGCGCTTGATCTGGCGTGGCAAAGGAAATGGCGTGCCCCTTATGCCCTGCTCTTCCTGTGCGGCCAATACGATGCACGTAATTTTGCGCGTCCTCAGGAAGATCGTAATTAATTACCAGTTCAATACCGGTAACATCTATACCTCTTGCGGCGATATCGGTAGCAACGAGAACTTTATATTTGCCAGACCTGAAACCATCCAGCGCTTCGCGGCGCTGATTCAGCGAACGGTTAGAGTGTATTTCGGCAGTGCTATAACCGGCATCCCTGATAGACCGGCAAATCTTTCTGGCATTATATTTAGTGCGGGAAAATAAAAGTATCGCTCCATGATATTGAGCAAGCAGTTTCTTAAGAAGCTGCGGCTTAGCATCTTTCTTGACGATAAACATTTCTTGAGTAACGAATTCTGCGGTAGTCCCCGAAGGGGCAATTTCAACACTCAAAGGAAGCTTCATATATTTAGCGGCTATCGCCATAATCTCCTTGGGAATAGTAGCGGAGAAAAGCATAGTCTGTCTCTCTTTCGGCAGAAAACGAAGAATTTTATCAATCTGGGGGGCAAACCCCATATCAAGCATACGATCAGCTTCATCCAAAACCAGCATTACTACGCTATCAGGAATAAAATTCCATCTTCCCATATGGTCAATTAGCCTGCCCGGAGTAGCAATTATAACACGGGGATTTTTACGCAACGCCTGCTCCTGCTCAAACATCGGAGCTCCTCCTATAAGACAAGCGGTTTTCATCCCAAAGGGCCGCGTCAAAGCCTGAAAAGACTCATCAATCTGAATGGCTAATTCCCGGGTAGGAGCAAGCACCAATCCCACACCCTCTTTTTGGGCTAAATGCTGCACCATAGGAATCGCAAATGAATGCGTCTTTCCGGTTCCAGTCTGGGCAATACCTATAATATCTTTACCTTGGATTGCCAAAGGAATAGCTTTCAACTGAATCGGAGTCGGAATCTTAAATTTTATCCGTTCAAGAATATCGAGAATTTTCGGAGCTATGCTTAATCCATAGAAATCCTGCGCCTTGATCCCGGCAGTAATATTTACCCCCATACTCTCTGGCTTATTCATCATTCCGACGCTTTCTGATGCTTAGGTTTATGATCCAAAGGCAACTGGGAAAGATGCACATGACAATATTCCTCATGATTGTAAATACTTAAGATATGCCCACAGCGGGGATACCTGCATTTCCTGCCTTTAGCAGAACTCTTTATTTTCTTAATGGCTTCTCCTCTAAAAAAAGAGCCGTAAAGGTTAGTAGTCTTCCCTTTACGGCCTAAGATTTTCTAATCTTTTATTGTTTTTATTATACCACTTAATTCTTATTTGTCAACAAAAGCATCCACCTCGCATGGGAATGATACCATAGATCCTT
>DJWJ01000033.1 GCA_002440965.1 Candidatus Omnitrophica bacterium UBA6233
CTGATAGGCAAGACTTTATGAGTAAGGCTAATACTTACCAGCTATTCTTTAACCTTGAACGGCCCAATACTTACAAAGAACATAAGACTCCTTGGCAGTTAGCCCAAGAGAAAAAGCCTGACCTAGATAAACGATTACTTATGACAGCTGCTATTGACCTTGATGTATTGCTTAAAAACTACCTTGCTTTTGTGGATCAAGGGGGTAAGGATCTATTGACTAATCCCTAAAATTACATTAATGGCCCAAGGGATATAACCGGATGTTTGACCTTCTCCAGATAAGCCAGCAAATCATCGGAAGCCGTAGCAATCGTTTCATCGGCAATCTTCTCCAGTAAATCCGGCTCGCCTATTTCTTCACAACGCTTCCTTAATCTGCCTCCCAATAATTCTTTAAGCTCCTTGGGCATCCAAACCAAGCGTTTAAGCCCGCCTTCGGCGGAAATGAATTTCTTGCTTATTATATATAGTTTGCCTACCCCGAGGAATCCCGGAGTCTGCACTCCCCCTCCGACTGAGCCGGCCAAAGAAGTAAAACTCATCCCGGAAGGAGTCATGCCGGGAAAATCCCGATGCACAATCATTACTCCGTTTACCTCCGGAACAATCGCCAAGATGCACTCAAAGCAGCCGCAGGATGATTGCGGAAATTCCAGCAAAGAATACATACTTACCTTGTCTATGGTTTTATTCGATTTTTGCTTTACAAAATTATTCACGTTCTCCCACTGGCCTAATCTGGAGTCAAGAATATCTCCTTTGACAATAGGTTGATTTGGCCCTGTGGGCGTAATCTCGAAAGAAGCTCTCGCATCCAACCAGGAATAAGCGCCGCAAAGCCCTAGGCGCTCAGGAGTAACAATGCAGACATGATTAGGGGCAAATGACTGGCACAATAAACAGGAATAATAGGTATCTACGCTTTCATCCGTCATTGCGCTTATGCGTTCATCGCGCTCATCAAAAACTTTTCTAGCCTCGACCAGCAATTTATCCACGTCTTCGGCTTTTGTATAAAACTTAACCTGAATCTTATCCACAATAGCGCCATATTCCTGATGCAGCATCGCGTGCAGGATAACGCCGATATGCTTTAACCGGAAACCTTTTTTAAAAGCATCCTGGCTAATCCTTATCCAATTCATATCGCGCTGGCCTACATGCATAATGCCCATAGCGTAGTTGACAAAACAATGAATCTGCCTCTCCAGAATCGGTTCAAAATCCTTTTGCATTTTGCGGCCATAAACATCGACGATAATAGCTAAAGGCAGCGATTTTATTCCAGCCGGCAGATTATCAATATCCGGACCGATTACCTCCGCTTGTCCATCATCAACTTCATTTTCTTTTTTTACGCTTAAGAATTCAAAGGCTACGCTGGCCTTGCCGCCAAACTCAACCTGCAATTGTTCCTTCCTAACCCGTTCTCCCTCAAAAGCAGCAGCATAAGGCACAGGCACGGCTACTTCGGCCATTTTTACTTTAATCCCCCGGGTAAGCAGGCACTTGGAAGGAAGTTTATGGTAATCTTTTTCAGTAACTAAAGCTTCAAACAAAGTGGTATCGATTTTATCCAACTGCGGAATCTCCAAATCCGTAATAATCGGCAGGCCAAAGGCCAAAGTGCCAAGCCCGGTTGCCGCAATAACCTCATCAACATAACCTAAAAGCAGGACAAAAGCCGGCACACGGTTACGGATATAATCCGCGATTCCTTCCCATTGCCCGGGTTTAAATCCGCCGTAAATCAAGGGAGCGCGCACGGCAAAATTCACCGCATAAATGGCCGAAAGATAATCTTCACCTAAAGGAACAACATAATTTTCCAAACCTAACTCTAGGTCTTTGCTTTCCAGCTGCTTTTGCAGAGTATTACCTTTAATATTACCGGCCAACAGGCTTACGACACTCTTGGACTGGAAATTACGGATTAATTCTACAGCTGCATCTTCATTTTTTGCCGGGCCTAAAATTACCGCGATACCGGTTATCCTTCCATCAACTAACTGCAACCCCAAAGAACGCAGTATTTTATCCGGGATAAAACCGATTCCGGATTTAGGGTGCTCACGGTTCATCACCGCCAAGCCCGCCAAAATCTCCTCACAAAGCAGGGTAACCAAACCTTTATTCAAAATACCACCTAAACAAGGAATACCTAAACCGGTTTTGGTTACACCACCCTTACTTAAGGATTTTATTTCTTCAAACGCCGAAGATAAATCTTCTAACGTTTTAACTTCAATATTAAGCAAGGCGTTGATTAAAGGAAAATAATAGTTCGTTTCCGGAAAAGAAATTGGAGCCCGTTTTCCCGGTTTTACAATCACCCTATCCAGGGATTCACCTGTAAGACGCAATACCGCCGCTTCTCCTTTTTCACCTGATTGCCTTAAGATATCCGGCATACCTCTCCCTGCGCCTGCCTAATAACATTATCCGCAAGCATCATGCTAACCACGACGCTATCCTTACCGGTTATACTTCCGCAGGCAAAGATATTTTTTACCGTAGTTTGCATATAATCGTCGATAATCACAAGGCCGTCTTTTACGGCTACTTGGGTATTCTTCAGGAATTCTATGTTTGATTTATAATTATCCATAAATAAAACTGCGGAAATCGCGATAGCCTTACCGCAAGCCAATTTTACCGCTTGCGCCTCTCCTTCGCCGATTATTTCTTGAATAGAATCATTGATTACTTCTACATTCTTGGGGACTAATCCGGGGTCAAAAGCCCTGCAGGACAAAAGTTTTACCTCAACCTTATATTTTTCAGTAACTGCCTCAGCTATCTTTAACGCAAAAACATCTGCTCCAACTATGCAAACCGGCTCCGCGATGTAACGCTTAAGAAACCCCTTTACGTCATCTAAGGTATACAGGCGGTAAACCCCGTCTTTCCTTACTCCGGGGATGTCCGGCAACACCGGACTTTTTCCGGTAGCAATTACCAAGAAATCGTAGTTAATGCTCCCCCTGTCTTTAAAGTAAACCGATTTCTTCTGGACATTAAGTATCGAGGCTTTTTTGCTTTTCAAAAAATTAATCTTATGCTCTGCGTAAAAATCTTCGCCGCACAAAAACATATCCTTTTCAGATGCGACGCCGCTGATAAAATCAGCAAGCTTAAGATGGTCATAGGCGGGATAATCTTCCTCGCTAACAAGGGTGATATTGCTGTTACTCAGCCTCTCGCTTAAACGCAAGGCAATTGTGTGGCTGGAAACCGTTGCTCCGATAATTACTATGTTGCTCATAATCCTGATGCCTCTAAGACCAACGGCACAACCTTATTCCAACCAATAGGCATAATGTGGATTCCATTGCACATCGGCCTTAATTCTTTAATCAGGCCGGAGGCGATTTCTACTGATTGAGCTGTTTTATCTTTCGCTTCTTCCATCTCTTTAATCAGATTATCCGGAACAAAAACTCCGGCAACATTCTCGTTCATATAGCGGGCCATACCAGCTGATTTCAATAAAACAACTCCGGCAATAATCTTGGTTTTTAAATGCTTGGTTTTACTCAGGAAATTCTCAAATATTTTCACGTCGTAAACTGCCTGGGTCTGAAAAAACTCCGCTCCGGCGGAGATTTTCTTCTCCATCTTTAAAATTTGCGGTTCTAAAGGATCTGCGCCGGGATTAACCACAGCGCCCATACAGAATTTCGGCGCTCTTCCGATCAATTTATTCCCCTTCATATCGCTTCCTTCCTGAAGCTTCTTTACCACCTGCAACAATTGCACTGAATCTAAATCAAAAACAGGCTTGGCTTCCGGATGGTCGCCTAATGCCGGATGGTCTCCGGTTAAAATCAAAAGGTTTTCAATACCTAAAGCTGCTGCGGATAAAATATCTGACTGCAAGGCAAGGCGATTCCTGTCGCGGCAGGTTAACTGATATATCGGCTCGAAACCGCGCTGTTTAAGAAGAGAACAAACCGCCAATGACCCAAGCCGCATCACTGAACTCTGCAGGTCTGTAACATTAATGGCATCAACGTGGGAATGAATCAATTCCACATCCTCCAGAAGCTGCTTGACCTCGATTCCTTTAGGAGGGCCAATCTCCGAAGTCACCATAAACTTGCCCGATTGTAATTTTTCTTTGAAAATCATATTTACCATTTTTTAAAAATAAAAAAAACCGCCAGAATAATCAGTCCGAATCCTACTGCATAGTTCCAGCGAAACTCTTCTTTCAGATAAAACAGCGAAAAAACTGTAAAAACAACTAAAGTTATTACTTCCTGTATTGTCTTTAACTGCGCCGCTGAATAACGGTAATGCCCGATTCTGTTTGCGGGAACCTGAAAACAATATTCCGCAAAGGCAATCAGCCAGCTGATCAAAACCACAATCCAAAGCGGAGAAGTCTTATATTTAAGATGGCCATACCAGGCAAAGGTCATAAATACATTCGATACAGTCAATAAAATTACGGTTTTCATCTATTGCCGCTGCGACTTCGCCGCCTCAATCAAGTTACGCATAAGCATGGTAACGGTAAGCGGGCCGACTCCTCCGGGAACAGGCGTAATAAACGCAGCGCGCTTTTCTGCTTCCTCAAACTCCACATCACCGACAATTTTATCGCCAACCTTGTTTATCCCTGCATCTATAACCACGGCGCCTTCTTGAATCCAGCCTCCTTTGATTAATCCGGCTTTGCCCACCGCTACAACCAAAATCTCTGCCGCCCTCACATGCCCTTCCAGTTTATGAGCTTTGCTTGTTCCGATATGAGTTACCGTAACTGTCGCGAATTTATCCAACAACAAAAGCGCTAAGGGCTTCCCCACTATTTCGCTATGCCCCACGACCACAACTTCCTTGCCGTATAAATCGGTTCCGCTGGAATTAATCAACTCCATTATACTGGCCGCGGTGCAGGGAATAAGGCCGGATTTTCCGAATAATATTTTTCCGATATTTGCCGGGTGCATTCCTTCAATATCTTTCTCCGGCAGAATAAACTGACTTATCTTCTTATAATCGATTTCCTCCGGAAGAGGCATTTGAACAATAATACCATTAACCAACTTATCCGAGTTTAGCTTAAGGATAAGGTCGACTAAAGCGTCTTCCGCGATATCCTGCGGCAGTTTCAACAAACGGTATTCTATCCCTAAATTCTCGGCCGCCTTGCTTTGAGATTTAACATAACTGGTTGCTCCGGCATTTTCTCCAACCATAATACTGGCTAAAACCGGTTTAGGCTTAAGAGGCTGCACTTGTTTCTTAAGTTCTTCTTTTATTTTCTCGGCAATCGGATTACCCTCTAATAACTTTGCCAACTCTCTCCTCCGTAGCTAATCTAATCTTTTTAACCAATTTAGCCTTCTGATCCAATTCCTTCCTGATTGCCCGCGTTAATTTATTATCATCAAGTGTTTTTAAATTGATTTCGACGTTGACATAAGCGCTTGAGAAACTACCTTCCAGAAAAACAGCGGCCACCGCCACATCGCTAATCAAATTAGCATTGCCTTTTTTTAAAAGCGGCGGGCATAACTTAATCCCTTCGCAGCAAAGGCGGGCGGCCATAAAAGGAGTATTTAATGCATCCCGCGGATTCTTGCTCTGATAAGCAATAACATCAAGGTCAGTTAGCCTTAAGAATTCCTCCTTTAGTTTCTCGGATTTATGCAGGATATTCTTTAGCTCATTCTCATATTTGGCATATTTTGGCTTGCCCAAGGTAAAATTAACCACCATACTGATCAAGGCAGCTCCCATCGCCGCGCCAAATGCGGCAGCCGAACCGCCTCCTGGCGCTGCAAGCCTTGCCGCTAAATCATCCAGATATTTCTTTAATGACTGGTCTTTGTACATTTTTAATAGGTAAACCTTTTATCTAACTCAAACGCATTCTTGATCAGGGTTATTTTTTGTTCCGAACTGGAACAATCAAACGACACCACATCGAACCTTGCGCTTTTATCCAGTAACTTATTTTCTTTTAAGAAATTTAAAGCCGCCTTGGAAATTTGCGCCTGTTTTTTTAACGAAATGGCTTCGAATCCTCGTCCGTATTTATCGTTGGAGCGGCTTTTTACCTCCACAAAACAAAAAACATCTTTGTCTTTGGCAATAATATCCACTTCCCCTAATTTGGTTCTGTAATTCCTGCGTAAAATCCTATAACCGCTGGCTTTAAGAAAGCCTTCGGCTTTGTCTTCGGATAAAATTCCTAAACTCAAGCTATCTTTAGACACAATGAAAACTCTTCCGGTGAATTACCGACGGCCCAATCCGGTTAAGGATTTCCCTATGTTCCTGCGTCGGATACCCCTTATGCCGAGCAAAACCGTATTCCGGATAAACTGAATCGTATTCCTGCATAATCCGGTCGCGGGTAACTTTGGCCAATATCGAGGCAGCCGCTATGCTTTTGGACTTGGCGTCGCCTTTAATAATATCGGTAGAAGGCCAATCTAGCTTAAGAGACATATTTCCGTCAACAATAACATGAACATTCAAAAGACTAAGACCTTCTATTTTTTTTGTCAAAGTAACAACAGCTTCCTGCATTGCCAGGCGTGAGGCTTGCAAAATATTGATGCGGTCGATTATTTTTTCGTTGACTACGCTTATGCCGAATATCGATTTTCTGATGATTTCTTCAAAAGCCTTTTGGCGGATATTAAAGTTTAATTTTTTGGAATCGTCGATGCGGTTTTCAAAATCTACGCTCTTAAGAGCGACTGCTGCTGCTACCACCGGCCCGGCGAGCGGCCCCCGTCCGGCTTCATCTACCCCGATAATTAAATCGCTTCCCCTATCTTTAAGTAAACGCTCGTAATAAAGTAAATCCGGATTGTTCTTTCTACTTGCTTTCAATCTTGGTGGCGCGCTTGCCAACTTTACCTCTTAGGTAATAAAGTTTAGCTCTTTTTACCTTGCCGGAACGGATAAGCTCGATGCGTTCAATACTTGGCGAATAAAGAGGGAAAACGCGTTCAATCCCCTCTCCGTAAGAAACCTTACGCACCGTAAAATGCTCCCTTGCGCCTGAACCTTCTTTAGAGATAACCACGCCCTCAAAAGGATGCAGGCGGAACTTATCCGGGCCTTCGGGGATCCGGGTTAAGACTTTAACCGTATCTCCGACGCCGAATTTAGGCATATCTTTTTTGACGAATCGGGATTCAACTAATTGAATTTTATCCATTTGTACTTGTTTCTCCTTTCGCATAAGCGAACACCGGCCAATCCGATATGGCCGGGTGTCTAGCACAAGCGAACACTCAAACCATCCGATAAGTTCGGGTGCCTACTCATTGTTTTTTAGTTTTAACAGATCCGGCCGCCTCTGTTTTGTTCTTTTCAACGCTTCTTTTTCTCTCCAAGCCTGAATTTTCTTATGATCTCCGGAAAGAAGTATTTCCGGCACTTTCATCCGCCGAAAATTTGCTGGCCGGGTATAATGCGGATGTTCTAATAGATTACCTTCAAATGACTCAAAATTCAAGGAATTTTTATCTCCCAAAACCCCCGGGATAAGCCGCACAATACTATCCACCAGAACCATCGCCGCCAGCTCTCCTCCGGTCAGGACATAATCGCCAATGGAAACCTCTTCATCCACCAATTTCTCGCGCACTCTTTCATCTACACCTTCATAATGCCCGCAGATTAAAACCAAATGCTTGCATTTTACTAATCTTTTAGCAATTTTTTGATTTAATTTTTTCCCTTGCGGGCATAATAAAATAACTTTTGACTTTTGACTTTTGACTTTTGACTTTACGTGTTCCACTGCATCAAAAATTGGTTCCGGGCATAAAAGCATACCTGAACCGCCTCCAAAAACCCGATCATCCACTTTATGATGCTTATCCTTGGTAAAATCCCTTAAATCGTGGATATGAAACTCGGCCTTACCCTTATCCTGAGCCCGCTGCATAATGGACTCATTTAACACTGGCTCAAACATTTTAGGAAATATGGTAATGATATCAATTCTCATGTTTTAACTCATTATAGGATAGATAGCAGGCAGGATTACCCTAAATGCTGCCTGCTATCTACTGCCTACCCGCCATTATAGTTACCTAAAAATTCTCTTTTGAACTCGCCAAAACTATTGTCCGCAATTGCCTTGCGTATTTTGCGCATCAAATCCAAAAAGAAATACACATTGTGTAGAGATAATAACGTCAACCCCAACATCTCCTGCGCGTTAAACAAATGACGAAGATACGCCCGGCTGAAATTCCTACAACAATAACAGCCGCATTTATCGTCGAGCGGCCGAAAATCTTCGGCGAAAGGCGCGTTTTTAATAACGATCTTTCCGGTAGAGGTAAAAGCAGTGCCATTCCTGCCGTAACGGGTAGGCACCACACAATCAAACATATCCACGCCCCGCTGGACTGCTTCAATTATATCCTGCGGGTAGCCTATACCCATAGCATAACGCGGCTTATCCTGCGGAAGCAATTTCGCGGTGTAATCTAATATATTATAGATTAAATCGCTGGGTTCGCCAACCGAAACACCTCCGATGCTAAAGCCATCGAAGTCAATATCAGTCAATTCCCTGGCGCATTCCGAACGTAAATCTTCGTAAGTAGCTCCCTGCACAATACCAAATAAAAATTGTTTTTTGGCAGGACTGTGTTTTATATGTTCATTTTTATGTTTAAATGAACGTTTGGCCCAGTTAAGCGTGCGTTGCATAGCCACTTCTGCCTGATCTTTAGTGCAAGGATAATGCACGCATTCATCCAAAGGCATCATTATATCCGAGCCTAAAACCTGCTGGATATCAATTACGTCTTCCGGCGTCAAAAAATGCTTAAACCCGTCGATATGCGACTGAAATTCCACCCCCTTATCGCTTAGCTTTCTTAAAAGCGCCAAACTAAATACTTGGTAACCGCCGCTATCAGTAAGAATAGGCCTATCCCAGGCCATAAATTTGTGCAGACCGCCGGATTTACGGATAATTTCCATTCCCGGCCGCAAGAATAAATGATAAGTGTTAGAGAGCATGATTTCCGCGCCGGCATCTACTACATCTTTAGGATAAAGCCCCTTGATTGTGGCATGCGTGCCCACCGGCATAAAAACAGGCGTATTAATTACGCCGTGTTCGGTAGTAATTTTGCCTAACCGCGCTCCGCTGTTTTTATCCTGCTTAATTAATTCAAACATTTACTTATTCTTAGGTTCCAATTTTAACGTAAAAATAGTTTGTTGGAACGTCAACCTATTAAGTTTCTGAGGAATATCCGGATCGTGATCCTCGGCTACACCATCAACCAAAGTAAATCTAATCGCATTTCTTTCCGGTATATATATGTAATCGCCGCTTTTTGCTTCAAGTGTCTTATTTTGGCTGCTGACTTTTATGCCATAGAGCTTATTTCCCTCTACTCTATCCACCAACACAGTATATCCGGCGAATTGCAAAGGCCTACCTGCCTTAAGCAATATCTTTCCTGCCAAGCCGGTAACAGCCGCGCCTCTAAAAATAAATATCGCTCCCCAGGCTATGGTAATAATAATTAGGGCCGATACCGTTAAAGCAACGATCTTTTTCTCTTTCATCTATTCAGCCTTTCCTTCCACCATAATTGCCCTGGTAACCGTAGAGGCCTCTCTTAATATTGCAATTCCCTTATATTCCGGAGAATTAAGCCACTCTTTTACATTCTCTTGCGAGGGGAATTCAATTATTATTATCCTTTCCGGATTCCAATTACCAAAGATAGAAGTGATTTTCCCGCCCCGAGTCAAATACCTGCCCTTATATTTCTCGACTATGGGACGAACTTGCTCAATGTACTTAGCGTAAGCCTCTTTATTCTCGTCCTTAGTCTTTATTTCTACAATAAAATATACTGCCATACTTATCTCTCTAATTCGAAGTTCCGCTAAAAATAATAAACAGAACAGTTACGGCTAAAATAATTACAATTACCGCAATATGAAAAAAATATTTATGCTTTATTATCCGCATCAACATTCTACCTCTCCTCATTCACTATAGACCTTACGCGAGCCCTTGATTCTTAAATGACACTGGCGAGTTTATCCGTGAATGGAGATTTTAGCTATAGATATTTTTCCGAAGGATGTTGTGAGTACGCATTAGAAAATTTTAGAGCGCCGCGAACAACCACCCTAAAGAGCAAAATATCAAATTATCAACATTGCATCGCCGTAGCTATAAAACCTGTATTTATCATCAACTGCTTGCTGATACGCTTTTTTCATCAACTCTTCGCCGCCAAAGGCGCAGACGAGCATAAAAAGTGTGGTCTTGGGCAGATGAAAATTCGTCAGCAGGCAATTGACTAATTTGAATTTGTAACCCGGATAAATGAATAAGTTTGTCGCACCCTCTCTCACACCATTCGCATAAGCCTCTAAGGCCCTTAGGGAAGTCGTGCCCACGGCGATTATCCCAGATTTGCTCCGGGTAGCTTCTTCTATTTTTTCTTGCGTGGCTTTGGCAACCTGAAAAGCTTCCGGTTCCATTTTATGCTCGGTAATATCATCGGAGGTTACTGGCTTAAATGTGCCTAAACCCACATGCAAAGTTAAATAAGCAACATTAACTCCCGCTGCTTCTAAATTTTTCAGTAAATCTTTTGTAAAATGGAGTCCCGCGGTTGGCGAAGCTATGGCGCCTTCTTTATTCGCGTAAACCGTCTGATAATATTCCTTATCCAGCTCTTCAGGCTCTCTCTTTATATAAGGAGGGAGCGGGACCTGGCCCAATTCATAGATCCTATCCGCATCACTTACCTTAAAAGAAATTTCCCAGCGGTTAGTCACGATCCCGCAGATTTTTTCATTCCCGAAATAAATCTTTTCTCCAACTTTAGTCCGACTGGGCTGAATAAGCGCGTCAAAGGTAGATCCGCTTTTGCGCTTAGTCAGCAAAATCTCAACCTTTCCTCCGGTAGCCTTATGCCCGATCAAACGGCAGGCAAGCACTTTCGTGTCATTTAAAACCAAGAGATCATTTTTCTTAAAATACGCGCTGATATCTTTAAATGAACAATGCTTTATAGAGCCGCTAGAGCGCTCAACAACCATCAGCCTTGCTTCTTCTCTTTTCTCTAAAGGATACTGGGCAATTAAATCTTTAGGCAAGCCGTAATCAAAGTTAGAAAGTTTTAACATCTATCCCCGGATAATAGTATTTCAAGATTTGTTCAACATTACGGCCGTCTTTAGCCATAAAATACGCTCCCCACTGACACAACCCCACCCCATGGCCCCAGCCAATCCCTTCAAAAACCGCGTCGCACCCTTCAATGCGCACGGAAAAATTAGCGCTCCTGATGGAATTCGGCCCGATTATCTCTCTGAAATCTTTAGCAGAGATTTTAAGCTCCTGTTTTTCCGATTTTATTATTAAGTTCGTAATTCTCCCTGAGGAATCCTTATTTTCTATTGCTATACTCTTAATATTCTTCACCTTAAAACCGGCGGCAGAGAGTTTTTCTGCGATTTCTTTTAAAGACAAGTCATAGTGCCAGCTATAATGCGGGGACTCCTTGCAAAACGGACAGACTACGCCTCTTAACGGAACCAGGTCTATCCCCCAGAGAATCGCCGCGTTCTCCGTATGGCCGCCGCAAGTGGCGTGAAAATAAGCCGGGATTATTTTACCCTTATAGAAAATAACCATACCTGCGGTTTCATCAACAGCAATACTGGTGCGGTAACGCTCGGAAACTTGCCCTCCGTAAACTTGAGAGTAAATATCGTTGGTTACGTCAAAATCCTTAGAAGTATTTTCCTGCATTTGATAAACCGCATAAGTCCGCGAAACGATTGCCTGAGCTTTAAGCGCCTCCATCGGCCAATAGTGCGAAGCCTCATGATACAGAATCCCCTTTATATAATCTTCCAAATCAATATGGTTAACTACCAGCAGCTTATTATTACTCTTCCTGATAAGCTGGATATTTCCCCGGAACGGCTTGGAATTTATGGTAAAGGCCTGCGGATCATCGGACTCAATCAACAGGCTGTTGGAATCCGGCTTGATTCCCGCCAAATCGATGCCGTCCTTAGAAACAATAACTGTAGTATTAATGTTTCTGGCCCTATGGATAATCCTGCCTTTTTTAAGGTCCTTTATCTGAAAAAAACCCTTTATTCTTAGATTTAAAGCCGAGGTGTCCTGAATAATGGCTACGCGCACATTTCTCTCCGCGTAACAATCAAAAGTAAAAAGGCAGAATGTGAAAGTCAAAACCACAAGTAAAAACTCAAAAGTTTTAACTTTTGGCTTGCGATTTTTAGTTTTTAGTTTTGATTTTTGAATTTTTTTCATTTTCGGGAAAATAACCACATTAATAAAGATAGTGCTATACTAATCAATATAGAAGTTGCCAAAGGAAAATAAAAGGAGAAATTCTTCTTTTGAATATAGATATCCCCCGGAAGCCTGCCTAGAAAAGGTATCTTTGGCAGGAAAAATAAAAACATCCCAACTGCAACTAGCAGAATCCCGAATAAAATCAGAATCTTGGCAATATCCTGCATATCGAGTATGTTAATTCCCAATTACCGAAACCCAATGTCGAATAAAACCCCCTGCCTGTCGGTAGGCAGGCAATGATTCAATACCCCAATTGTAACTTGGGATTTAATTAATTCATTCGTCATTGGGACTTGGATATTGGCTTTTTCACAGCGCGCTCTATTTCCGAATAAATACACCCGCAATATTTCTGGCAATAAATACCTTTTGCGCGAGCTTGCGCGTGCGCTTTCCGGAAACCGGGCCGGAAATCCGCATAATAAAATTCCACTCCTTCATTGGCCGCTACATCTCTACCGATTTTCTTTAACAATTCCTGATCCTGATAAGGGCTGACCAAGAGAGTGGTCGAGAAATATTTAAAACCTCGAGCTTTGGCTCTCTGAGCTGTTTTCATAAGCCTTAAGCGCCAGCATATCGCACATCTTTCGGGAGACTCTTCCTTTAAATTGATTTCGCGAAAGAATTCCCGAGGAGAATAATCGGGATAGGCTATTTCAACTCCCGCGGCTAGAACGCCTAACGCGTCTTTTCTTCTTATATACTCTGCCAGCGGATGTATATTAGGATTATAAAAAAAACCGGTTACCCTAAAATTATCGAGCGTTAATTTTTCCAGCGGATAAATCAGGCACGGAGCGCAACAGGTATGAAGCAGAATATCCATCTAGAATAATTCTTTTTGCTGCTCTTTGGTGTAAACTTTACCGAAATGATCAAACGCAAGCTTTGTGGCGGTGCGGCCGCGCGGAGTACGCTTAAGATAGCCTGCTTTTAGTAAATAAGGTTCGACGGTATCAGCGATAGTATCCACTTCTTCATTGAGGCTGGCGGCTATTGATTCCACCCCCACCGGCCCGCCGCTATAAGACTCCAATACCAGCTTGAGAACTTTACGGTCAAATTCATCCAATCCTGCTTTATCTATTCCCAAATCATCCAAGGATTTAGCCGCCATGCTTTGGCTGACTTTCGCTGCCTTAGCTACCTGAGCATAATCTCTTATGCGCCTGAGGAGCCTGTTGGCAACTCTAGGGGTGCCGCGCGCTCTCAAAGCAATCTCTCCTGCTGCCGCATCTTCTATCTGGACCCCCAGAATTTCCGCTGAATGTTTTATAATCTTTGCCAAATCTTCAACTTTATAGAAATCCAGATTATAGAATATGCCAAACCTTCCCCTTAGAGGAGCGGCTAATAAACCGGTGCGAGTAGTAGCGCCTATCAGGGTAAAAGGCTTAAGGTTAAATTTTATTGTCTTTGCGTAAGGCCCTTTATCAATGACAAAATCTATCTGGAAACCTTCCATTGCCGGATACAAGAATTCTTCCACCACTTTTGAAAGCCGGTGGATTTCGTCGATAAAAAGAATATCCCCCCGCTCAAGGTTGGTCAATATGCCGATCAGGTCTCCGGCGCGCTCAATTGCGGGCCCGCTAGTTGCGGTGATCTTTGCGCCCATTTCATGGGCAATGATATGCGATAAAGAGGTTTTACCTAGGCCCGGCGGCCCGCTCAATAAAACATGCTCCAGAGGCTCATTCCTCTGTTTGGCCGCCTGAATGGAAATCTTCAGGTTATCGACTATATCTTTATGCCCTACAAATTCCGCAAACTTACTCGGCCTTAAAGAAATATTTAATACCGCATCTTCCTCGGATTCATTGCCATCAATTATATTCGGCGCCCCCCTAAGAAGCGCTTGCCTCTCCTCTGTGCTCATAGGGTATAATGTTCTCCTTGTTCCTTACGATTTCAATCTCCTGGAATAGCTCGGATTGCCGGGCAGTGATTTCCTTCACTTTGATCAGCTCCAGCACTGCCAAAAACATCACGATTATTTCCAGCTTATTCTTGGCGCGGCCAAAAAGCTCGGAAAGTTTTACCTGCGGCTTTACCAACAACAAATGGAGGATATTATGTGTTGCTTCCTCTACTGTAAATTTATCTTTGACTACTTCGTAAAAAACCTCTTTTGGGACATCCTTTAACGCCTGAGAAAAAGCGTTGATTAAATCAAAAATGCTTGCTTCAAAATACACTTCCTTATTTTTATCCTGATTTTTCTCAACCTCTGTTTTGGGACGTTTAAATACCTCGCGCTGGCTGGTTTCTTTTTCCCGCAGTTGGCCGGCTATTTCCTTAAACCTTTCGTATTCAAGTAACCGCTTGACTAATTCCTCGCGCGGGTCATCTTTCTCCTCTTCGCTAGTTACCCCTTCTTCCGCAGGAAGCAACATCTTGGATTTAATCTGCATAAGGGTAGCTGCCATCACCAAAAACTCCCCGGCTACATTCAAATCCAGCATCTGCATCAAATTCAGATATTCCAGATACTGCTGAGTCACCTCAGCTATAGGAATATCATAAATATTCAAGTGGTCCTTTTTGACTAAATACAAAAGCAAATCTAAAGGCCCCTCAAACATCTCTAATTTTATCTTATAATTCATAAGTTAACTTGATTATTTCTTTTACTTCGGCAAGGACGGCCGAGGATACGGCAATGGCTTTTTCATTGCCTCTCTTCAGCACTCTCTTTATCTTTTCTTTATCCTGCAAGAAATCTTGACGCCGGGAGTGGAATGGTTTTAACTTATCGATTAGGGCGCCGGATAACCTCTTTTTGCATTCGGTGCATCCGATTTCGGCATTAGCGCACCACTTATATGCCTCTTCTTTTTTGTCCGTAACGAATGTGGAAAAATACGCGTAAACATTGCAGGTATCCGGATGCCCTTTATCCGCCAGCTTTATACGCTTCGGGTCGGTAAACATAGTAGAAACCTTCTGCCGAATAGTTTCTTCGGAATCCGAAAGGTTTATCGTATTGTTATAGCTTTTACTCATTTTCCTTCCGTCAGTCCCCAACAGCCGCGGAACCTTAGTTAATATCGCATCCGGATAAGGAAATACATCTTTTTTATAAGTTAAATTGAAACGCCGGGCAATCTCGCGGGTAAGTTCCAAATGAGGGAGCTGGTCATCGCCTACAGGAACTTTATCCGCTTTATAAACTAGGATATCCGCTGCCTGAAGCACAGGATACCCCAGAAAACCATAAGTATTTAAATCCCTGGTTTTTATCTGGCGCATCTGTTCTTTATAGGTCGGGCAGCGCTCAAGTAGACCCAATGGGGTAAGGCAGGAAAATATCATATGTAAATCTAAATGGGCCCTTATTTCTGATTGAATGAATAAAGTGGATTTTTCCGGGTCAATCCCCGCGGCCAACCAATCCACTACATTATCAATGGCAAATTCAGCCATATTCGCTGTATTTTCATATTCGCTCATCAAAGCATGCCAATCCGCGACCATAAAGAAACAGTCATATTCTTCCTGAAGTTTTACCCAATTATCCAAAGCTCCGACTAAGTGGCCCAAGTGCAGCTTTCCCGTTGGACGCATCCCGCTTAATATTCTCTTTTTATCTGCTGCCAAGATAATCCTCCTGATATCAAATACTAAAACCCAAAATCAAATGTCAAAGCTCAAAATTCAAAATAAATTTAAATGACAAATATCAAATGCTAAATCTTTGGTTTTGATATTTGTATTTTGAGTTTTGGATTTATTTTGGATTTTGAATTTTGTCATTTGAAATTAATCTTTTTGGTTTTAAATTGTGGTTTTGTCTTTTTACTTTTAACTTTTTACAGTTTTCTGGCTGTTTTTTCTATATCGTAGGCTTCAATAATATCGCCTTCCATATATTGGTCAAATCCTGACACATTCATTCCGCATTCAAAACCTTCGGCTACTTCGCGCACATCATCCTTAAAACGTTTCAGGGAGGAAAGTTTCCCCTCAAAGATAACGCTGCCGTTCCTCACCACATCAATCATACAAGTACGATTGAATTTACCTTTGGTAACAAAACATCCGGCGATAGTTCCGGCGCGGGATAATTTCAACACCTTTCTTATCTCCGCCCGACCCAGAAAAACCTTTCTTAACTTCGGTTCCAGCATGCCTTCGATTGCCGCTTTTACGTCATTTGCCAACTCATAAATGATATTATAGGTTTTGACATCCACGCCTTCCTTGTTCACCAATTCCCGGGCCAAATCATCCATAGCAACGTTAAAACCCAGGATCAAAGCATCGGAAGCTACTGCCAGGATTACATCAGAATTGTTTATATTACCGACTCCGGCGTGTATTATATTCAGCTTTATCTCCGATACATTAAGTTTATTCAAGGTTTCCTTGATAGCTTCCAACGATCCCTGAACATCCGCTTTGAGAATTACTTTCAGTTCTTTAATCTTACCTTCCAGAATCTGAGCGTGCAAATCTTCCAGGCTTATATGTTTAATGGTCTTTATCTGTTGTTGTTTTTCTTTTTCAGAGCGCGCTTCAGCTAAGCTCTTGGCTTGCTTTTCGTCAGCTATGGCAAAGAATTGTTCGCCTGCGCTGGGAACCCCTGATATACCCAATACTTCCACCGGGACCGAAGGAAGCGCGATTGTTACAGCCTGCCCATGATCATTAAACATCGCGCGAATCTTGCCATAAAAATTCCCCACGATAATATTCTCGTTTAAATGCAGCGTGCCATTTTGAACCAATAAAGTCGCTACCGGACCCCGGCCTTTAGACATCTGAGCTTCGATAACTATACCCCGGGCAAAGCGGTTAGGATTGGCTTTTAATTCCAGCATCTGCGCTTCCAAGATAATCATCTCCAGTAAATTATCAATACCTTCTCCTGTTTTTGCCGATACAGGAACAGTAATGGTTTTACCACCCCAATCTTCCGGGTTTAAATCCAGTTTGGCCAATTGTTTTTTGACTAAATCGATATCCGCTCCGGCTTTATCGATTTTATTTATAGCTACGATTATAGAAACTCCGGCTGCCCGGGCATGGTCAATTGCTTCTTGAGTCTGAGGCATTATGCCGTCATCAGCTGCCACAACCAAAACGACTATATCCGTAATCTTGGCTCCGCGCGAACGCATAGCGGTAAAAGCTTCATGTCCCGGAGTATCCAAAAAAGTAATCTCGCCGTGATCGATAACTACCCTATATGCCCCAATGTGCTGAGTAATCCCGCCATGCTCGGATTCAGCAACTTTGGTTTTTCTTATGGCATCCAGAAGCGAAGTCTTTCCATGATCAACATGGCCCATAAATGTAACTATCGGAGAACGGCCTTTTAAATCTTTGGCTTCATCTTTAGCTTGATGCGCGCTTAAGGCTGTTTCTTCTTCGCCTAAAGCTTTTTTAATCTTGCAGTGGTATTTTTCACAAATCTTGACGGTTGTTGCTTCGTCCAAAGCCTGATTTATTCCAACCATTATCCTCGCATCCAATAGGTTCTTAATGATAACGGATGGTTTTTCCTGCAATTTGACTGCCAAATCCTTTACAGTAATAGGAAGCTCCAATTCTAACTCTTTAAACTCTACAACTGCTACTACTGGTGCGGCTGCAGGCGCAACTTTAATCTCAGGTTTAATTTCAACCTTAGGTTCTATCTTTACCTCATGTTTAACAGGATGAACAACTGGTTTAGGATGCGGTTTAACTGCTGCTACCGATTCAATATGAGGAACAATTTTCGACTCTATTTTTGTAACAACGGGGTGCGCCTCAACAGGCTTTTTAATCTCATGATGCGCTGTCGTCTTCTCTATAACAGGCTTAACAACGGGCTTAGCCTTAACCGTTGCTGCTTTAACCGGTTTACCAACTGGCTTAACAGCCTTAGCAATATGCTTAACCGGTTTGGCCACTTTCTTTATTTTTGGCTTAACTTCTTTTTTGACTGGCTTCTTTTCTTTTCTTGGTTTAACAACCATAATACCTTCTTCCTGTTTTTAGGTAGCGTTATTTCTTCCCTTTGGCTTGGGCAACTAATTTCTCTGCCTTTTTCTCGCCAATACCTTTTATCTTAGTCAAACCCTCTACTTTTGCTTCAAGTAAATCCGCGATAGTATTGATCCCGGCCTCTTTCAAACTAGCTAAAGTTTTCTCTCCCAAACCAGACAATTCTTCCAGAGAAATTTCTTCTTTTTTCTTTTTCTTCTCTTTCTTGACCTTCTTCTCTTCAACAACCGGCTCTTCCGCGGCTTTCGCTTCTTCTTTAATCGCTTCTGCTTTTGCGGCAGCTTCAGCCAGAGCAGCTTTAGTGCGAATATCCAATTCCCAGCCGATAAGTTTAGATGCCAGCCGCACATTCTGACCATGTTTACCTATAGCCAAAGACAACTGGTCATCGTCAACTATAACTTCGGCTTTCATACGCTCCTTATCCAGATTAATCTGCGAAACCTTGGCCGGAGAAAGAGCATTCTTTATATATTCGCGGATATCATCATTAAAGCGTATAATATCAATCTTTTCTCCATAAACTTCATTCACGATATTTCTCACTCGGTTACCGCGCATACCGACACAAGCCCCTACGGAATCGACTTTATCGTTTTTGGAATAAACAGCGATTTTTGTCCGTTCTCCCGCCTGACGGGATATTGCTTTAATCTCAACTATTCCTTCGTAAATCTCAGGAACCTCCAGTTCAAATAATTTCTTCACAAAGTTCGGGTGAGTGCGTGACAGGATTATCTGGGCCCCTTTGGCTTCCTTTTTTACTTCCAAGACAAAAGCCCGCACGCGCTGGCCCTGCTTGAATTCTTCTTTAGGCGACTGTTCACGCTTAAGCAAGACTCCCTCGGCCTTTCCCAAAAGATCTATAACAATGTTTCCTTTTTCAAAGCGATAAACTGTTCCGCTTACAATCTCGCCGACCCTGCCCTGAAATTCACCGAAAACAACATCTTTTTCCGCTTCGCGCATTTTTTGGATGATTACCTGACGTGCGGTAGAAGCGGCTATGCGCCCAAAATCAATGGAAGTGATTTCCTCTTCATTCCTCCAAGCGCGGATCTTGCCGCTATTACGGTCAATCTCAACCTTAAATTCCTCATCCGGCTTAAGGTCGATTACGCGTTTGGCTGCGCTCAGCATTGCGCTCTCAACCGCCTGAATCAAAACCTCTTTTTTAATCCCTTTTTCTCTTTCAATCTGCTCGATTATCGCTAACAGTTCCTGACTCATTTTTAATCTCCAATTTTAAATTATTTGTTTAGCTTTGTTAATTTTCTCCAATGGTATTTCAAAAATAAAGTCTTTCGCGCTGGCATAAACCTTGCCTTCATCGACCTTATTAATAACACCATCCCATTCAATTTTACCATTTACATAGTCATTCAAGAAAAACCTTATGTTCTTATGCAAAGAGCGTTTAAAATCGGCTTCGGTTTTAAGCGACCTGTCTAAACCCGGAGAAGAAACCTCCAGAATATACCTTTGCCGCAAGAAATCCTTTTCATCAAGGGCATCTCCCAGTTCGCGGTTAACCAGCGCGCATTCATCCAAATTTATTCCGCCTTCCGGTCTATCCACCAGGATCCGCAAAAATAAGTCCCCTCCTTCATACCTATGGATCATTTCAACCAAATCCAGGTTCCGGCCTCTTAAGAAATCCGCCACAAAAATATTCAATTCTTTGAATAAAGCTTCGTTATCCATTTTGAATGTAGTAGCTAAATTCCACTTCAATGTCAAATGACAAAATCCAAATGACAAATGAAATTCAAAACCCCAATGTCAAATATTTAAAACCAAAGTTTTATTATTTGGAATTTGACATTTAGATTTATTTTGGATTTTGAGTTTTGACATTTGACATTAAATTTATTATTTCTTTTAAAACTTCTTCTTTAGGCTTAATAACTTTATTCTGGTTGCGCCGGGTTTTAAGCTCAAGAGTGCCGTCTTTAAGGGTATTCTTTCCGACAATTATCTGTAAAGGTATACCCAGAAGATCCGCATCCTTAAATTTAACCCCTGCCCGTTCATCGCGGTCATCGAATAGAACATCTATTTTATTATTCCCTAATTCCTGATAGACATTAAGCGCTAATTCCTTAATCGCTTTATCTCCGGAATCCAGGGATAAAACTATGGCTTTATAAGGCGTAACCTCATCGGGCCAGATGATTCCATCTTTATCATTATTCTGCTCGATTACCGCTGAAATCAGCCGGGATACGCCTATTCCGTAGCAACCCATGATTATCGGCTGTAACTTTCCGTTCGCATCGAGAAAATTCGCGCCTAAAGAAGCGCTGTATTTTGTTCCCAGTTTAAAGATGTGCCCTATTTCAATAGCGTTTACTTTCTCCGAACCAACCGTAACCACATCCTCTCCATCCTGAGCTGGAACCATGAATTCATGCGAAACCTTCCCACCCATAACTCCGGAATCGGCTTCGGTAGCAACAACATTTAAACCGCACCTTTTGAATATTCTTAAGTATGCCTGATACATCGCCTGATAATTCTTATCCAGCCCGGCTTCATCACTATCAAAACTATAGGCGTCTTTCATAATAAATTCGCACGCCCGGATCAGGCCAAAACGGGGACGAATTTCGTCGCGGAATTTAGTTTGGATTTGGTATAGCACCAAAGGCAACTGCTTATAGCTTGATACCTGGCTCCTGACCAAATCCGTGATTGTCTCTTCGTGGGTCGGGCCCAAACAAATTTTTCTTCCCCGGCGGTCAGTAAATTTAAACATTACCTCACCTAAGTCTTGGTCGCGCCCGGTGCGCTGCCAAAGCTCCAATGGCTGTAGAGCCGGCAATAATAATTCGCTGGCCGAACAAGAACTCATTTCCTGCCGGATAATGTTCTGGATATTTTCTAAAACCCTTAGGCCTAAAGGCAAATAAGAATAAGCTCCGGCCATCAGCATGCGCACGAGGCCCGCGCGAAGCAGCAACTTGTGGCTGGTTGATTCGGCATCCTGCGGGACTTCCTTTAATGTGGGAATAAGAGTTTTACTCCAACGCATATTAATCCTTGTTAAATATTTCTTTGGATAAATTCACGCCTTTTTTGGCAAATAAAGGGAAAAGCACCGGCACAACTCCATTGGCCTTGAATTTCCCCTGCAATCTGCCATCTTGCCCAACGTCGCTTGATTCATAGTTAAAAATGTCTTCCAGGACCACGCTACCGTCTTTTAAACCATTGACTTGAGTTATGTGCGTAATCTTGCGTGAGCCATCGGAAAGCTGCTCCTGGTGCACGATTATATTCAAAGCAGAAGCTATCTGCCGGTGTATTACATCCAGACTTATGGGTAACCCCGAAGTAAGAATCATCGTTTCCAGCCGATAGACTACTTCTTTAGGTGAATTAGCGTGCAGAACCGCCAGCGAACCGGCATGTCCCGAGCACATGGCCTGAAGCATATCTAATGCCTCGGAACCACGGATCTCTCCAAGTATAATTCTTCCCGGGCGCATACGCAGTGAATTCTTAAAAAGATCGCGTATAGCAACTTCTCCCTTACCCTCGATATTGGGAGGACGGGTTTCCAGCCTCACCACGTGCTCCTGCTTAAGATGCAATTCCGCGGTATCTTCAATAGTGACAATTCGTTCATCATTATCAATATATGCGGAAAGAACTGCCAAAGTGGTGGTTTTTCCCGCTCCGGTGGCGCCGCTAAAAAGTATATTCATTTTTGCTTTTATCAAAGCAATGAGAAAATCAGCCATCCGTCTATCCAAAGCTTCAAGCCTGATTAAATCATCGATACTTTTGATACTTTCGCTAAATTTCCTGATGGTGACGCTTGCTCCATCCAAAGCCAACGGCGGAATTATGATATTCACTCTTGAACCGTCCTTTAAAGAAACATCGACAAAAGGATAAGACTCATCCACGCGCCTGCGGGTGGGGGCCAATAACTTATAGATAAGGCATCTTAACTGTTGCTCATCATCAAACTTAAGACCGGACAAAATCTTTTTTCCGTTTTTCTCAATATAAACCTTTTGCGCTCCGTTGATCATAATTTCGGTGACTTCCGGATCTTTCATAAGCGTTTCTATCGGGCCAAAACCCATCAACTCATCGATCATCTCACTGATTATCTTGGCTTTATCCTGTTCGGTTATGTTCAAATGCCTATGATAAATAGTGTCGGCCAGTATATCCTTAAGGACAGCCCCCAGTTCGGCTTTATCGATTGTCTCCCTATTTAATAAATTGTTATGATACGTAAGCAGCTTCTGACGAATATCTTCTTTGGCAATCTTAATCATTTATTCTCCCCATTTCAGACAAAAGTATCTTGACACAATCTTGAAAAGAAACCTTTTTAACCGGCTTGCCTTTTTTAAATAACAAACCTTCGGATTTTCCAAAAGCAATTCCTATATCAGCTTCTTTGGCTTCACCCGGGCCGTTGACTACGCAGCCCATTACTGCAATTTTTAACGGCTTGGTCGATAGTCGATAGTCAATGGTCGATAGTTTCTCTTCTAACTCCCTAACCAGTTTTACCAGATCCACCTCACAGCGGCCGCAGGTAGGACAACTGATAATGCTATGCCCGAATTTACGTAAATCCAAGGATTCTAAGATAGCTTTACCGGCATAAATTTCCCTGGCAGGAGTATCTGTCAGGGATACCCTTATTGTATCACCAATCCCCTCTAATAGCAAAGCCCCTAAAGCAATACTTGTCTTTATCGCTCCACTAAAAGGAGAGCCTGTCGCGGTAACCCCCAGGTGCAGCGGATAATCGCAAAGATTAGCCAGTTTCCTGTAAGCGCTAACTGTATCCAAAACATCGGAAGCCTTTAAAGAAACAACGATATCGCGGAACTTAAAGCCTTCGATTATTTTTATATACTCCAACGCGCTATTTACTAATTTATCGGGCATATCCTTGGAGCGTGTTTCTTTCACTGAACCCGAATTTAAACCGATCCTTAAAGGAATACGGGCGTCTTTTAACGCACTTACTACCTGCCTAATTTGGTCCTTCTTATAGATATTCCCCGGATTAAGCCTTATTTTATCCACTCCGCTGTCTATCGCCATTAGAGCCAAACGATAATCAAAATGGATATCCGCCACTATCGGCATCTTAACCTGTTCTTTAATCTTTCTCAGAGAACGCGCATCCAGATCATCCTTAACCGCTAACCTTATAATTTCACACCCCGCAGATTCCAATTCGCGCGCTTGACGCAAAACTCTTGCGGTATCAGAGGTTTTAAACTTGATCATTGACTGTATCGCAATGGGATTATCCCCTCCGATTGAAACTCGGCCAATCTTAATTACCCTAGATTTTCTTCGTTTTATTACCATAGCTATTTAAATATTTTGGTAAGCTTGTCTCCGAAATTCCTCACTATATCATTATAAGTTACAAAAACAACCAGGAATATAATAAAAGAAAAACCTACTTTATTAATAACCTCTTCGGCCTTGATACTTAGAGCCTTTCTCCGTATCTTTTCTATAGCCAAAAGAACTATATGCCCTCCGTCAAGTATCGGCAAAGGTAAAAGATTAAAAATCGCAAGGCTTAAAGATAATACAGCCATTAAATGCAGTACGGCAATCGCGCCTAGTTGAGCGGCTTTGGACGTAATAAAAAAAATGCCCAACGGCCCGGTCATCGATTCACGCATAGAGAGCCCTCCGGTAGCTAGGCGTCCTAACGCTTTATAAGTTAAAAGTGTCAGATCCCAGGCTTTAGCTACCCCTAAACCAAATGATTTGAAGAAACCATACCTTACTTCAATTACCTCATCAAAAGGCTTAACCCCAAGAAGCCCGGTCTTGCGTTTTTGGCCTACCCTGTCTTCTAAAACCTCTTCCTTAAGTTCTACATTGACCGACTGCTCCTTGCCTTGCCTTACAAAAGTAACGTTTACGGATTTTAAAGTCTTCTTGGAATAAATTATCTTTTGCAGTTCTTCCCATGTTCCTGTATTTTGTCCGTCTATAGCAATAATCTTATCGCCAACCTCCAGGCCGGAAGCCTTAGCGCCATAACCATCAATCAATCCGCCAATCTTAGTAGTCAAAGTAGGGTAACCGATAAAGAATATCGCCCAAAAAAGCAAAATTGCCAAGATGTAGTTTAACAACGGCCCGAAAAATATTATCCAAAAACGTTTACCCGGCGGCTTGGAGAAATATTCATCCGGCTTGCCTCTATATTCTTCGGGATTATCGCCGGCCAGCTTGACAAATCCTCCCAAGGGTATGGCGCTTACGCTGTATTCTGTATCGCCTTTCTTCTTTTTGAACAAAACCTTTCCAAATCCCAGAGAAAATTTTTCTACCCGGACGCCTATCTTTTTAGCGATAATAAAATGCCCGAATTCATGGACAACAATTAAAACGCTCAAGATGAAGAAAAATATGAACAAAGCAAACATAGATTAACTCAACCTCCCTGCTACGCTAAACGCTGCGTCCCTCGCCCAATTATCTGCTTGCTGGATTTCCAAGAGCCCTGGCTCAGGAATATTTCTATGCAAACGCATGACTTTTTCAACTACTTTCGGGATATCTATAAAACGCAATTTTTCTTTTAAAAATTCAGCTACGGCTATTTCATTGGCGGCATTAAGAACACAAGGCAATGTTCCTAATTCCTTGGCGGCTTCATACGCCAGGGACAAACACGGGAATCTGGCAAAACACGGTTTTTCAAAATTCAAGGCACCTGTTTTACAAAAATCTACTCCCTTCAGCTTATTCTCCAGCCTCTCAGGGTATGAAAGCGCGTATTGAATCGGAACGCGCATATCAGTAACGGATAGCTGAGCCAAGATTACTCCATCGACAAACTCGACCATGGAATGAATGAGCGCTTCCGGATGCACCAAAACTTTGATTTTAGAAACATCCATATCGAACAAAAACATCGCTTCCAGCAGCTCCAGGCCTTTATTCATAAGTGTTGCTGAATCTACCGTTATTTTCTTCCCCATTTTCCAACGGGGATGTCTTAGCACTTCTTTTAAACCAATATCCTTCAGAGCTTGTCTGTTTAATTTACGTAACGGCCCTCCGGAAGCAGTCAGATAAATATTTTTAACATCATTACCTTTTTCGCCTCTAAGGCATTGCCAGATCGCCGATTGCTCGCTGTCAACAGGTATAATCCGGGCTCCCTTCTTCTTGGCTAAACGACGGATTATCGGGCCGGCCATCACAAGAGCCTCTTTATTGGCCAAAGCAATGTCCTTGCCGGATTCTAACGCGCTAAGCAAAGGAGAAAGCGCGCTTGATCCGCTTATGGCAAACATAATCTGCCTGATCGTTCTCTCCCCAGCCAACTCATTCAATCCTTCAGCGCCGGAAAAAACCTTTACCTTTGGGCTTATAATTTTAGAAAGATCTGCGGCGTAATCCTTATTACTTACGCAAACATACGCAGGCTTGAATTCTTTAACCTGCTTTGCTAATTTAGCGATATCGGAATTAGCGCTTAAAGCGACCAAACGGAATCTCCCGGGAAAATTGCGAATTACATCAAGCGTACTCTCTCCGATTGAACCTGTTGAGCCAAAAACCGCGATGTTCTTCATTTAAGGACTACGCTCATATAAAAATAAAATACCGGAGCCACAAAAAGCAGGCTGTCGATTTCATCCAATATCCCGCCCATGCCGGGAAATATCTTTCCCGAATCTTTTACTTCGCAATCGCGCTTAATCAGAGATTCCGAAAGATCCCCCAACTGACCCAATATGCCCATACAAACGCCCAAAATAACAAGATGAAAATAGCTAAACCCGAGAAACGGCTTGCAGACGAACGCCGCAAGTACGCTAAAAAACAATCCTCCGAGAGAACCCTCGACGGTCTTGTTGGGACTTATGCGCGGCATAAGCGGGAGCTTGCCAAAAGAAGTTCCCACTAAATACGCCCCGATATCGCCTGATTTCGTAATCAATAATACAGCTGCCAACAACCCAAGTCCGCCTTCAAGGTATCTTATCCTTATCAGGAAACTAAAAAACCAGGAAACATAGATTATCCCGAATATTGTGGTCGAGATATCCACGATTGCTCCGGAATTCTTCCTGCGCTTAAACTGCATAAGGATAAGAAACAAAAGAGCTGAAACGATAAATAAAAACTCCCAGCCGCGGGTTAGCTCAAAACGAAGCATTATGGATAACGGTATAACTATGCCTAAACCGATACCGAAATATTTGTAGGCGCTTATCCCTTTTTTATCGAGCATAGAAAAAAACTCGTGCAGGCCGCCGATTATAAAAAAAGTGACCACCAAACCGCATAGCCAGTCAACAAATATTACCCCGGCAATCATGCTGATGAGTAAAATTGAGGTGACTATTCTTTTTGCTGGCATACTATAATCCTCCGAACCTTCTCTCCCTGGACTGGTATTGTTTTACTGCTTCATTTAAATCGTCGGCGCCAAAATCCGGCCAGAACTTACCGGGAAAATACAATTCCGCGTAAGAAAGCTGCCAAAGCAGGAAATTGCTGATACGTAACTGCCCGCTGGTGCGAATCAATAGATCCGGATCGGGCAGCTTACCTGTATAGAGATACCGGCTAAACATTTCTTCATCCAAATCGTTTGCGTCTGTTTTGGAATTAACGACATCAAGGGCAAAATTTTTGGCTGCATCCACTATTTCCTGACGCGCTCCATAATTTAACGCTAAAACCACAGTAAGCCCGGTATTATCCGCCGTCTTGGCTTGAGCCTCTTTAATCTTCTTCTGGATGGCCAACGGCAGCGGTTCGTCCCTGCCTATTACCAGAAAACGGATATTCCTCTTATCCATCTCTTTTACTTCATTAACTAAGTAATTATTTAAATACCGCATCAACATGTTAATCTCTTGTTTAGGCCTTGACCAGTTTTCGGAAGAAAATGCAAAGAATGTTATAACCTTGATCCCCAATTCCTGGGCGCACCTTATGACTTCTTTGACTCTCTTCATCCCCTCGCGGTGCCCCTGGGTCCGCGAAAGACCGCGCTCTTTGGCCCAACGGCCATTGCCATCCATTATTATTGCTATATGTTTGGGCATTTTGTTTTTATCCGGCATTGTAAGTTTAACTTAAAAGTAAAAATACAGAAGGTAAAGCTATTAATGTCAAAGGTCAAAGCCCAAAATTCAAAATAAATCTAAATGACAAAATCCAAATGGCCAAACTTCTGTTCTAAAATTTGACATTTTAATTTTGGATTTATTTTGGATTTTAAATTTTGTCATTTGTTATTAAACTTTCAAATTGTGGTTTTACTTTTTTTAACTTTTGACTTCTATAATTGAATTACTGCTTGGATTTTATTGATGTGCCCGGTAATCTATATTGGGGAAAATATTGTCTTTGTACTCTATTTCTGAAAGCCAGGATTCGTCTACGGAGTTAGCATTCAAATCATCATAAAGCCGGTTGAACCGCAAAAGATGGTCTTTGGTGCGGCGTAAAGCGTATTCGGTATGTGTGCCTGTGCCTAAAATAAAGGCCCAATCAGAACTTTGAGCCAATAATAATTCGCGTAAAGCTTGATTCAAAGCCCTCTTAGTCAAACCGTTTACTCCATTATATTTCTTAGCCAACTCTGTCATCTCTTGCGAAGCAATATGCAAGTGGCGGTATATCCAATCATTTGTGCCCTGCAGCCACATCTCGCTATACCCCTTCCATCCCCAGCTCGACATTGACGGAGTTATAACCTGATTACGCGGATTCTCATCCAAATACTCCGAAGGAGTGATAAGCCGGATTTCATCCTGATCGCAAGCAATCTTTCTTATCAAAAACTCTAGCCACGTCGGTCCTTCATACCACCAATGCCCGAATAGCTCCGCGTCGTACGGAGAAATGATTATGGGCTTTTTTTGCATGAAATCATAGAGATACTCCACTTGCTTTTGACGGTTAAACATAAAATTACCCGCTTGCTCTGCCGCCCTGTTTTGCGCCAAATGCGGGTTATAAGGCTCTTTATGGTTTCCTGAACCGGTGATACGGTAATATTTTATCCCGGTATTTATCCTCACCCCGTCAGGATGGATATAAGGTTTGATATATTCGTACTCCAGATCAAAGCCTATGTCTCGATAGAACTCACGGTAATTATAGTCTCCCGGGTAACCTTCGACAGAAGACCAAACCTGTTTTGAAGATTCCAGGTCTCTGGCAAAACAAGCTACACCTGTTCCCTTGCAATAGACCGGAGCAAAAACTCCGTATTTTGGGCGAGGAGTTCCATGCAATAATCCGTGAGAATCGGTAAAGAAATAACGCAGCCCGGTTTCTTTCAAGATTTCGTCCTGCCCCGGATAGTAACCGCACTCAGGCAACCAAATACCTCTTGGTTTTCTGCCGAATACACTTTCATAGTGGCTTACAGCGACTTTTACCTGAGCCCTGACTGATTCCCTATGCACGTCCATAAGCGGGAAATAACCGTGGGTTGCGCCGCAGGTAATAATCTCCAACTTTCCTAAATCCTGAAATTTCTTGAATGCGTTTACTAAATTGCGGTTATACCTTAAAAAAGTATCCCTGGCCTTGGAGAATTCGGATAAATACATTAAAGCCAAATTATGGAATTCCGGCTGCCAGCGGGTTCGCTCTATCTCCTTATGCGCAAGCTCAATCAATCTATTTATGTGTTTTAAATATCTTTCCTGAAGGAGAGCATCGCCCAGCATTGAAGTCAATGTCGGGCTAAGAGTCATTGTTATGCGAAAGTCTATCCCATCATTAACCAGCCTCTCAAATACCAAAATCAGAGGGACATACGTTTCGGTGATTGCTTCGTAGAGCCAGTCTTCCTCCAAGAAATCTTCGTGCTCGGGATGACGCACATACGGAAGATGGCCGTGCAAAACTAAACTAAGATAACCTTTATTCATATTTAATTATACGGGTATAATGACAAATGATAAAATTCAAAAACCAAAATAAATCCAAAATTAAAATGTCAAATTTTAGAACAGAGGTTTGGCCATTTGGATTTTGTCATTTAGATTTATTTTGAATTTTGAGCTTTGTCATTTGACATTAAGCTACTTGGTTTCTCTATTCACAATCGGAGTTATTGTACGTTCATCTACCTTATCTGCGGATATGGCCTTAACCGGGATGACCTGTTTCCCGTCGGGAAGGGCAAAACGCAAAGTAAATGTCCCATCCGGCCTCAAATTTATCGGCTTACCCTGAACGGTAACTTTGGCATCAGGTTCAGTTGCTCCATACACAATCAGCTCACAATCAACCCTAAGCCAAAAAGCTCTTTTTAAAGGCTTTCTTACGGGGCTGGTCATTGAAGCTATGCCCGGAGAGCTCACAATCTTTTCTCTCCAGGTTTTTCCTGCCGGGGAACTCTTCCCCTGTCCAAAACCCATACCATAAAGCCGGGCGAACATTTCATCGGGTATCATCCATTCTTCATCCGTAATCCAGGAAGGGCCGTCTAAAGGAGTTTGAGCGACATTTGAACGAAGTATTGTAAGAAACCTCCCGTCGCTCAAAATGAACCCAAAATCAACACACCAGGATTTACCCGGCGCACCGACATCAATATACCAGTTACTGGCAAATTCATGAATATGGATGTCAAAAAAACGGTTGGCGTTTGAACCGTTAAAATTGATATTGGTTACGTCATAAACCCTCAGTACCCGCTTAGCTTTATAGAATTCTTCCCGGAGTTCGGACTTTAATCTTGCTACCGTAGTTTGCTTAACTTCCCAATAAGTATATAGCCACCAGGGATCTCGAACAAGAAGCGCCATCTTGTCGACTTCATATTTGGAGGGTAAATCCTGGGGCAGATTTTTACTGGGTTGGCGTAAAATTTCCGGGTGAGAAAACTTAGTGGTCCCTATAGCAATTTCTTGCGCTCCAAGAGTCACTTTTACATCTTCTTGGACAGCAGCCTTGGCTTTTATTTTTCTTGCAGGCCTTTTTCCTCCTAAGAGCGGCTTTTTCAAAAGAATTTTCTTTATCTTCTTTATTTTAACCCTAGCCATAACATACCTCCGTCTTCCCTAATAAAAAAGGGGATTACTCTCCCCTTTTTTCAAGAACTGTATGGTCTGTTCTTTACCTCCCCTATTTCATTTCTTGGCCTTTTTATTAAATGCCAATTGCTTCCTAAGCTCTTCCTCTAAGGTCTCTTTAGCCTTGTTCAACTTCTGCAAATCTTCCTTAAGGCTGTTGTTCATCAACTGCTCCTGAGCCAGAATCTTTTTTGTTTCCAGATTAGCGGTTGCCTCTTGTTCTAACTGCTTTTGCAATTCTTTTAATTTACCGGCGGTGTTCGCATTCTCCAGCGCAAGCTTACCTGACTTCTCTTCCAACTCCATCCTCTGGAACATTTCTTTCTTACGGGCGGAACTCTGGTTATGGGCGCTAACACAGGAACCTATATTGAAAACGAAAAGCATTAAAGCTAATCCACTCAATATTATGACAACTCTATTTTTATCCATAATTACATATACCCAGGATTGAATCTTGGAATTTTAAACATTCATTCGTCATTGAAACTTAGATACTGGTCATTATTAATATTATTTAAGGTTTTCTTTAGGCTCGCTAAGCCCAGTCTCCTCGGCGGCCTTGCCTTCTTTGACCTTGCTCACCTTAGGCTGAATTACAATCTCAACCCTGCGGTTAAGCTTGCGGCCCTCTTTTGTATCATTGCCGGAAACCGGCCGGTACTCGCCGAAGCCAATGGCAGAAAGCCGTTCAGGAGAAATACCTTTATCATTAGCCAGAAAATGTAAAACACTTAAAGCCCGGGCAGTAGAAAGTTCCCAATTCGACTTCCAATTTGAATGCTTAATCGGAACGTTATCGGTATAGCCTTCTATGCCTACATTAAAATTAGCCATATTATCCTTCAGGACGACAGCGACCTTATCCAAAAGAGGATAAGCGCTATGTTTGATTTTTGCTTTTCCGGAATCAAAAAGCACATCGCCGACGACGGTAATAACCAACCCCTTCTCCATCATCTGCAGCTTAACTTCATTATCGGAAATCTCTTTTCCCAATCTTTCCTCAAGCAGTTTTTTGGCTTGAGCCAAATCTTCCAACTGTTGAGAAAGCTGGTCGATAGTCTGTTTATCCGAACGCCTGCCGCTTTGAAAGATAAAAGTGCATCCGGCCAGCGAAAAACCCAAGATAACGATAAGAACGGTCTTGAAAATTTTCTTCATGGTTCACCTCTCCTTTTGTTGAAATTTACTATAACACAGGCCTAAAACCTAGTCAAGAAAAATAGTGTCTTCTCTGGCAGAACCTATGGAAATCATGGAAATTTTAATATTCAAGCTATCGGAAATCCAAGATAAATAGTTTCTGGCATTGGATTGTAAATCGCGCAGCCTCTTCGGCTTGATAGAGACTTCCGGCCAGCCGGGAAAAACTTTATATACGGGTTTAAGCTTGCTGAGAACATCGAAATCGTGCGGGAATTCGCGAAATATTTGACCTTTATATTTATAAGCGGTGCAAATCTTAACCTCTTTCAAGCCATCAAGCACATCCATCTTCATTATGGCCAGCTCCGTTATGCCGTTTAACATAACCGCTTCTTTTACCATAACGCTATCAAACCAACCGCATCTGCGGGGCCTGCCGGTAGTTGCGCCGAATTCGTTGCCTTTTGAACGCATAAATTTGGCGAAAGGCTCGCTAAATTCGGTCGGGAAAGGCCCTTCTCCGACACGAGTTGTATAAGCCTTGGCGATACCGATAACTTTATCTATTCTCACCGGGGATACCCCTGTTCCTATACAAGCCCCGCCGCTGGTAGCTGAAGACGAAGTTACAAAAGGATACGTCCCAAAATCAATATCCAAAAATGTGCCTTGCGCTCCCTCAAAAAGAATGTCTTTTTTTCTGCCAGTAGCTTGATTCAATAAAAGAGCGGTATTGGCGATATAGGGCGTGAATATCCTGCCGTAATCCAGATATTCCTTATAGATAGAATTGAAGTCAAAACCTTTATGCTTATAAACTTTCCTGAAAATCTCATTTTTTTCTTTTAGGTTGTCTTTCAGTTTATCGCGCAAGACGCCGGGATTGAGAAGATCGATCATTCTTATGCCGCAACGGCTAATCTTATCCGCATAACACGGGCCGATACCTCTTCCGGTTGTCCCTATCTTATTTTCTCTCTTGGTCTCGCGTAACTGATCCAAAATCCTGTGATATGGCAAAATCACATGCGCTAAGGAAGAAATTTTCAAACGGCCGCTAATCTTAATCCCCGCGCACTTGGCCTCTTCTATCTCGCGCAATAATACCTTCGGGTCAACTACGACACCATTGCCTATACAACAGATTTTGTTCTTATGTAAAATCCCGGAAGGCATAAGGTGGAATATATACTCTTTATCCCCAACCACTACCGTATGGCCGGCGTTGTTTCCGCCCTGATAACGGACAATATAATCAACTTTTGCGGATAAGATATCGATTATCTTGCCCTTGCCTTCATCTCCCCACTGCGTTCCCACTAAAACTAAGTTCATTTTTTCCTTTTCATGTTTTCCCTATACTATCTACTGAATACTCTCTATCCTAGACATATTACGGCGCCATCGTAAATATCTTACGCGCTATATCCGGATACTTGGCTACAAACTTAAGCTCATCGTCAACTAGGGGCTTTTGATTATGAACATTGGCATATCTGACCAGTTCCAAAACTTCCGTTGCCTCAGCATCATCCTTAAAAATAATCTCCAATTTATCATAAACGTTTCTAAATCCTTTTATTCCTGAATATTCACCGGCGGTTATTTTTCTTCCGGTATCGATTATTTCAGGATCGCCTCTGCCTAATTCCTCATAATCATAAAGCTCATAATTGCGCCGGTCCTTAAGCGCGCCATCCGCGTGAATCCCGGATTCATGGGCAAACGCGTTTGCGCCTACCCCCGGCTGATTTATCGGTATAGGCACTCCAAAGGCATACGAAGCGTATTTACAAATTTTCCAAGCAATCTTTAAATTCACTTTCTCATCAAGAGAATATTTTTTCATATCATTACCATACCTGATGGCTAGTATTACAGACACCAAATCCGCGTTTCCGGCGCGCTCACCCATTCCGTTGACACAAGTATTAATATAGGCATCGCACCCGGCGTCATTTGCCGCTTTTGCTCCGGCAATGGAATTAGCTACCACCAAACCCAAATCATTATGGCAATGCACTTCAATAGGTATATTTACCGCCTCTGCCAATATCTTTATCCTGTCGTAGATTGAAAATGGAGTGTCACAACCCAAGGTATCACAGTAACGAATCCTGTCTGCCCCGGCTTTCTTGGCTGCTTGGGCGAATTCAATCAAATAGTCCATATCTGTCCGGGAGGCGTCTTCGGCGTTTACGCCTACGGAATCGGTTCCCAGATGTTTAGCTTCTTTAACCGACTCGGCCATCTCTTTAATCACTGATTGGTGATCGAGCTTCCCTTTAAACTTATGGATAATCATCTGGTCTGAAGTGGAAATAGATAAGTTGACGTGTTTTAAGTGAGGGACGAGCTTAAAAGCGCTCTTTACATCATCTTTTGTCGCCCGGAGCCAGCCACCCAGCCTGATTGAAGAAAGCTCGCTGTTCTTTACCAGTTCTAAGTTGGCATTTAGATAATTCGTTTCATGGTGGGTAAGCGGGAAACCGAACTCTGACTGGAATACGCCCATTTCATTCAGAAAAATATTAAGCATGGTCTTCTGTAATTTGGAAAGGCATATTCGCGATGTTTGGACTCCGTCCCGATTGGTTACATCAATAAGGTAGATTTTTGGTTTAGTCATAGCTAACTCCCTTTTAAATTAATGACAAATGACAAAATTCAAAGCTCAAAATAAGCCCAAAGCACTAATGATAAATACCAAAACAAAAGTTTTGTTATTTGAAATTTGACCTTTGAACCTATCTTGGATTTTGAGTTTTGACATTTGTCATTAAACTATCTATTTTTTAACAATCTTTTCAATTCCTTCTTAGCAGGCGCTCCTTTAGAAGAAAAAATCTGCTGGTTATCTATAAGATATGTCGGTCCAAACATAATTTTGGACTCTTTGGCTAAACTGATATTATTTCTCAACAGAGCCAAACCTTCCTGGCCGCGGGCGCAGGATTTTATCTTATTTAAATCGATTTTGACAGCGCAATCATCCCACCAAGAGCTACCGATATTCTTAACCCTGCAGGTAATATAATCCCAGAATCTATCCGGATAATATTTTTGAACGCAAACAGCGCGCAAATCCTCTTCTATCTCCGCGTCTCCATTCATAGTTTCAATCTTATTCCCATCCATAACGGCCAAGAAGTGCAGTGCCGGGTTGAATTCTCTAACCACATTCAAAACCTCAAGCGTATTTTTCCCGAAGAGACTTATGAATAAATCGAATTTCCCTTTAATGCCCTGACGGTTAACAAGATACCCTATTCCGGCAACTTCGGGTTTCAATAGATAAAAATTATCCCTCTCAATGAACTTAGTTTTCAATTTATCGAAATTTTCTTCTTTGAATATTTCTTTTCCTAAAAGAAATACCGGTAAGCCAATCGCTTTGGAATCCTCAAACAGTTTTGCAGCTTTTTTGTCCGGATAATATAAATATGAAGTCTCTAGGCCCGGAAATTGCTTTTTAAGAAAACTTATCGCTGGTTCAGGGTTGCAAACCAAACAGTCTTTAGTGGTAATAACCGTAAGATTGATTTTGGCCGCCTTACTGAATGAACACTCGGCATTATATAACCCGGGATTCCTGCAGATTCCGATAAAACCTTCTTTCTTGCATTCAGTAGCCGAAAAACAGCGCGGTAAGATAGAAAGAATAGAGGGTTCGTCGCCAATCTTATCCGAAAGCCTCAATTCTTCAACCTTGAATTTCTTTATCTTATCGCCTCTAATACCAAGCACGGCTTTTCCGAGCCGGCGGCCCTGCCAATTCGCACGCAGGATAACAGTATCCCCCGCCTTGCCAAATGAATCACTAATAGTATTGCCTCGACCGTGTCCATCAATAAGAACAGAAATTCCCGGCACACCCCCGATAATCTTTAAATCCTCCTGTTCACCCAGGTTGCTTAAAAGGATAATCAGTTTGACTTTCTGCTTTTTCAATTCCCGGACTGACGATTCTACGGCCTGCTTAGGATCAATAAGTTTTAAATCCGGGCTTCTGCGTTCAGCCGCTAAATTCGTCAATCCTATAATACCAACCTTTATACCCGCCACATTCCTGACGACATAAGGTTTAACCGTGCCAAGGCTTAAATTCGAAGAGACGAAATCTAATTTTGTTTTATTGATGTTCTCGCTCAAGAAATCTTTACCGAAATTGAATTCATCATTGCTTATATTTACCGCATCGTATTTCATTGATTCCATAGCAGAAAGGCTTATCTTCGCCCGCTGCATATCTAATTGTGTATTCTGCGTATTCTGGTCCAAAGGCCCTGCGCTAAAGAAATTCCCTGAATCCAAGACCAAAACATCAGGATATTCTTTTCTTAATTGTTTGATTAAAGTTGCCCGGCGGGCTACTCCGCCATCCGGTTCAACAGGACAATTACAATGGTAAAGCATAGCATGCGTTTCACCGGTATAGATCAAGACCAACTCTTTATCTTTAGTGTAAACGGAGCTAATGATAAGCGCCAAAACACAAATAACAAATGAAATCCAAATGACAAAATTCAAATGAGAAAACTTTTTATAGTTTTGACATTTTAGATTTGGATTCATTTTTCCTGCTTGTTCGGCAGAAGGAGAATTTGGGATTTGGAATTTGGGATTGTTCATATTTATACTCTAATTCCTTTTATGGTCAGAATGTTTTCCAGTTTCTTGATTTTCCCGGCCAGCTCCGCCGATACCGGGCTATCTACGCTTAAAACGCTGATTGCCTTTCCTGCGGGTTTATCGCGGCCAAAAGTCATGGCAGCGATATTCACGCCATGCTTACCCAAAACCGTGCCCAAACTTCCGATTAAACCGGGCCTATCCCAATTCTCGATATAGATCATTTCCCCGGTAGGATATAACTCCACGTAGTATTCGTCGATTTTAACGATCCTTGCCTGTTTATTGCCAGAGAGCGTGCCCCAAATTACCCTCGTCTCTTTATCGGTTTTCAAGGCCAACTTGATAAGATTGACAAATTCTTCTTCCTTAGAAGCTTTCCCTTCTTTGACCTTTATCCCCCGCTCTTTAGCCAAAGAAACCGCGTTAACAAAATTTACGGTTTCTTTCAGTATGGGGAAAAGTAAACCTTTGCAGACGGACATAGTCAGCGGGCTTAGATCATAAGCAGAAATTTCTCCGCTATAACTTATATCCAATTCCTGGAATCTACCTTCAACCAGTTGCGCCAAAAATAAACCGAGTTTCTCAGCTAAAACTATATGCGGATTAAGCACCTTGCACGCTTCGGGCTCGAGGCAGGGATAATTGGCGGCGTTACGTATTCCCTTGCCCAAAAGCGCGTCTCTCACAATTTCGGCTACTTCTATGGCGACATTAACCTGCGCCTCTTCAGTGGAAGCGCCTAAATGCGGCGTAACAATGACATTATCCAGTTTTAAAAGTTCGTTATCCGGGGCAACAGGTTCTTTTTCAAAAACATCGAAAGCGGCGCCGGCAATCTTGCCTTCCTTTATGGCTGCAATCAAAGCCTGCTCATCGATAATGCCGCCTCTTGCGCAATTAATAACCCGCGCGCCTTTTTTCATAATCTCAAATTGAGGTTGGGAAATCATATGTCTTGTTTCTTCGGTCAAAGGGGTATGCACCGTGATATAATCAGAAGATTGTAACAACTCGTTAAGTTCAACTACTTTTATACCGAGAGATTCGGCAATCTCTTTCGATAAAAACGGGTCATAAACCAAAACCGACATCCCGAAAGATATAGCCCGTTTAGCCACTTCTTTGCCAATCCTGCCGAAACCAACTATACCCAGCGTCTTGGCGTAAAGCTCAACGCCCATGAATTTCGAACGTTTCCATTCACCCTTTTTGGTAGAGGCAGTTGCCTGCGGTATGTTTCTAGATAAAGCGAGAATCATACTGAACGCGTGTTCCGCCGTTGAAATGGTATTGCCTGCGGGAGTATTCATGACAATGATACCTTTTTGCGTCGCAGCTGCCAAATCAACATTATCCAGCCCGACACCTGCGCGGCCGATAACCTTAAGCTTACTTGCGGCATCAATTATATCTTTGGTAACTTTGGTAGCGCTCCTGACCAAAAGGGCATCGTAATCCTTGATAATCTCCTTTAATCCGTCGGGTTTTAGTTCTGTCTTTATATCAGTTTGAAATTCTTTTACATCTTTGAGAATTTTCAAGCCCTCATCGGACAAAGCGTCACTAACTAAAATTTTAATCATAGCCTGCTCCTTATTTCAAAAAAATCTCTTCTGCCGCCCTTATGCCTGTGCCCATCTGGAATTTATAACCCATCTGCGTTAAAACTTTTTCCAAACAGGAAATCCCAATGACTATATCAAACTCCTCGATAAAACCCATATGCGCGAATCTGAAAACTTTGCCTTTTAATTCATCCTGTCCTCCGGCTATTGTAACGCCGTAGGTATCACGCATGGTTTTAACCAGTTTTTCTCCATCAAACCCGGCAGGGACCTTAACCGAAGTTACTACATCCGAACCCGATTCTGGAGCGAATAATTCCAACCCTAATGCCTTTACTGCCGCTCTTGTCGCATCCGCTAATTTTCTATGACGGTTAAAAACTACATCCAGCCCATCCTGACGGATCAACTTAAGCGCCTCATTAAGCGCAATCACCAAAGTAATGGCTGGAGTAAAAGGCGTATCGGTTTTATCCAAAGCCTTTTTGGCTTTTCTTAAATCAAAATAATATCTGGGGCTCTTGGAATTTTCAACCAGCTTAGCTGCCTTGAGGCTAACTGAAATAAAACTCAATCCCGGAGGAAGCATCAATCCTTTTTGCGAACCGCTGACAACCACATCGCAGGCCCATTCGTCAGTTTTTAAATCAACCGCGCCTAATGAACTTATTGCATCAACCACTAATACGGCTTCCGTATTTTTTACGGCCTTTCCGATAGCCGCAATATCGTTCAACACGCCGGTCGAAGTTTCACACTGAGTGGTAAATACCGCTTTAATCTTGGGGTTAGCTTTTAATTTTTTTTCTATATCCAAAGGATTAACCGCCTTCCCCCATTTTACATCGATTACTTCAACGGTTATCCCATAAGCCTTGCAAATCTCAGTCCATCTTTCGCCAAATTTACCACCTTGAACAACCAAAGCAGTATCACCGGCTGACAACAGGTTGATTACCGCTGCCTCCATTGCTCCGGTACCGGAAGAAGTAAGGATAAAAACGTCGTTATTGGTCTGAAAAACATATTTCAATCCTTCAACCGCTTCTTTCAACATCGCCTGAAACTGCGGAGTCCGGTGATGAATTATGGGACGAGCCATCGACTCCATTACCTGCGGAGGTAAAGGTGTCGGTCCGGGAGTCAATAAATAGTTCTTTCTCATGCGTGAATCCTCCTAGTTGGTTACTTTAAACTAAAAAGTCTGAATGCAAAAGTCAAAATCACAAGTCAAAAAGCAAAACTGTTAATATCAAAGCTCGGAGACCAAAATTCAAAATAAATCTAAATGACAAAGACCCAATGCCAAAACCTTGGTTTTGATATTTGAGCTTGGGGATTTATTTTGGATTTCGAATTTTGTCATTTGTCACTACACTTTTTTACTTTTGCTATATTTTATTTCTTTTTTTCCTGCGGTAAAATTACTTCATCAACCAAACCATAGGCTTTGGCTTCATCAGCGGACATAAAATAATCCCTATCCGTATCTTTTTTCACTTTTTCAATCGACTGTCCCGTATGATGGGCAATTATCTCATTAATCTTGTCCCGCATTCTTAAAATTTCCTGGGCATGGCGCGAAATATCTTCTGCTTGTCCTTGCACGCCTCCCCATGGCTGATGAATCATAATCCTTGAATTAGGAAGGGCCTGACGTTTTCCTTTTGTTCCAGCGAGTAAAAGCAAAGCCCCCATACTGGAAGCCTGCCCCACGCAATAAGTAGCTATATCACATTTGACAAATTGCATAGTATCATAAATGGCCAACCCGGCAGTAACTGAACCCCCCGGAGAATTTATATAAACGTTTATATCTTTGTTCACATCTTCCATCTGCAAAAACAGTATCTGGGCAATGATTAAATTAGCCACATAATCATCAATAGGAGTCCCGATAAAAAGAATACGATCCTTAAGCAGTCTAGAGTAAATATCATAAGCCCGTTCATAGCCTCTGGCGGTCTGTTCGATTACCATCGGCACTAAAGTCTGATTTTTAATCTCCATACCCACCTCCTTATGTTATATTAATGCCTAAAAAGTCCAAGCTTCAATGACGATTCAAATCCCAAGCTCCAATTTTATATATTGAATCATTGGGATTTTATTCGACATTGGGATTTGGTGATTGGACATTAGTATATATTATTTTGTATCTACGCGCCAATTAGCTTCTCTCAACAAAAATTCCATTACCCTGCGCGGCATATGATCGTCGGAAGCGATATTCTCTTTCTTGGCTATCGCTGCCAGAACCAAATAAATTCTTACCTGCTTAACTGCTTCCGGCTCAAGTTCTTCGCGCATTTTTTTATCCTGTTCTTCTATCTTATCACGCGGAACTCCTTTTATGGCTAAATCTACCTTAGCCTGGCGAAGCATATCTTCCAATTGCCGCTTAACCAAACCCTGAGGAGATTTAAAATCCACGCCCTTAATCAGGTTCTCGACAATTTCAGTTTCGATTTTCTGGCGTTCAGCATTTTCCTTCTGGATAAAAATCTGTTTCTCTAGGATTTTCTCCAGTTCCCCCAGATTCGGATACCCTAAAGATTTGGCAAGGTTATCATCTATACTGTCAATCTTGCGCGATTCCTTTAATGCGTCAATTGCGCGCTTAACTTCATCAGAAGCGACGCTTACGCTTTTATATTCAATCTTAATCCCCCTATAATCCTTAGCCTCAATCTCCGGGCTAACCTCTACTTTAGCCTTAAAAGAAAGAGACTCGCGTTCAAGCTTTACTTCGGATATTTCAGGAAGCTCGATGACATCCAGCCCTTCTTTGTTAATCGCGTCATTATAAATATCCGGAACCAGCTCTTTCAGCACCTGTTCGTGAGCAACAGCGGCATAATTTTTCTCCAAGATGTCGCGCGGGGCATGCCCGGGGCGAAAACCCGGGATTTTAGCTTCCTGCCCTATACGTTTGAAAACTTCCTCAAATTTATTTTTTACTACATCTCCGTTAATTTCAATATTAAGTTCTCTTATGTTGCTTTCCAGTTTCTTTACCTCTGTTTTCATTTCTCCCTTTCTTAGTTGAGATTCCTAGTTACAGCGAATCCAATCCTCACTCACATTCTGAATTTTTCGCCCAGATAAATCGAACGGGCTTGCGCGTTGTTAATAAGTTCTTCGGCTGTGCCTGAAATAAGGATCTTACCGTCAGCAATTAAATATGCCCTATCGGTTATTGAAAGCGTCTCTCTCACATTATGATCCGTAAGCAAAATCCCCAGCCCTTTTTCTCTTAATTCCTTGATAATCTCCTGCGCCTCATTAACCACAATCGGGTCAATCCCGGAAAACGGCTCATCCAGAAGTATAAAAGACGGATTAGTTACCAGGGCCCGGGTAATCTCTAAACGCCTGCGTTCGCCGCCGGATAAAGTAAAAGCCTTGGATTTGGCAAGATGGGCTATATTCAATTCATTAAGCAGACTCTCAAGGCGTTTTCTTCTCTCGGTCTTTCCTATGGGAAGAGTTTCCAGGATCGCCATGATATTTTCTTCAACTGTAAGTTTACGGAATATCGAGGCTTCCTGCGACAAATAGCCTATCCCGAAATGCGCGCGCTCATGGATAGACAAATTGGTTATATCATAATTATCAAAAACAATCTTTCCGCGGTTCGGAGGGATAATCCCTACCACCATATAGAAAGTAGTGGTTTTACCGGCGCCGTTTGGCCCGAGGAGCCCGACGATTTCTCCGCGTTTTACCAAAAGGTCTACGCCCTTGACTACCTCTCTGCCGCCGTAAGACTTGCTTAAACCTTTAATTTCTAAAAGATGCATTTTCAACAATATCCTTTGTGGAATAGAAAACCAGCTTCGGCCTTCCGATTAAAACTATTTTTCGGTCGCTGGCCGTATACACCGCCTCTTCGCTAAAAGACGTATTCTCTCCGCGGACAATCTTAACATTCCCCTTAGCCACAATCTTATCTATCTTATTGTTGCCCATCGGCTCCGGGGTTTTATTTGCCAATTTTGTATCCTTACCCGCGCTAAAATAAAGATACATCGTATCACTATATATCTGAGAATCGGATCTTTCCACTAAAACATTCTTGCTAAATGTAGCGATATTCTTTTCATAATCTATTTCCAGCGAGCCATCGCAAGTAATGGTGATTTTTTCTTTTATTCCTAAGCCTTCGGGGTTAGTTGTTGTTTTTGTCGTCGGATTTATATCCACCTTAACATCTTTATTCAACGCCAGTTTTTTCAGGTTCATCTGGCCGTTGGCGCCGGTGCCGACGATATTCATATTGTCTCTGGCTATATTTACCTTATCTTTGGTAGTTACCAACTGCTTGTTCCTGTCCCAATCCATGGAATCGGTAGTAAGCTTGGCTCCTTTTGATGTAGTAATGACCACATCCTTTTCCAAATGCACTTTACCGTCTTTTTTGTTGAAATTTCCGGTTTTCGCCGTAAGGTTCACATTTTCATCTTTGCCGTATAAATTACCGTCTACGTCTTTTAATTTAACTTCTTCCGTGAATATATCCGCTGACTTACCGGAAAGATCCCAGCTTTTTTTACCCTTATCTCCGTAACCAGCGAGGGAAAAACCGTTAATCTGCTGGTCGGATTCCTGACTCTCGACAGTATCGGCAAAAACAGGCGCGCAGAACAAAAAAACCAATATAAAGGATAAACAACCTTCCTTAAGCTTCATAAAATCTGATAACCTCTCCCCATTTACCCTGCGATTTGAGGATTAGCTCAGCAATCTCGCGCACAGCGCCCCTTCCGCCATGCCTGACGGTAATGTAACTGGCAGCCTGTTTTATTTCAGGGCAAGCATTAAATACCGCGATTGGCAAACCCACGATTCTCATCAAACCCAAATCTACCAAATCGTCTCCTACAAAACAAACTTCTTCGCGAGTTACCTTATATTTCTTCATAATCTTTCCCAATATCGCGCTTTTGGGAGAAACATCTGTGTAAACTTCGGTCACCCGCATATCCTTAGCCCTGGGTATAATAGCCCTTGAACTTTTAGCGGTAACGATAACTGTTTTTATCCCGGCTTTACTCAATGCATAAACTCCCAAACCATCGTGGACATCAAAAAACTTCGAGTCCCTCCCCTTAGAATCATAAATGATTCTACCGTCTGTTAAAACCCCGTCTACGTCAAGCAGGAGGACTTTTATCTTACTGGCGCGGACATCCAACTCTTGTTTAAATGTATCACTGGACATTTTTATACCAATCCTGCCTTTAAAAGATCCTGCACATCCAATAAACCCACCGGACGATTATTTTTATCCACTACAGGAAGTTCATCAACTCTTTTTTCCTGCAATATCCGCATCGCTTCGGCTGCCAACATCTCCCGATAAACAACCGTCGGATTTTTAGTCATTACTTCTTTTATTTTACGTAAAGGAAGCTTATCATCTATCCCGAGATGCCGGCGCAAATCTCCGTCGGTAAAAATACCCTTTAATTTCCCCTGTTTATCCACGACCGTAGCGGAACCCGCGCGCGCCTGAGTAATCTTAAGGAGAACTTGCGATACTTTTTCTTCTTCTTTAACAATAGGATTGGAGCGTCCCGAACGCATAATATCTTCAACCCTTAAAAGCAGGCGCCTTCCTAAAGCCCCTCCGGGGTGGAAAAAAGCAAAATCTTTTTCTTGGAAATTCTTTAGCTCCAATAAGCATATAGCCAAAGCATCTGCCATGGCCAAAGCCGCGGTGGTCGAAGCTGTCGGCGCTAAACCTAAAGGACAAGCCTCCTTCTTTACCGAAACATCCAAAACTATATCGCTATATTTTGCCAAAATGGATTTGGTGTTTCCGGTAAGGGCAATCACTTTACAACCTATCTTTTTTAACAGGGGCAAAAACTGCTTCATTTCTTCCGTAGAGCCGCTATTGGAAAGCACAATCACTACATCATCCGCAGTAACCTTACCCAAATCTCCGTGGATTGCTTCGGCGGTATGCAAAAACAGACTCGGAGTTCCGGTTGAAGCAAGGGTGGCGGAAAATTTCTGGGCGATGATACCGGTTTTGCCCATGCCGCTTACTATAGCCCTGGCCTTTGTTTTATAAATTAAATTTACGGCGCTCTTGAAATCATCATTAATACGCGCTTTTAAGTTTCTAATCGCGTCGGCTTCGATATCCAAAACTTCTTTTGCTCTTTTTGCTACATTTATTTTCATTTTTATGCCTTCTGAATTAAGCTAAGTATAGAAAAATTTCCTGCCTTTACCTATCCATCATTGCAATTTCTATTTTCTTAACCTGTTTTAAGAGTTTTTCTAATTGTTTTAAATTAATCATATTCGGGCCGTCGCACGGAGCTTTATCCGGATCCGGATGCACTTCCAAAAATAAACCGTCACAGCCAAAGGCAACTGCTGCGCGGGATAAACCTTCTACAAATTCGCGCTCTCCTCCGGAGGATGAACCCTTACCTCCGGGGATTTGAATGCTGTGGGTCGCGTCATAAATCACCGGATAACCAAATCCGGCCATAATCTTTAAAGCTCTAAAATCCGAAACTAAATTATTATAACCAAAACTAACTCCCCGTTCGGTAATCAGGATCTTTTTATTTCCCGCAGACTCAACTTTCTTAATGATCGGCAGAATATTCCAAGGAGCAAGGAATTGCCCTTTTTTAATGTTGACTACCTTGCCGGTTCTTGCTGCAGCTATCACTATATCGGTCTGCCGGCATAAAAATGCGGGAATCTGGATTATATCCAAGACTTTCGCAGCCTCGGCCATGTCTTTAGCACAATGCACATCGCTTAATATAGGCAGCTTGAGCTGCTGCTTAACTTTGCTCAAAACCTCTAAACCTTTTTTTATTCCGGGGCCGCGAAAAGAATCCACCGACATCCGATTGGCCTTATCAAAACTGGATTTAAATATGAAAGGGATGCCGAGCTTATGGGTAATATCTTTTATTCTCTTGGCGGTATCAAGAACAAGCGTCTGAGACTCGATAACGCAAGGTCCGGCAATAAGCGCTATAGGATTTTTATTGCCTATTTTAATGTTCTCGACCATAACCTCAGGCATTATATTTTATCCTTTTCTAAAATAGCTCTGACCTTTTCCAGGTCTTCCGGCGTATCTACGCCTACTGTATCGAACTTAGTTTCAATAACCTTAATGCGAAAACCTTCTTCAAGCACCCTTAATTGCTCAAGACGCTCGGTCTTTTCTAAATTGGAAACCGGTAGGTTCTTGTAAGTAAAAAGGAAGTCTTTGGTGTAACCATACAGGCCGATATGTTTGAAATATACGGGCTTGGCAACTTCGGAGTTAAGCGCAAAATGCGGGATAGTTGCGCGCGAAAAATAAAGCGCGAAATTATTCTTATCCACCACTACCTTGACTACATTCGGATCATTGATTAAAGCCGGATCCTCTATTCTTTTCATAAGAGTAGCCATATTTAAGTCTTTATTATTTAAAAGCGCTTCTGCCACGCTATCGATCATGCTAGGATGAATCAACGGCTCATCACCTTGAATGTTCACCACTATCTTTACGTCTAAAGGATTGACTACCTCGCTGATCCTGTCTGTTCCGCAAGGATGCGCCTTGGCAGTAAAGACTACTTTGGCTCCGAATCCCCGGGCAACGCTGGCAACCAGCTCATGGTCACAGGCAATGATTACATCATCCAGCAGCCTTGCCTGTTTTGCCCTTTCATAGACCAGCTGGATCATCGGCTTGCCAAGTATCTTGGCCAAAACCTTCCCCTCGAACCTGGTGGAAGAAAACCTTGCCGGTATAACTCCGATTACATCCATTATTTTAACCTTTCCAATAATTCTTCCCTTGAAGTTGTAGCTGTTCCGATCTTACCCACGACAATTCCGGCGGCGTGATTAGCGATATGCGCTGCTTCCAGTTTACTGGCCCCGGCGCATAACCCTAAAGTAAAAGTTGAAATTACGGTATCTCCTGCCCCGGACACATCAAACACTTCCTGGGCCACAGTCGGAATACTTGTCACAACCCCATTCTTCTCGAATATTTTCATGCCTTGCTCGCCTAAAGTAACCAATAACGATTCGAGTTCCAGATATTCTAAAACCTGTTTTCCTGCGGCATCGACATCTTTATCGGTAAACAATTTATCGCTCTCCAGCTTCAATCTATTTTTATTATCCTTGATCTTTAAATTCCTTACCGCATTCTCTAGCTCCTTACGGTTAGGAGTGATGGAAGTTACCTGACGGTAATATTGAAAATGGTCTTCTTTCGGGTCAACTGTCACTATTTTTTTATGCGCTTGAGCGAGCAAAATTACCCCCTCTAAGACTTGCGCGTTGATTACGCCCTTTCCGTAATCCTCGATGATTATAGCGTCAAAATCATCGATACCCTCCTTAATAAAACTGAAAATCTTGCGGATCGTCTCCTGACGAAGGCTCTCGGTATGCTCCCAATCCACTCGCACTATCTGCTGGTGCCCGGCTATTATCCGGGTTTTTACCGTCGTGTACCTGTCCGGATCGATAAATATCCCTTTTGTATTTATTTTATTTTTCTTTAACTCCGCAAGAAGAATCTTGGCGTTTGGGTCACTCCCGATAACTCCGGCTAAATATACATCCGCTCCAAACGCGCGGATATTATTGGCGACATTAGCCGCTCCTCCCGGAACATGCGTGCGCTTATTCGCCCAGACCACCGGAACCGGCGCTTCGGGCGAAATCCTCTCTACCTTGCCCCAAATATATTGATCAAGAATAAGGTCGCCGATAACCAAAACTCTGGCTTTATTAAGCCTATGGATTATATCTTTTAGATTCTTAATATTCATATAATGATAATGTTCAATTTAAAACTCAAAAGTTAAAACGCAAAAAACAAAACTGGCAATGTCAAATGACAAAGCTCAAAATTCAAAATAAATTTAAATGACAAAATCCAAATAGCCAAACTTCTGTTTTGATATTTGACATTTGACCTTTGGATTTATTTTGGACTTTGTATTTTGTCATTTGTCATTTAAATTTCGACTTTACTTAATATTCATAACAGAATACTCAAAGTTTCTCAATAATTGCCTGCGCTAAAAACGGCAGCATTATTTCGTGGTGGCCGATTATATAATAGCCCTTGCCGCCGGAAAGCACCGGCCGAGCTACTACATTTTGCGCGGCGCGGTATTGATAAATCATATCAAAAGTAGCTGTGGAAAAATCTTTAACCCTGTTCCTCAGATTACGGGCCAAATTTAGGGCCTTTAAGAAAACTTCCGGGAGCATAACCGCTGAACCAAAATTTAAAACAACACCTCCGTTATTCAAAGAGCGGATATTCTCGGTCAAAGCGTAAAAATCCTCCTGGCTTCCTTTACCGGTTAATCCGGCGTCAAACGAAGGATGCTGGTGGATTATATCGGTTCCTATCCCGACAAAAACACACACCGGGACTTTGTATTTATAGGCATTATATAAAAGGCTTAAGTTCTTATTGCGCAGTCCTGATTCGGCTATTTTCTTGGCGACGGAATACCCCAAACCTAACCCGCTCTCCACACCTTCAGCCACAGCAGTATTGATAAATTCTGCAGTCTCTCTACTCATCCCGAATTTACCGGTTTTAAGATTCTGGGTGACATCTTCCGAAGTCTTTCCCTGATAAGCAATCTCAAAATCGTGGATGATGCCAGCGCCATTCAGGCAAATACAGGTAATAACCTTGTTCTTAATCAACTCGATTAATATGGGGTTAAGTCCGCATTTTATGACGTGAGCGCCAGCCATAAATATGACTGCTTTTCCCTTTTTCCGCGCGCTTACAATGTCATTGACGATACAACGTAAATCCTTAGCCTTTAAAATATTCGGCAAAGAATCATAAAAGGCTTTAAAAGCCTTATTTTTAGCCGGAATCCGGGCAAAATCCGCGGAATTCACCTTGCTAAAACGCAACTTAACCGAGTATGTCTTAACCTTGTGTATGTTTATCATAATGAAGTAATAATTTTAGCATAATCCAGCGCTAAATCAACTAGATATTTATACTATTATTGCCCTTAAGCAGAGCGTCAGGCTCGCTCTCATCAGCGGGTCCTGCCGCGGAAGTATCCCCATTCCTGCGGGCGGCCGTGCCGTCCTCGGAACGGGGAAGCCCCTCTTCCGCGTCACCTGCGCACAGCTCTTTCCGCTCGCTAGCTCTAGAGTAGACCCACTGTCCCGATTGAATTGGAAACAGGGAGTACTGCTCGCCACCCGCTAACGGACATATTAACTACAAATATGTTTATAAATGACACTGACAAGTTGAGCCGCGAATTAGAGCTTTTGTGGTTTTGGCGGAGCGCGCATTAGAAAATTTTCGGCAAGTGAGTGCGAGGAATTACGGCGAACGGAGGACCTTCTCGAAAGCGTAAGTCTGTCCGGGAGTGAGCCGTAAACCGAAGCACTCGGCGAAAATTTTCAGCGCGCGGAGACAAAACCGCAAAAGCTGCCTCACACGATGAGACTTAACAGTGGCATTTAAATTATTAAACCTTGAGAATTGAATCCGCGGCAGAGATTACGTCCTCGACGCTTATTGCCTTTAGACAGGCGAATCCTTTCTGGCAATTGTGCGCCAAACATTCAATACAGGCAGCTTTATGCAGAATCCTGTCGCGCGCGCCCACCGGCCCCCATCTTTTCGGGCTTAACCCCGCCTGATTCCTTGCGAATATCGAAATGACCGGCGTACCCACGGCGCAAGCAATATGCACCGGGCCGGAATCGTTGGAAATAAAAAGCTGACATCTTTTTAATATGCCGGCTAACTGTGTTATGGAGGTTTTCCCGGCTAAATTTATGGCAGCAGAATGCATATGTTTAATCAGGTTATCCGCAAGTTTATAGTCTTTTGCGCTGGATATGACTAAAATCTTGAAACCGTATTTTTGCGCTAACCTATCGGCTGCCTGAGCAAAGCGTTCAACCGGCCAAATCTTCGACGGACAACTGGCTGCCGGGTTAAGAGCCAATAACCTATCCGTTTCATTTACAGCCTCCTGTTTAAAGAATCCCTGAACCCACTTTTCAGAATCAATTCTTACCGGCATAAATAAACTTCTATCTTTTGCTTCAATCCCCAGATACCTCAACAAATCCAGGTTATATTCCGATTCATGTTTTTCGCCGAGTTGCTTGGTATGTTTGATTGCATCCGTAAGCAAAAATCCGAGCTTGCGGTCATAACCGATTCTTCTGGGTATACCGCTAAGAAAAGTTAACAAATGCACCCGGCTAGCCGGATGCAAAATCAGCGCCAAATCGAATTTCTCTTTTTTAAGTTCCCGGACCAATTTAACCGAACGAAACCAACCTTTATGTTTTCCTTCTTTGTCCAAAACAATCACTTTATCCAAATACGGATTGCCCGCGACTATGTCTTTAGCATACGGAGAAACCATCATCGCTATATAACTCTGGGGAAATCTGTCTCTTAAAGCTTTGATCACCGGCGTAGACAAGAGCACATCGCCGATTCTATCCGTGCGCGCAATGAGTATACGCTTAAAATTATCCCGGCTCCTGGCTCTTGGCTCCTGGCTCTTGGAAGTAAAAATTTCCTTTACCGCCCTGAAAACATCCTCTGTTTTTACTAAAAATATACATTCTAAAGTCCCGAACCGGCATTGCGCTTTTTGGCATGGACGGCAAGAGATTTCTTTTTTAACTACAAAAGAATGCTCTGACCACGGGCCGTATTTAGCATCACTGGTTATCCCGAATACCGCCACCACCGAAACATTTAAATAGCTTGCCAGATGCAAAGCCGCGCTATCATTCGTAACCAAAAGCCCGGCCCTCTTTATAAGATAACCTAATTCGCTTAATGAAGTCTTGGCGCCTAAATTCAAGGCCCCGGTATTTTGGGCTATATATTCATTGGTTGGCTCATCGTTTTTATCTCCGACTAAAACGATTTTTACCGGTAACTCTTTGGACAATCTCTTGATTAATTCGACAAATCGCTCCTTTGGCCAACGCTTGGTGTGACTGCGGGCTCCTGCGGAAATTACGATAAATTTATCACTCTGGCCTATCCCGCCTTCTTTTAATAAACTGTCCACCTTCTCCCGGCTAGCCCCGCTGAAATGAAGCGACTTACCGGCTTCTGCCGCATGCAGACCTTTAAGGATTCTCCCGATTTTATAAAGATGCCTGTCTTTAGCATGTTTTACATCTTTGGGTATGCGCGTATAAAAAGAGGTTTTATATCTGGCCGCAAGAAGTACTCCGAAAAAACTATTTCGCAGGTCAACCACCGCCTCAAACCTCTCCTTCCATAAAAAAATCAGCAATTTTATGTTTTCTCTGAGGCTTGAGCGTTTTTCATATACGATCAAACGCTGGATATCGGGATTCCCTTCAAAAATGCCCCTTGCCCGGGCTCCGCAGATCACGGTAACTTTTGCTTCAGGAAACTTTTTCCGAAGACTATCCAATACCGGCAAGGTAAGGATTACGTCGCCGATATTACTTAGAGTAATGAAGAGGATTTTATTAACCATAATTAATTTTGATCGCGGCTGTTTTAATGTCAAAGCCCAAAAATTCAAAATGACAAATACCCAATGACAAAACCTTGGTTTTGACATTTGTAATTTTGATTTTGAATTTATTTTGGGCTTTGAATTTTGTCATTTGTCATTACACTTTTTACTTCTTCTATCACCTCATCCGGAGTAATGGCTTTCATGCAGCGGTTATCGTGACAACTGGTTTCGTAACAGGGGATTTTACAGCCCACGTTTTTTTGCAGGATAATTACATTTTTTAGCGGATACGGCCCGGTAATCGCGGGAGAGGTAGGGCCAAAAAGAGCGATTATCTTCTTTGCTCCTACGCTATTGGCGATATGCAGCGGCCCGGTATCGGCGGTAATAAATAAACTCGCCCTTCTTGCCAACGCGCCGAATTGCTTTATATTAAATACGCCGCAGGCCACTAGGGGTTTATGTATCATTTTATCCCGGATATAAGTAACTAATGACAAGTCATTAACCGCTCCGGTGAGGATAATTTTAGCCCCAAATTTTTCGACTAATTTATCCGCTAAAACCGGCCAATAATCTTTAGGCCAGCGTTTAGGCGACCAATTTCCTCCGGGATTGCATACCACAATAAAATCATTATCCTTGACCGAATTTTTCCTAAAGAAATCTTCCATGAAAGCATTATCTTCAACGCTTATAAAAAAATCTGTATACCGGTCTTCTATCCTCAGCCCTGATTTTTCGATGACATCAAGATAATAATCTATGCGGTGCAAAGAATCTCTTTGGGGAGGAATAATTTTCTTTGTAAGCAGAAAGGCCCTTTTTTTAGTGAGATGTCCTATCCTTTCGGGTATACCTGCCAGACGGCAAATCAGGGCCCGGCTAAATGACTTGTGCAGGAGAAAAACTGCGTCGAACTTCTTGAGCCGAAGAACACGTATGAAACTTAACAAAGAAAACACGCCCTTATGCCTGTCTTTCTCGTCAAAGATGATTATCTCATCCAGATACGGATTGCCTTTCAAAACAGGATAACACCTCGGAGGAATAATACAGGCCAAGTAACTCTCCGGATAGTTATGCCGGATATTCCTGATTACTGCGGTAGAAAATAGCACATCCCCTAACCAATTGACATTAAAGACCAATATCTTTTTGTAACTTTTGGCATTCATTTGCTGCGATTCTCCCTTATAAAATTATAATATCCGCTCGTCTCAACCCAGAAAACAAACATATTCGCGCAATTCCTGGAAATCCTTAATCTTTTTAAAGCAAAGATATCGTCATCGGGGATTTTCATGCCGGGATTGGTCGCCACTGCAAATTTATAGCCGGTCTCGACAACTACCCTCCTTATTCTTTCATTGAATCTGCCTGCGGGATAACTAAAGGATTTTATTTCACACCCCAATCTATCTTCCAATATTTTTTTAGAGTCCCGGATTTCTTTTACTATCTCTTCCTGCGAGGACAAATCAACCAGATAAGAATGATTGACAGTGTGGGATCCGATATCGACAAGCCCGGATGCCTGCATAGTTTTTATTTCATCCCAGGAGACCCTGTCGGCCTGCGCCCGGCCCACCTCGTTGATTATTATAAATAGGGTTGCCGGAAAATTATACTCCTTTAGCACAGGAAAGGCGTAATTATAATTATCTTTGTATCCGTCATCAAAGGTTATAACTATAGGACGGACAGGGACTCTCTTTTTATTCTTAATGATATCAACTGCTTCCTCCAAAGTGATAATATTATAATGCCGGTCTTGCAAAAAACGCATCTGTTTCCTGAAGATTTCCGGGGTTATAGCCAGAGACTCTCCTTCCTTGGCATCCGGGCTAATCGAGTGATACATTAAAATCGGGATAACATATTTTCCCCTGACAAAATTTATAAGCGACGCTGCCAAAATCCCCAGAATCACAACAATTATAATTAATCTTTTGCGTTTAAACACCTTGAGTACTCCTCTTCTGTTTCGCAAACCATCTTTTCTTGGGAAAAATTCTGCCGGATAAATACCTGAGCCTGTTTTCCCAAGCTAGCCCTTTTTACCGGATTATTTAACAAAGCTAGGATTGCTTTTGCCAACCCTCGGCTATCGGCAGGCTCAACCAGTAAACCGCTGATTCCGTCTTGAATCAAGGTTTTGATCCCGCCGACATTTGAACCAATAACCGCTAACCCTTGCGCCATTGCCTCCATAAGAGCCAGACCTAATCCCTCCCGAAGCGAGGGCATAACGAATATATCCATCAAAGCTAAAGTATTTACAGTATCCTGGATTTCCGGCATAAAAAACACTTTCCTGTCAATACCAAGCAAACTGACCTGCCGAATTAACTCTTCCTGCATTCTCCCGGAACCGACAATAAGGAGATTAGCCGAAGGGAATTCTCCTAAAACCGTCTTCATCGCTTCAATCAAGTATTTATGCCCTTTTACATCCGAGAGCCGGGCAATTATACCGACGACAGGGCCATCGCCTAAACCTAACCCTGCCTTATCCGGCAGGAGGCCAGAAGCAGAGGGGGCGCGAAACCTATCCATATCTATACCGTTGTTTATTACAGTTATTTTATTCTCGGCCAATTTAAAATCGACGATAAGATGCTCTTTCACCTGCCGGCTTATGGCAATCACTTTATCCCCCCAGCAAGGAAAAAACCTACGCAAAAAACGCCTCTTGAAGAAACCGTGACAGGTAAATATATGTTTTACTCCGCTAGCATGAGCCAACAAACAACCTAAAACTTGAGTAGTCCGGCTATGCGAGTGAACGATATCAATTTTATTTTCTTTTACTACACCGGACAGCTTAAACGCGCTCAGGATTATTTTAGGATTAATCTCTTTCTTCGTCATTATCGGTATAGGAATAACTTCCAGGCCCGATTCTTTAAATTTATCCGTGAGTTCTCCTCCGGAAGCAGCAACGAATACATTATGCCCTTTTTTCTTAAGGCCGCCGGCCAAGGTAAAAAGATAGCTGGTTATTCCGCCGGTGTTGAGATGGTTTGTGATAAATAAAATATTCATATATTCTTAAATTACAAAGGTCAAAGCTCAAAATTCAAAATAAATCTAAATGACAAATACCAAATGAAAAAACCTTAGTTTTGATATTTGTGTTTTTAGTTTTGGATTTATTTTGTGCTTTGAATTTTGTCATTTGTCATTAAACTTTCTACTTTTAAATTGTGGTTTTGACTTCTGATTTGTTACTTTCTACTTCGGCTATTTACTTGAGTAATTTCTCTATTGCTTCCAGCACTTCCTCAACCGTAATCAAATTCATGCACTTTTTATGCCTGCATTTTGGTTTATAGCAGGGGCTGCAGGGCAATTCCCTTCTGATGATTACACGCTCTCTTGCCGGAGGCATATGCCTTGCCGGATCAGTCGGGCCAAAAAAAGCGATTACCGGGATATTCACCGCGCAAGCTACATGTAAAGGCGAAGAATCCGCTGAAATATACAGAGAACAGCGTTTAATAAGCGCGGCTAACTGGTTAATGCTGGTCTTGGCGCAGGCATTAATGATCTTGGTGCTCTTTACCATCGAGGCTAACATATTAGCTTGAGCCACGTCCTCCTGTGTTCCGGTAACAACCACGCGTATATTCTTGAGGCCGAGTTCATCGCATAATTTAGCCAAGCGTTCTTTAGGCCAACACTTGGTTAACCACCGTTTACTAGCGCTGATATTTATCCCGATAATTTTCTGGTCGGCGCTTAACCATTCCTTATTCAGGAAATTCTCAATATACTCTTGGTCTTCTTTGCTCGGCCATAATTCCAAACGGTTATCCCGCAAATCTATCCCCAGCATCTTCAATACGCGGAACTGATGCGTAACCGGGTCCATAGCCGGTTTTTCATCTTTGATCCGGTGGTTAAGCAGAAAACCAAACCTCTTGTTATCATAACCAAAACGATCAGGGGCCAAAGAAAGGAAAGAAAGCAAATGGCTGGCTTTGTTATTCTGCAGGTCAATGACCAAATCAAAATTCTTTTTTCTTAACGAGCGGGCAATATTCAAAAATCCCTTAACTCCTTTATCCTTATTTTTAAGGTCGACCACCAGTAGTTCGTCTATATAAGGGCTTCTAAGCAAAACCTCTTTGGATTCTTCTCCGACCATAAAACTGATTTTATGCTGGGGGAATTTCTCCCTTATCGCCCGCAAACCCGGCGTAGACAGAATCACGTCTCCCAGAGAACTCAACTTGATAATTAAAAGCTTAAAGCTGGTTAACGCGTCCTTATAAACATCAAGCGTATTGTTCACCATCAACTCGACGCTATATTTCTCTTTCACCTTCTGGTAGGCTGCTTCGGCAAAATTACGCGCTAATTCCGGATCCTTGTATATTTTAATCACCGCTTCGGCTATGCTTTGAGGATCGCTTGGCGCTACCATCAATCCTGTGCGGCCATTCTCAATAATATCAACTACGCCTCCCACTTTGGTCGCTACAACCGGCACACCGGATGCCTGCGCTTCCACAATCACCCTGCCAAAGGCTTCATGCGTCGTCGTAGCCAAAACCACCAGATCCAAATTGGACAAGACTTCCGGGATATTCCTTTGCGTGCCTAAAAATTCCGTGCAATGGTCAAGCCCTAACCTTCTGGTCAAAACCTGTATCTGTTCTTTATAAGCTTGCCGCGAACTCGGAGCATCCCCGACTATCCAGATTTTTAAATTCGGCACAACCCGGGCTACCTTAGCCATAGCCTTGATAAAAAAGAGATGCCCCTTTAACGGAGTAATCCTGCCGATAATGCCGACGTTAAAATCCTTGCCGCGTTTCTTATCCGGACTCAAGTATTTAAATTTCTCCAAATCTACGCTGCGGGGAACCAGCTTAATCCGGTCATGCGGAACTTGAAAATCTTCGATCATGTGCCGGGCAATTATGTTACTTAAAACTATCACCCGCTTGGCCCATCCCATCACATAACTAAAAGGATGCTTTTTGTAATAACCATGGCAAGTAGTAACAAAGACGGTTTTTGTCGAACGAGCCGCAAAATAAGCAATCCAAGCCGGAACTCGCGAACGGGCATGCACAATATCGATTTCTTCTTTTTTGATAATCTCAATCAACCGGGGAATAGTTCTAATTATACTGATGAAGGATTTTCTATGCACCGGGAGCTGGTAATGAATCCCCCCCAGCGCCTCTAGATCCTTAACCAGCGAGCCGCCGGCAGAAACCACCACTGCTTTATGGCCCAGGCGCACCAAATACTTAGATAAATCCAGGGTTCCGGTTTCAACCCCGCCGACATTCAGTTCAGGTAATATTTGTAGAATATTCATAATTTTCAATTCGAAGTTAATGTCAAAGGCCAAAGCTCAAAATCCAAAATAAATCCAAAACTCAAATACCAAAACGAGGATTTTGTCATTTGGTATTTGTAATTTGTGCTTATTTTGAATTTTGTCATTTTTCATTACGCTTCTTAATTTATAATATCTTCTCCACCGCTTCTCTTACCAACTCATTATCTTCTAAAGGGATTACCGGATCCCTGCTATTCCAGGCATCTTCCAATTTCCGGCCTAAATTATCAACCTTGCTTAAAATTATATGTTTATTCCCGGATAAATCTTTTAAAAAGGCCTTATGTTTACGGCTTAAGCCGCCTGCCTCAAAAACCAGAACCGGCTTGGCGCTATTAGCTGCCTCGGAAAGCATAGAAATACTTTCCGGAGAACTGACAATTACCTTACTTAAGCCTAAAATTCCTCCCACTGCTTCCGGGATATTCTTTTCATTGGCAATAACCATAAGTTTTGTGCGCGGATAACTTTGAAGCTCTTGCTTTAGCAAAGCTTCTGCTTCTTCCGGAGTCCGGCGCGAAGTTGTAATTAAAATATACGCTCTTAATTTTTCTGAGGCGGACTTGAGTTGATTGATAAGTTCCAGCACCGTATCCCTACGGAGCTTGAATCCTTTGCTGTCACCCCCGATTAACACACCAATATATAAATCCGAAGACGACACTCCAAGAATAGAAGACCGGACCAATTTATCGCTTTGCTCTTTGAGATACTTCTCGTTTATCAAATTCAAAGCTCCCGCAGTAACAACTACATTCTTTTTTCTGGGAGGCTTATCATGCCGCGGCATAATCACCAAATCAAATTTATTTAAACTTAAGATCGACGGCCGCATAATTACTATAGATTTACTTAAGGCTTCACGCGAAACTACAAAGTTAACCGCAGCCAGCTTTGAACCGCAGGATATAACTATATCCGGCCGAACGTGCGAAATTATCCTATAGGTATCCTCGCTAAGAGACCGTTTTAAACCCGCTAAATTCCCCTGAGAGCCGTATTTCCCTGAAAGCAAATTATCTAGGGTTAAACCGAACTTGCCCAAATTATCCTTAAATTTTACCTCCGCAACACTTACCTTGACCTCAATCCCTTTCTTTTCCAAATATTCTCTAATTACGTTGCTGACAGCCTCTGATTGACGAAGATGCCCGGCTTTTGTATCGCTTAAAATAAGGATATTTCTCTGATCCGAATATTTCCAGATTTTATAGGTCCAAAGATATTCTTTAGGATAACTACGGATTAAGGCTTCGAAAATCCCGGTAACTTTCTTCAGATTTTCCTTTAAGTCCGCCTCAATATCCTGTGTTTTGTTTAATTTTATTTCGTCCCCCACCAAAACCTTAACTTTATGGTCGGATGTGCGCCTAAAATATACCGGAATAATGGGGGCGTCATATTTATAGGCCAGTTTTATTCCGCCGGTAGACATTGAAGCGGTCTTGCCAAAAAAACCAACCAGCTCTCCAGTCTTACCCCCTTGATCCAAAGTTATGCCAATAGCGTAATTACTTTTAAACGCTTCGATCAATTGTTTAAGCCCGCCTTCTTTGGTAATTATCTTGCAGCCTTTCTGGCGGCGGTATTTATTCAACAATCCGTTCAAGCGGGGAAAATCCTGGTCTTTGACAAAAAGGCAAAATGGAAAACCAAGGTTGGCGCAAATGATATTAGCCAATTCCCAGCTTCCGGCATGCACCGCGATAAGGATAACGCCTTTCCCTTTTTTTAACCCGGAGTAAATATTATCCAGACCTTCCACAATGACGTATTTATCCATATAGGCCTTATCCACTTTGGGAATAAGAAAAATCTCGATAAGGCTTTCGCCGAAAGAACGGTAAAAGTCATGCGTGATTCTGGAAATTTCTTTAGGAGCTAAATTTTCTCCCAAAGCAAACTTTAGGTTTGCATAACACCTTGCTTTATGTTTAAGGTCAAAATAATAAAAAATGTCTCCGAGCAAGCGGCCAAAACAAAGGCTCCACTCCACAGGAATAAACCTGAAGATAGCCCCCAAGGACCTAAAAAGTATACAAGCTAAGTAATCTAGCAAAAAAAGGTTCTTCATTTTTTGTTATTTTTAAGGCCACGCGTAAAACCAAAACCTGGAATCCTTTAAGCGGTTTTAACTTTTCCTCGGATAATCTGGCAGCGTCTTTTTCAGTTGTAATAATTATGTTTAAACTCAGGGTTTGCGCCCGGGAAGCAATATTTGTTAAATCTTCTTCGCTATAATTATGGTGGTCGTCAAATATCAAATCCAAACCAATATTTACCCCCAGATTAGCGATTAGCTTATTGAACGAATCCGGGTCTCCTATGCCGGAAAACAAAACTACGTCTTTACCTTTTAAATGGTTCAGGCTAAATATTTCATCCGGATTATTGATAGCATAAAATCCTAAAGCCTCGTGCACTGATTCTACAATCAGGGCCTGCGGATTAACCTTGCTCAAATAACCTTTAATGCCCGCTAGGGAGCCGGATAAATCAGTTTTGGTTAGAACAAAAATGTCCGCTTCCCCTAATGAAGAGAGCGGCTGGCGCAATATCCCTCTGGGCAACATATGCCGGTTGCCGAAGCCTTGCTTTGAACTTATCGTGACAATCTCCAGGTTTTTCTTTATCCGCCATTGCTGCATACCATCATCAAGAATAACCGTATCCACAGCATATTCCTTAATTGCTCTTTGAGCGCCTTTAATCCTGTTATGTCCCACAATCACCGGAATGTCGCCTAAACTCTTGGATAACATCGAAGGCTCATCTCCCATTTCCTGACCGAGCCTGTTATATCCTCTGCTCAACACCGCTACATTATGGCCCTTTGCCTTAAGATAACGGCTAACAAATTCAACCAAAGAAGTTTTACCTGTTCCACCAAGGGTAATATTACCGATACTGATGACTTTACAAGACAGTTGGGCCGGCCTAAGCTTATAAAACAAAACCAGGCCCCTGATGATAATTCCGTAGAGAAAAGAGGCTAAAAGTAAGAAGAATTGCAAAAACGAAGCTGGAAAGCCCCGGTATTTATCCGTAGCCAGATTATAAAGGTATTCTTTCATCTTAGTCTATTATGATAACACAGGGAAAAACAAGAAGCAACTGCTTTTGCTAGGAAGAAAACTCTTTTAATTATAAGGAGATATGATAGTTACAGCTTAATAAACTTTAAGATATCCTGCAGCTTATCCACAATAAAATCTGCCTGCCTAAGGTATTCTTTAGGCAGGCTTGTGGTTATGGCAATGCAAGGCATTTTAGCCATTTTAGCGGATTTGATCCCAAGCGGCGCGTTTTCAATCACTAAACACTGCCCAGGCTTAAGGCCAAAGAGCTTAGCGGCCTTTAGATACGGCTCAGGATTTGGCTTACCTTTCTTTACCTGGTCTCCCGCTACAATAATTCCAAACTTAGTTTTAACCTTTAAAGGAAGAATAGTATTCACTTCTTTTAGGGGACTACCCGTAACTAAACCTAAAAGATAACCTTTTTTCTCCAAAAAGGCCAGAAGCTCTTCTGCTCCGCTAAAAACAAAACTCTGGAAAAATCTCCGGAATATCCTCCGGCGCCGCGCGAATATTTCATCCAAAAGCCTTTTGGAAGGATTTATGCCGGAGTGGATAAGTAAATCCTTAAGGGTCTTATTCCATTTTTCTCCTTCTTTGGAATAGACATCAAAACAGCTTACCCGCACCCCATAAGGCCTTAAGGCCTCATACCAGGCCAGAAAATGATACGGCATAGAGTCAACGATTACCCCATCCATATCAAAAATTACCGCTTCAGGTTTAAATTTATTCATTGGGGATTAATCCGACGGGCTTAGAGATATATTTCTTTCGACAAATTCAACCAGCTCTTCCTGCACCTGCGCAGGCAAATTGACAAACTCTACGCCCACTCCGGGATAAGAGTGCGGCTGGATCTGCTTATCGGGAATCCAGACTACTTTGGCTTCCAATTCCAATTCTTCTTTTTTGGGAGGAAGTTTCATCTTAAGGATAACTTTATCTCCGAGTTTGAATTTATCGCAGCCGAAGATGAAAGCGCCCACGCCGCTTAAATTCAAGACATCCAGTTTTAAACATACGGGGTTTCTTACGTCCCTAGCCTTTAATTCGACCTTTATATCTATGGGCAGCCGCTTAAACCTGCGGCGCAGCTGCATCTTCTTTATTTCTTCGATAGCTTTATCTTCTTTGAAACTATTTAAAGCCAGATCCTCGCTGGCGAACATCTCGATTACCCTGTCTAAACCGGCAATGCAGAAAATGTTCCGGATATGCACCGGGACATTGCAAAATTTCATCCTTCCATGGCTATTAATTATTTCTTTATAAGCGATGACGATAACAGAAGTACCCATATAATCGATAAAATCTACATCCTCCAAGTTACAAAGTATATCGTTATAACCGTCACGCACGCACTGGCCGACTATTTCGACTAAATTGGCGCAATTCACGTCGATACGCCCCGACATATCTAGAATCACTATATCATTATTCTGCCTGACTTTAATCTCCATTAAATTCTCCCATGGCATTAAAGGATTCGATAATCTTTAAGGTTGCTCCCCGGTTCTTGGCAATTACCATATTTGCGTTTCTGGTTAGCTGGATCGCTTTTAGGCTGTTCCTTAACAACCCTCTTATGCTGGACTCCAAAGCTTCTTGAGTCTGGACCTCTATAGCGGCATTGTTGTCCAAAAACATCCTGGCTATATCGTGAAAATTAAACATATGCGGGCCGAAAATTACCGGCTTGCCCGCATAAGCCGGCTCAAGAATATTATGCCCGCCTTTCTTGATCAAGCTTCCGCCTACAAAAACAATATCTGCCGTTGTGTAAAAATCCCTTAAGTTACCCACGGTATCCAAAATAAATACGGTTTGCGGTTTTACAACTTGTTGGCTAGACTGACTTATCCTTAAAACGGAGAGTCCGCTCTTTAATATCTCTTTTTCTACCTCTGGCGTCCTTTCTGTATGCCGGGGCGCGATTAAAAGCCTAAGGCCGGGAAATTCTTTGAGCAGATTCTTGTATGCTCCCAAAATTATCTTTTCTTCTCCGGGATGGGTTGAACCCGCCACAAGGAGCCTGTCTTGCGGACCCAATCCGATATTATGCCTGTAATCAACAGAGCCCTTCTCCGAAACTGCGCAAGCATTTATGTCAAATTTTAAATTTCCGGTAACTTTTATTCTATCGGGACAAACGCCTAATTGCTTTAACCTTTCTGCGTCGGTTTCGGTTTGCACGCAAAACAATCTTATCTTGTTCAAAATAGGCTTAATTAAAAATTTAACCGCCGAATACCCCCGGAATGAATTATCTGATATCCGGCCGTTTACCGTGACAATAGGCACGCCCTTTTTATAAAGATACGCAATAAGATTCGGCCAGATTTCAGTTTCGGCGATAATAAAAAGTGACGGATTAATCTTATTAATCACGCTTCTAACCGTAAAACTGAAATCCAAAGGCAGATAAATAACCCTATCGCCCGGCTTGGCTATAGTGCCAGCGATCTTGTTCCCCGTAGAAGTAACGGTAGAAATAACGAATCTTTTACCGGGATAAACCTTGCGTAATTCTTCTACCAAGCCGCGCACGGATATAGCCTCGCCTAAACTTACAGCATGTATCCAGATTGGCCTATTTAAATCTAAATCCTTGGGTAAAATTCCCAAGCGGTTAAGAAATCCCCGATGAAACTTGCCTTTAAATAAATATATAGGCAGGTAAATTAAGGCAAATATCAGGAATATTAAATCATACAATATAAACATATCCTATCTTTTCTTTCTCATGCGTGCGGATGAGCTTTATCATAAACGGTTTTGAGCCTATCAGTCGTCAAATGCGTATAAATCTGCGTAGTGGACAAATTTGCATGGCCCAACAATTCCTGCACAGTGCGTAAATCCGCCCCCCTGTTCAATAAATGCGTGGCAAAAGAATGCCTGAATGTATGCGGTGATACCCCATGCCGGATACCGGCGTTTTTCAAATATTTTTCTACCACATCACGCACACCCCGCGTAGAAATACGCTTCCCGTTTTTATTCAAGAACAATGCGTTATTCTGTTTTTTTCGTTTATCAAGGTATTTTCTTATCGCTCTTAGCGCAACTTCTCCTATCGGGACCACTCTTTCCTTTTTACCCTTGCCCATCGCCTTAACTATTCCTGCAATAAAATCCACATCCTCAAGGCTTAAAGCGACAAGCTCCGATATTCTTAATCCGCTGGAATAAAAAGTCTCGAGGATCGCGCGGTTACGTAAGCCTAATTCATCTTCATTGTCTTTTGGTAAAACAGATTCGATTAATTTAGCGGCCTCTTCTTCCGTCATAAAAGACGGCAGGTGTTTATCGAGTTTCGGGCTGGAAAGCATAAGGATAGGATTAGTTTTAATCAGGCCTTCCCGGCTTAAGAACCTGAAGAAACTGCGCAAAGCCGATAGGTGCCGGCCGACGCTGCGGTTACCTAAACTCTTTTCTTTGAGGACAGCAAGATATTTTCGTAAAAGCAAATAATCTATTTTATCTAAGTCGACTTTTCCGCAAAACTTATAAAAGTCGTTTAAATCAAGTTTATAATTTAATAGGGTGTGCTGCGAATAATTCTTTTCAATCTCCATATAACGCATGAATTTCTCGATATATTTATCCATATTTATAGACTCAAAAATCAAAGCGCAAAAGCCAAAACCACAACTAAAAATTAAAACTGTTTATTCAGATTAATGACAAATGTCAAAGCACAAAATTCAAAATAAATTTAAATGACAAATACCTAATGACAAAACATGGGTTTTGATATTTGGATTTTGAGTTTTGGATTTATTTTGGGCTTTGAATTTTGTCATTTGACATTAGGCTTTTTACTTTTGCCTTTTTATTTATGCCTGTGTTTTCTCCTCGGGTAACGTTCTTGAGGTAAATGTGCATTTGGGAAAATTCGAACAGCCATAAAAGAAACCGCGCGAAGAACGCCGCTCAATAAGTTCTCCGCCGCAACCCTCTTGGGGGCATTTAACGCCGGTGGTAATCGACTTGGAATTCTTACACTCCGGAAAGGCCGAACAACTTAAGAACTTTCCCTTTCTGCCCCATTTAACAATCATCGGCTTGCCGCATTTGTCGCAGATTTGATCCGTAGTAATAACTTCTTTCTTGATATTAGCCTGGGCAAAATCAACGCTGACTTTAAATGGCGCGTAGAAATCCTGCAAGACCTTAATCCGGGTTAACGCGCCTTCCTCGATTTGATCCAATTCTTCTTCCATTCCGGCGGTAAAATTTACATCGATAATCTTGGGAAAATATTCAACCAGTAAATCACAAACTTTAAAGCCTAATTCCGTCGGGTTAAGATATCCCTTGATCCTGCGCACATAATCGCGCAATATCAAAGTATAGATTATCGGGGCATATGTGGATGGACGGCCAATCCCGTCTTCTTCCAACGCCCTGATCAGAGAACTATCCGAGAAGCGAGCCGACGGCTTGGTAAAATGCTGCGAAGGCGAAAGTTTCAACAATTCCAGAATATCGCCTTTCTCCAAAACCGGGATTACATTCTTTTTGGGCTTATCATTATTAGTTTCATCCTCTTCCTCGGTTTTATTATAGACTGCCATAAAACCGCTAAAAGCCAACACGCTGCCTGAAGCATTGAATTTATATTGGCCGGCCTCTATGACAACTGAAGTTACGGAATAAACCGCAGGAGTCATTTGGCTGGCTACAAAACGGTTATAAATAAGCTCATATAATTTTTGCTGGTCAGGGGTTAAGAAGTTCTTTAGACTTTCGGGGTGACGCGAAATAAATGTCGGGCGGATTGCTTCATGCGCTTCCTGAGCGAGCTTCTTAACCTTATAAGAATTTGGTTTCTCCGGCAGATATTCCTTGCCAAAATTTCTGGCGATATATTCCCGCACTTCCTTGATTGCTTCGGGAGCTGCCCTCGGAGAATCCGTGCGCATATAAGTAATCAATCCAACCGGATTATCCGCGCCTAAATCAATACCTTCATAAAGTTGTTGAGCCACCAACATTGTTTTGTTGGCGTTAAACCTTAGCTTGTTGAACGCTTCCTGCTGCATTGTGCTGGTAATAAAAGGAGCGTCGGCGAAACGCCTCTTTTCGCTTTTCTTGACCTCGGCGACCACAAACTGCTTTTGTCTTATATCATCGCACAATTTATCCGCTTCTTCTTTTTTCTTGATCTCTATTTTCTCGCCATTTATCTTTTCCAATTTAGCCAGGAATTTATCATTCCCCTTGGCTAGATCCGCTTCGATCTCCCAATACTCCTGAGAAACAAATTTCTGAATTTCTCTTTCCCTTTCAATAATCAGCCTTAAAGCCACTGATTGAACGCGTCCCGCGCTTAAACCCCGGGCAATCTTTTTCCAAAGTAGCGGGCTTAAGAAATAACCCATAATCCTATCCAACACCCTGCGCCCTACTTGAGCTTCAATCATCTTGGCGTCGAATTCACGCGGATGCTTAAAAGCCTCATTAACGGCGGCAGGCGTAATCTCATGAAAAGTAACCCTCAAGATTTTCGCTTTCTTAAGTATCCGCTCTTTAATCTGCCAGCCGATTGCTTCGCCTTCCCGGTCAGGGTCGGTAGCGACATAAACAACCTCTTTGTTCTTGGCTTCTTTCTTGAGCTCGCTTAGAATCTTTTGCCTTCCGGCGATCGTGACATATTCCGGTTCAAAATCCTTATCGATTTCCACCCCGAGTTTTTTCTGCGGCAGGTCAACGATATGGCCCATGGAAGATACTACGCTAAAGGCATCGCCTAAAATCCTGCCGATGGTCTTGGCTTTGGTCGGCGATTCCACAATAACTAAGCTTTTTTTCTTCATTAAACGATCCTCACAAATTGTTTACCCGGAAGCTGCCTGATCAATTTCCTGACCTGTAAATTTAAAAGTATGCCGGAAACCCGGGAGACATCCATATTCGCTTTCCCGATCAATTCATCCAAAGTCACTGCCTGGCGCGTTATCAAACCATAAAGCCTATTTTCGCTTTTGTCATCCAAACCGGACTCTAAGCTCAAGCTCTCTTTTACGCCTAAAGCCTCCGGTTGGGTCTGGCTGGCCTTAAATTCTTTTAATTTATTTATTAATATGGGCTCCAATTCTTCAATTATGTCGTCGGCGCTCTCGACCAATTTCGCTCCCTCCCTCAAAAGTTGATTGGTGCCCTTACTGACAAAACTATCTGCGCGCCCCGGAACACTAAAGACTTCGCGGCCTTGTTCATTGGCATGGGTTACGGTAATCAACGCTCCGCTTTTGTGCGGCGCCTCGATTACTACCACTCCCAGCGATAAACCGCTGATTATCCTGTTCCTGGCGGGAAAATTTCCTTTGTCCGGACGAGTAGTTAAAGGAAATTCTGAAATTACCGCCCCTTTCCCTTCAATTTCTCCAAATAGTTTTTTATTCTCCGGGGGATAAACTATATCTAAACCGCAGCCTAATACTGCCAGAGTGCGGCCATTCGCCTTTAAGGCGGATTGATGGCTAAACGTATCTATACCGCGCGCTCCCCCGCTTACCACGGTAAAACCCTTCTCGGCTAATTCCCGGCTAAGATTCTCCGACATAATTCTGCCGTAAAGGGAAGCCCGGCGCGTGCCCACCATAGCAATGGAAAAGAAATCTTGGGGCAAAATCTCGCCTTTTACAAATAGGAGTAACGGCGGGTCAATTATAGACTTCAAACTAGCAGGATAGAATTCACTGTCTAAAGGAATAAGCGTAACCTTGTTTTTCTCGATTAACTTAATCTGACGGCCTAAGTCTACTCTTTGCCTTCCTTCAACTATTTTTTTAGCAACACCCCGGCCTATGTTTTCTACTTCGGAGAGCTTGTCTAATGAAGCTTCCAATATCGCCCCGGGAGTCCTGAATCTTGCCAAAAGGCTTTTCCCCCGCCTTGCCCCAATTCCAGGAGTTAGCGCTAAACGCAACCAGTCTGCTGATTTCTGGGTTAACATAATAATTTACAAAAACCGTCCGCGAAACACATATTACAAATCTCCTATTCCTCTAGTTTTGGGTTTTGCGCTAATTTTTAGCCGCTCTTTAAGGCCTGTTGCTTTGCGCGGGGAAAAAGTTTTAAAATCCTGCCGGCAACCTGCTTTACCGAAAGCCTGGAGGTATCAATGGCCTTGTCCGCTTCAGCATAATACGGAGAACGCAATTTTAAAAGCAACCCGATTTGTTTTTCAGGATCCTTTACGTTAAGGAGCGGGCGGTGAGTTTGTGCGGAAACCCGTTTTAATATGACTTCGGGAAGGGCCTTCAGGCAAATCATCGTCCCCGAATCTTTCATAACCCTTATATTCTCTTCATTAATCACGATCCCGCCGCCGCAGGCCACAACAAAACCATTTTCTTTAGCTATTTCTTTAAGCGCTTTTTTTTCTGCCCGCCTGAAATACTGCTCACCATCTTTGGCAAAGATATCGGCTATAGTTCTTTTTTCTTTTAATTCAATGAAATCGTCAAGGTCGACAAAATGCCACTTCTTTTTTTTGGCTAATTCGCAGCCTACCGCGCTCTTGCCTGTTCCCATGAACCCCACCAGATAGATATTTTTCATATGATTTGTAGGGACGGTTCTCAACTCAATCTAAAAGTGTCCCCGGATAGGGGACAGTTTTGCTCTGGTTTGAGAACCGTCCCCTTGGTTATTCCTTATACGCTGTCAAAACCGCCTCGCATAGCTGCGTTTTGAGTTCCTTAGTGGTAGGATAAACTGTGTTATACCACTTGCCATCTTTACCCTGATGCCTCGGCATGCTGACGAATAACCCCTGGCTGCCATCAACTATGCTAAAACCCTTGATTATTATCCCTGCCAACGACACATCGGCAAAGGCCTTCAGCTTTGATTCGCCGCTAAACCGATAGATCCGGCTAACCTGTATTTCCTTGCCATCCATTGTAATCACCCCCTTCTAACTCAATAGACGTAAGGGATGAGGTTTTCTAACTAATTCTCTTTAAATAATTCTTAAAGTTATCTTGGATATCCCCTAAGGAGTCTGCACCGAATTTCTCCAGCAAAGCATCGGCTAAAACAAACGCGCTTGCCGCCTCCGCAACCACCGCCGCAGCAGCCACTACCGAAGTATCCGAACGCTCGGTAGCTGCCTTGGAAGCCCTTTTGTTGTTTATATTAACTGAACATAAAGGATTCATCAAAGTGCATATGGGTTTCATACAGGCGCGTAAAATTATATCTTCGCCGTTAGATATGCCGCCTTCGATTCCGCCGGCATTATTTGTTTTATGGAAATACCCCTTGGGCCTGGAATAAAAAATCTCATCGTGCACTTCCGAGCCAAAACTAACCGCATACCCTAACCCCAAGCCTATCTCCAGCGCTTTTATTCCAGGAATAGATATTAACGCCTGCGCCAGCTTTCCATCCAAACGCCTGTCAGGCTGGACATAACTTCCCAAGCCTACTGGCGCGCCTTTGATGGTTACCTCAAATATTCCGCCAACAGTATCTTTATTTTTTATAGCTTCGCTTATTTTAGCTTTCATACCCGGAGGGCTGTTTTCGCCGCCAACAGACAAAACCCGGCTGGTAATGTTAATTTTGAATTCATTCAATAAAATCTTGCATAACGCGCCTATGCCAACGGTTGCCGCGGTGCTCCGGGCAGAAGCGCGCTCCAAAACTTCCCTTATATCCGAAAAGCCGTATTTTAACAACCCGGCCAAATCCGCATGCCCCGGTCGGGGGCACAATACCTTATGGAGTTTCTCGATGCTAGAATCTTTGTTTTCGACAAGAAGCGTGATAGGGCTGCCTAAAGTCGTGTTGTTTTTTAAGCCCGAAAGAAGTTTGGCCCGGTCATTCTCAATCTGCATACGCTTGCCCCGGCCAAATCCGGACTGCCTGCGTTTTAATTCTTTATTAATCAGTTCCGGGGTTATCCTAAGGCCTGCCGGCATACCTTCCAAAATCGCAACTATTGCCTTGCCATGCGATTCACCTGCGGTTAAAAGACGCAGCATACTGTCTCCTTTCGTGTTGCCCCGCGATAATTCAACTGTAAGTTTGACTCAAAAGTTAAAATGTAAAACCAAAAACTGTTAAGGTCAAAGGTCAAAGCTCAAAATTCAAAATAAGCACAAATGACAAATAGCAAATGACAAAACTCCAGTTTTGATATTTGACATTTGAGTTTTAGATTTATTTTGAGCTTTGAATTTTGTCATTTGTCATTAAGCTTTTGACTTTATAATAGCAGCCTGTCTATTTCCACAGTCCGCGCTGGTTCTGACGCGCCTGTCGGTATAACTTAGAAAATAAATCCGCGTATTTGACGTTCGGCGGGTAAGTCATCAAAGACGCATACCCTTCTTCTACAATCTTAGCATTTACGAAAGTGCCGTCTTTTAGAAATACATACGCTAACAGCCTATCGTATTTATCATACTTGTTGACGTCAAATTCCAAACTTACCCGCTTGCCCTCAACCAAATTCTTGGTGAATTTGAAAGAACGCTCTCCCAGTTTTTGAATAGCAGCAACGTCCTGTTTGGAACGCTGCGCGTCGCGGTAAAGCTTTTTGGAAACATGCATCTCCGGAGTATCGATTCCGATAAGCCGGACTTTCTCTCCCGTCTCAAGCACAAGAGTATCTCCGTCTACTGCCCTGGTTACCAAAATATCGGCGTAATCATAACTTTTACCGAAAGGCATAACGAATTTTGCATCTTTGGAATCATAGGCAATCTGCGCGTCTTCATTACAACCTGCCAGGTTAAACAACATAACCAAGGCGGCAAAAGCAGAGATTCTTCTAAGCAAATTATTCATTCCATTTCTCCATTTATCCGTTAATAATGCGACGGTTTCATTTTACTATTTATTATTAGATAAATCAACCCTTTTAGACTATAATATTCTTATGATTTACGACCGGTTCCAGCAGGAAGCAATCGACTTTATCAATCAGGGACATTCGGTAATCGTTTCGGCTCCGACTGGCGCCGGCAAAACCGCCATTGCCGAACACATTATCACCACTTCGATTGAAAAGAATATCGGCGTAATTTATACCGCTCCCATCAAGGCGCTTTCTAACCAGAAATTCCGCGACTTTCAGGCCCAATTCGGGGATAAAATCGGCTTATTAACCGGCGATGTTTCCTTAAACGCTTCGGCTCCGATTTTAATCATGACTACCGAGATCTTCCGCAATAAAATCCTGGATGAGCCTAAGAGCCTCGAACAATATTCCTGGATCATCTTTGACGAAATCCACTATATCGATAATCCCGAGCGCGGCACTGTCTGGGAAGAATCCCTGATATTTCTGCCTAAGCATATGAATCTTCTGGGCCTATCCGCGACCATTCCAAATATCCAACAATTCGCTTCTTGGATCGAATCCATCCATAACAAAACAGTAAAGGTCGTTATCGAAGATAAACGCCCTGTCCCTTTGCACTTCCTTTTCCAGGCAGGCGGCGAAATAACCGATAAAATCGAACATTTTAAAAGATTAAGGTTTTTTAAGCCCAACAAATTATTCGGCCTTATAAACTACGTGCGTAACGCCCAGGGCCTGCCTTGCATATATTTTGTTTTTGGCCGCAGGCGGGCCGAAGAATTAGCCTCGGAATTGGCCTGTTCTAATTTCTTAAACGGCGAGGAGAAAACCCGCATCCTCAAAATGTATACGGATCTTTGCGAACGTTTTGACCTCAAGAACGACCGGACTGCTCAAAACCTTTACCGGCTTATTCAAAACGGAATCGCCTATCATCATGCCGGTATGCTGCCTACCCTCAAAGAAGTCATTGAAAGGCTGTTTACCAGTCGGCTCCTCAAGGTTATCTTTACAACCGAAACTTTCGCGCTGGGGATAAATATGCCCAGCCGCACGGTTATCTTCGATGAACTGCGTAAATTTTACGGGCGCTACGTGCGGAATTTGAAAACCCGCGATTTTTATCAGATGGCCGGACGCGCAGGCAGACGCGGTATAGATACCGAAGGTTTTGTTTATTGCCGGCTTAACCTGCAAAGAATCCGCATTGACGAAGCTAAACGCATAATCTACGGGAAACCCGAAGAAGTAAGAAGCCAACTTAACACTTCTTACGCCACAATCCTGAATCTTTACGAAAAATACCAAGAGGATTTATTCAAAATTTATCCTCTCTCTCTGCATTTCTTTCAGTCGCGAAAAAATGACCAGAAAGAAGCTCTCCGGCTCATCGAAGCAAAATTAAAACTCCTGAAAGACTTAAATTACATCAATAACGGCGCGCTTACCGAAAAAGGAGAATTCGCCAAGAACGTCTACGGTTACGAATTGATTTTGAGCGAGCTGTATGAACAGCATATCCTGGAACAGCTTGACGAATTCGGGCTGGGGGTAATCGCGGTTTCCGCCGTATTTGAACCGCGCAAAAACCAACGCATCCCTTCCAATCTTTCCAGGAATACCCGGCAGATTAAAAAGATGTGCGAAGGAATCTACGACGAGGTTAAACATAAGGAAGAAAGATTTAGAATCTACCCCTTTAGCAAACTCCCCTATTTTCATATGAGCACGGCAATGGAGGCGTGGCTGCGCGGGACAAACTTCGAGAAAACTTTAAGGCTGGGAGATACTGATGAAGGAGAAGTCGTGCGGTATTTCCGGATGAGCGTGCAGGTGTTGCGCGAAATTGCCGACGCAAAAGTATCTTCCTATGTCTTGAAAGACAAAATCAAAGAAACAATCCGCGTGATTAACCGCGATGTAGTAGATGCGGAGAAACAACTCAGAGAAGGCTAAATATGTAGCTTTCGAATCTCACCTTTTAGTTCTTCTATCTGTTTTTTTTGTTCCTGAACAGTTCTCTCGAGTAACTCTGTTTTTTGTTGAAGATCGGCTCCGAACCAAACCGGATTTACAAATACTGTAATCTTACCGACCTTCTTCGGATTTTTTTCTTTATATTCCTCCATTGCCTTACCCACTACCTGCCCGGGTTTTGTCGCCCTCATAGCCACCCCGCGGATTGAAGAAGAAGTTAAGTAATCTCCTAATTTAATTACTCCATTTTCCGTACAAACCTTAACCGGAACCCGGCCCGCTAAAGAAAGAGCCTTATCAATATCAGGAGGATTAACCGGTTTATCCTCCCAAGGGACCCCTCCTATAAAACCAGGCTTGGTAGAAACTATCCCTATGATTGTTTCTTGATAAGGATAACTGCTTCTATCAGCATAATCCTTATTGCCTTTCTTCCCGATACAAACAATTACATCTCCCGCTTCTATCTTATTTTTGTCCTCATAGTTGATTAATTCGGCATAATCAAAAGACTGACTTCCCCAGCCTCCGCCTTCAACGCTATTCTGATAAGCTGTAGCAGAATCCGTCCAAAAACGAAACATCTCATCTCCGTCTCGAGCCTGTATACTTATGAAACCTGCAGTGCTAGTATTTGGCGCTCCGCCCTTAATAACAGATATGTTATCAGAGGTGGTAAGTATGATCTCGCGCCCAAGGTCTACAGTTCCGGCAGTAAAATACGTCTTGCTAGATCTAATTTCTAAAGGAATGTTGACGCTGTCTGTGTCGTTAACTGCGTTGATAGATATCGCTCCAGAAACAGCACACCCGCCTTTAATGAGCAAATCTACGCCTGAGCTTTGCCTAACGTGTAGTATGCCAAGAGGATTCCCCGTCCCAATCCCCACATTGCCTCCCCCATTGGCCAAGAGCACATTACCTGTAGAGGTATAGTTAAGCCAGAGAGTGCCCAGGGCCCCTCCCAGTATGCCTTCGATGACATTACCGTTGGCATCAGCCATACGCACACCGCTGTTACCACTGTTACGGACATCCAGGGCTCCGACAGGGCTGGTAGTGCCGATGCCGACCCTACCGTTACCCTGTATCCTCATTACTTCATTAGTATAAGCTACTCCGGAGGCGGTCTGGGCAGAAAAAGTGAATGCACTCTCTCCGCCGCCAGTGGCAAGAACAGCGATCCTTCCTGCGCCGTTGGTACTTCCATCGCCAAAATCAAGATTCATCTGGTCGCCTACGCTATCATAAACGCGGTCAAGCTTTAAACCGGTAATTATATCGACTCCGCTGGGGTTGGCTCCCAATATATGCAGCAAGGCTCCCGGATTCACCGTCCCTACCCCTACATTGCCTTCGACTACCAGGTCAGCGTTAAAGTCAACCTCTCCAGAGCCGCTCTCAGTATCCTGCCAGGTGTAGTTAGCTCCATCGATGTAGTCATCCCCTATGGCTATACGCTTGGCTCTTAGCTCACGGTAGACTCCATAGGGAGAAGGATAGTAGGTGGTGATGGTCAGGGTGTCTTCGGCAAGGAGCAGGCTGTTACAGGGAAGAAAAAAAGATAAAAAGAAGAAAGAAAAGAAGATTAAAAAGAAGAAAAGGAATTTCCTAGAGAGAGAGAGAGAGAGAGAGAGAGAGAGAATACCTTAATGCGTTAGACACTGGAGCACCTCCTTGGGGTTTAAGACGTTTCTTTGTATTTCAAATAATCTGTTAAAATCTTACCATGATCAAAAGCAAGATTCAAATCTTTTATTTCGCTTAATTTGACTATCTTTAAATCCCCAGCATCGTCTCCTGCCTCCGGTTTACCTTCAGCCTGAGCGATATAAACTGTGCCAATGGTATGAAAACGCGGGTCGCGCCCGGGATCAGAATAAGTATGAAATTGTTTTATTCCCTTAATATCGAGCCCAGTCTCTTCTTTAGCCTCTCTTACTACCGCTTTTTCCAGGCTCTCTCCATAATCCACAAAACCTCCGGGAAGCGCCCAGCCAAAAGGCGGATTTTTTCTTTCGATTAACACTATACCTCCGTTAATTTCAATTATAGCGTCTACTGTAGAAAACGGCCCATTCTGCAATTTGTAAAGGATATGCTCAAGATACTTGATTACGCCTTGCTCAAAAATATCGTAAGCTTCCTGATCAAAAAGGCAAAAGGTGATTTCTTGAATATTGGATTTTTCCTCGCGCAAATATCTCCAGATTTCCTGCGCCATAATTTTGGCCGAAGCCAATAAAGGAAAGGCGCCTGTGCCGCAGCCTAACGCCGGAAACGCGACAGATTTCACCCCTAATTCATCGGCAACTTTCAAAGAATTCCGGAAAGAATCCCGGATCCTTGTTTCGCCGGTTTTAAAACTCATATCCATAGTCGCGGCGTGAATAACGTATTTTGCTTTTAACGACCCGGCCGTAGTAAAAACCGCTTCTCCGACTTGAATGGGGCACTTCTTTACCGCTTCTTCTTCGATTATCTTACCGCCCTTTTTCTTAATCGCGCCGGCTACCCCGCCTCCCATAAAGCCCTGATTATTCGCCGCGTTAACAATGGCATCGGCGCTTAACTCGGTTATATCCTGCCGGATAACTCTTATTTCACAATTTTTGATTTTCATTCTACAATTATCGGAATTTATACACACCTTTACGTTTGCAAAAATTAACCGCCAGACACCGGCTGCAAAACGGCAGAATCGGTAAGCATAAGTTCTGGCCAAAAGTTACCAGCGTAGTATTAATCCCTATCCATTCATTTCCAGGAAGAATTTTCTTTAGCTCTTTTTCCGTCTCTTCCGGCGTCTTTGTTTTAACCCAACCCAAACGGTTGGAAATACGGTGCACATGCGTATCCACGCAAATCGCCGGTATATTAAAACCCAAGCTCAAAACCAGATTTGCTGTCTTTAGCCCAACACCTTTAAAGGCTAACAGATCTTCTAATTTATAAGGGACTTTGCCGTTAAAAGTTTTGATAAGCTTATGGCTTATATCCAAAATGGCTTTTGCTTTATTGCGGTAGAAACCTACGGGATAAATCAACTTCTCCAAGCGCCCTCTAGACAGCCTTACCAAGCTTGCGGGATTGGACGCAACCCTAAACAACCTGTATGCTGCTTCTATAGTGGTTTTATCTTTCGTGCGCAAGCTCAAAATGCAGGAAATTAAAACCTGATAAGGATCGCGCCTTGCGGCAATCTTGGTAACTGAAGGCACCGCATAAGGCTGGATCTGTTTTTCGATCAGCCTTATGGTTTTGATTAAATGCTTCACGCTTTATTCCGGTATTACATTGCAATATTTACACGGAACTCGGTATACAAACCATTATTGACAGCAACTTTACCCAGGCTATCCTGGCGGTATTCGATAGAACGATTAAATACACTACCTGCGGAAAGAGAAGCCTGAATATTCTTGTTAGGAGCATACTTCAGTCCTGCGCCGGCGCGTATTTCATTATAATTAAGTACCTGGTTTTTCTTGCCATTCTGGGTTACCTTATACTCATCGACAACATATTCACCTTGCATGAAAACCGTCCATTTATCATTCAGGTTATAGTCAATTTCCGGCATAGGAGGAACTAAATTAAAAGTTAACTTATCATTCGGCCTATAAATCAACCCGACAATCGGAGAAACAGCGGCTTTAAAACCAGGGATATATTCAGCTCCGCAAACAAGAGTTAATTTGTCAGTCGGCTGGTAAATCATAAAATAGCGCTGGGCCAAATGGAATGACTCCGAACGGAAATTCCAGTTGTCCGTGTAAAACGAAGGCGCCAAGGCTATCGTGAAATAAGTTTTTTCCAAATTAAAAAACGGCAAAGTAGTTTCTACTCCCAGGCCAAAAGTAGTTAACCGGGCTGGAAGCTGAACAGCCGTAGTATTGCTTATACCTATATACTTAGTGACTAAACCGAACTGGATCGGAAGCTTGTCAAAAGCCTTCATTTTATAGTTATACTCTGAAGCAGCGGTAACTATACCGATTTTTCCGGATTGGGACTTGACTCCGGATAATGGCATAAAACGACCATAAGTATCCAGTGCCTGCGGCAAATACTCTTCTTCGACTGTAATCGCTTGTCCTAATTCCTGACGGTAATCTGCGGCAGTAACAGCATTGGGATTCTCGGCAACAACAGCCTTGGGATCCGTGACAGCCTGCTCCATGGCCTTAGCCTGGGCCTTATCAACACCCTGATCCGCATAAGCATTCATTAAAACAAGGGAAAAACAAAAAACACATAAAAATAAAAACAATAATTTAACCCTAACTTCCGCCTTGTTAATCATACTACTCCCTCCTTTTTAAAATCGATTAAGGCGTATTATACCATAAATACTATAATCTTTTAAGTAAATTTCCAGCCAAACTCTGAATAATATTCGTTACAGCAGTTTGAAATTTATACTTGGGATCCTTAAGTGTACCGCTTATCTTAATTACCGCGAACTTATCGGCCTCTCCGATTAACGCCGTAGCTACGTCTTTATAGGTACCGGTCAAAGGGACCATTTCGCTGATTATGTCAACGTTAAGGCTGGCGCTGATCGAATTATCCAAACCTATTCTTACCGGGCCGGATAAATTTACAATGTTGCCTTCCAATAAAAGGTTTTCGGTAGAAATAAATTTATCCTTGATGACAAAATCGCATTTCCCGTCGGAAAAAGTAATATTGGTAAATTCCTGGGAAAATAATAATTTGCCCATCCCTTTAAATAAATCCAGCTCCCAAAGTTTCCCCTTGGAAATAGAAAACATCCCTGTTCCGTTTGATCCGGGCAGATCAATCAATGATCCTTTAATTTTAAGAGCAGCCTGGATAACCCCAGAAATATCTTTAGACTTGGCTAAAGTATCCAGTTTTAACTCTTCGATCTTAACGTTCTGCAGGCTGGCGTCTAATAAATACGGGTAGTCCTGGGAATTAAGGTCCGCCCTAAAAGCTGCTTCCAATGAACCGCTATACAAAGTCAGGCGCATAGAGCGGATATCAGCTACGCCCTCTGCCTGGCTATAATCCAAACTAAAATCGCTCATGTTCAAACCATACAAAGAAATCTGCCCGCTGGAAAGTTTAGCTTCGATAGAACAGGTTTTTATTTCATTGACTTTGCCGGAGAAGTCAAAACTTACTTTAATTTTTCCTTCAGGCTTGATAATATTAAGTTGTTCCTTTAGTTTAGGGAAATATTTATTCAGATCTTTTAAATCAATAAGCAACTCTCCGGTTAACCCTGCCACAGGGCTGGCAGAATCCGAAATATCAATATCCCCGGATACCAAAAATTGCGAGGATAAATAATTCCCAAAACATTTGTATACTTTTACCAACTTATTATTGAAAGTAAGGGTAGCGGTCAGGGAAAGATCGCTGGAATTTAGAGCAACATCGAGAAACGGGGATTTGAAATTAGCAAGAGACCCGGTAGTCTTATAAAGGACGTTTTGATATTTTAAGCTTAGATCCTCCCACTTGAGCTTATCTTTTACAAAAACGATTCTGCCGTTAATCTCCTGGATGGGAGAATCTATTTTCTCCAACTTTAGTGAACCGTTCATCAGGTCAAGCCCACCTTTTACCGTTAGATTTTGAGGGTCGGAAAGTTTGCCTTCAACCGACAGTAATAAATCTCCCTGCCCGCTGATCGAGCCGGGTAAATTGAATTTAAACTCATCCTTCAATATGCTCTGCAGCGTTGTAAGGCTTAATCCGGAAACCATATTCAGTTTGATAGACGGGTCGCTAAAATCTGTTAAAGCGGCTTTTGCTTTAACCGGCAGCCCTAAAACCTGGCCAGTCAGATTATCCGTGCTCAAACCCGAATTATTAAAAATCACGCCGCAGTCAATAGCGCTGATTTTATCGATAAAATCCAAGCCTGAAATATTTGCGTCATAAATCTTGGAACTGCCGGAGTATTTCAGATTTTTATCGGATAAACCATATTCCAGAACGATTCTTGAATCGATGCTAAAGAAAACACTAATTTTATCCCGCAGGATATTCAAGTTTTTACCCTGCGCCTGGATATCGGCGTAAAGCGCGTTATTTTTAGTCTTAAGGTCGCCTGAAATATCGAAACTCGAGGATTCGGAAATTTTTATCCCTGAACCTTCATAATAAGCCGAGAATTCAACGGGAGAAAAACCAAGAATATTCAATTTAGCGCTTAATTCCTGGCTGGGAATTTTAAATTCTCCCTGGCTTCCTATTTTTACCGGCTTAGCTCCCTGAATAAAAGCAGAGGCTTTGAATTTCACTGATGCGGGCAGCGATAAATAGACTGCCGCGTTCAGATTTTCCAGAGTTTTAACCAAAGGCTTGCTTAAACTGCTGTCTTTAAAAAGGACCTGGCAATTGGAGAGATTAACTCTGTAAACAGAAACTGCAAAGCCATTATCAGAAGAACCATTTGCGGTTTTAGAAGGAGCTGCCCCCTGATTATTGGCAGCGGCAGGCTTTGGAAGGAACAGATCCGCCAGATTAAATGTATTGTCGTTTCTTCTTTCCAGATATATTTGAGCGGATTTAATATTTATAAGAGGGATAATTAATTGTTTACGCAGTATCGGAAAAGGGAAAACCAGACAGGAAACTTCTTTTACCTTAATCAGCGAGGTTTGCTGGCCATAAATTTCCAAGTTGGTTAAAACCAATCCTTTGAATATATTTACCCTTATAGAACCTAAAGTAACCTGGGAATGAGTTTGCTCCTGGATGCTTTTGACAATCAAGGCCTTGATTGTTTTAGGAAGAAAAACATTGTTCAAATAAACAATGCCTGCGCTTAATAAAACAACCAATATAATTAAACTTATTATGATGAACTTCTTCATTTATTCCTGGCCTTGGCAATCTTGGCTGCTGCCTTAAGCGCTTCTTCTTTGGTTCTGACTTTTCCGATTGCCTGAAGTTCTTCCAACGCCCAGAGGATTTTACCGATTAACGGAGAAGGAGTTAACCTGAGCTTCTTCATTATATCATTACCGTTGATTAAACGCTCTTCTTTCTTATCCTTGCTTTTATGCAAATATTCCCGAATCAGGCGGGCCACCACTCTTTCATGCTGTTTGCGGGCTCCCGCAGTAGTTAAAGGCCCTTTGGTCGCGCGCTGGTCAGCCAATGACAATAACAATATGGATAACGCTTCAACCCCTGCATCGCGGAAATATCGGAATTTTGCGCGGGCAGTCGGATTTTCACTATCGGCCAGATACCCGGGGCGAAGATGCCAAAGGATCATTTTATGCAAAGAATGCACTTCATCGTTGGAAAACTTGAGCCTTTTGGCAATACCGATTCCCAACCTTAAGCCTTCTCTTTCATGGCCATGAAAAGTGGTCCTGCCTTTTTCATGGCGCAATGTCGCCGGTTTTCCGATATCATGCAGGAATAAACCCAATTTCAATAATTGCCTGCGCGACCTATCGCTTGAAATAACCTCATCAAGATACTCTAGGATCTCTTGATCCTTTATATCTTTGAACAAAAGATCGAACTGGCGGATGGATTCCAAAGTATGCTGCCAGACATCCAGGTGATGATACGGGCCCTGGCCGATTTTGCGCATTTTTTTTATTTCCGGAAAGATAATCTCCAGGATCTTTAGTTTATCCAGGGCAACAAAACAATCAAAAGTTTTATCCGTGTCAAAAACCTTAAATAGTTCATCGCGCACCCGCTCAAAAGAAACTCCGGTTAATTTATTTTTCTCTGACTTTGCCAGCGCCAAAGTTTCTTTATCGATCTCAAAACTCAAGATAGAAGCAAAACTAAACGCGCGTAAAATGCGCAAAGGGTCTTCGCTAAACGACTTCTTATTTACTACCCTGATTATTTTTTCCTTTAAGTCTTCCTGCGCTCCGTAATAATCAATCAAGAAACCATCAATATATTTTGCGCTAAATACTTTTTCCAGTTCCAGGGCTATGGAATTAATGGTAAAGTCGCGATGCTGCAGGTCTTCTGCAAGGCCAGGGCCCCGAAAATCCGAGAAATCGAAAGTATAAGTTTTCCGGCTTGCCTTCCTTGCGACTCGACAGGCGCCATGCTCTTTATCCAAAACTACAAAACCCGCTTTCATTTGCTTAGCCAAATTTCTGCCGAAATTTATAGCGCCCTTCTTAATCGCAAAGTCAAAATCCGGATTATGCTTTTGCCTTTCCAAAATCAGATCGCGCAAAACACCACCCACCAAATAAAGCTTCACCCGCCTGTTTTTGGCAAAATCATATATTTCTTTAAGAATTTTTTTGTCGTTTAAATGAAATTTGAGCATATTATATTTAGAATGGCACTGCCAAGTTTATCCGCGAATGGAGATTTTAGGCAATGGAGCTTGAGGATTTTCGGGAATTCCGAAGCCAAGCTGAAAGCTTGGCAATCTCGGAACGGCTGTCCGGTGTTTGTAGTATAGGGACAGGTTGAGAGCGCCGAGTGAGAGCACGAGGCGCGAGTTCGGCAGCCGCCGAAAATCCGAAAGATCATTGCCGCCGCCGCAGGCGGAAAATCGAACCTGAGCGGGAAACTTGACAGTGGCATTCTCATTTATCCTGGTTGAATATCGCCGATTTCTTGATTATACTGTCTTCGACAAAAATAGGCGCGTGCGCCCTCACTGCCAATGCTATACTATCCGAGGGCCTGGTATCGATAACTTTTTCCTCTCCGGAAGCAGTCTTTAGGACCATTTTTGCGTGGAAGGTGTTTTCTTCTAACTTGTTAATCACGATTCTTTCGATTTTAGCGCCAAGGTCGCCTATGGTCGAATGCAGTAAATCGTGGGTTAACGGCCGCGGGGGCTGAAAACCGCTTAACTTCAATTTTATCGCTGAAGCTTCAACTAAACCTATCACAATAGGAAGCACTCTTTCGCCGTTCTTTTCTTTCAAAACAATAAGCTGGTCATGCCTTTTTTCATCGATAACTATCTTACTCAATTCCATCTCTATCATATTCTTTTCCTTCTTGTTCTGCTGGAATTTCCCGGCACAGACCTTTCCTTGCCTAATATATCCTTTAACTCCACCATAAACTGCCCAACATCCTTAAATTGCCTGTAGACCGAAGCAAAACGGACATAGGCAACATCATCCAAAAATTTCAATTTCTCCATCACCAGTTCTCCGATACGCTCGCTGGAGACTTCCCGGTCGCTCTTTTTCTGGATTGCCCGTTCTACCCAGGTAACAATTTCTTCCATTTTCTCAATGCTTATCGGCCTTTTTTCACAGGCGCGGATTATCCCGGCGAGGATTTTCTTGCGGTCGAATGCCTCCCGGCGGCCATCCTTCTTAATTACCATAAGCGAAATTTCTTCGATGTATTCATAAGTAGTAAAACGCCTGCCGCATTTTAAACACTCGCGGCGGCGCCTGACCGCGGACTCTTCGGCAGTCGAACGCGAATCCACCACCTTATCTTCTTTGTAGCCGCAATAAGGACACTTCATTTTTTGGTTAATTAACCTTGGGGGTAAAAAATTAAAACTTAAAAACTACAACTCAAAATTCAAAGGTCAAAGCTCAAAATTCAAAATAAGCACAAATAACAAAGGTCAAAACTTTGGTTTTGACATTTGTATTTCGAGTTTTGGATTTATTTTGAACTTTGAATTTTGTCATTTGATATTAAATTTCCTACTTTTGCTCTATGGCTTTGACTTCTTATTTTTAACTTTTCCCTTTTGAAATCCGCTTTATCTTTATCTTCGCTTCTTTTAAGAAATCCAGCGCCAGCTTATCCGGATAACCTTCGGCAATGACAATTTCTTTTATTCCGGCATTAATCAACATCTTGGCGCAGATAACGCAGGGCTGACAAGTGGCATAAATAGTGCTGCCCTTGACACTTATTCCATATAATGAAGCCTGGATAAGCGCGTTCTGCTCGGCGTGCAGCGCCCGACAGAGTTCGTGCCGCTCTCCGGAAGGAACTTTTAATTTCTGGCGCATGCACCCAACCTCAAAGCAATGTTTCAAACCCGAAGGCGCGCCGTTATAACCGGTAGCTAAAATCCTCTTGTCTTTTACCAAGACTGCGCCTACGCTGCGGCGTAGACAAGTTGCCCTTTTTGCCACAAGCTTAGCTACATCCAGAAAATATTCATCCCAACTAGGCCTATTATGCGGCGTATTCTTTTTATTCATTTTATTTCGCCAGCTCCGGGTATAATGGAAATTTCTTGGTTAAAGTTATGACTTCTTTCTTGATTTTCGCAATAGACTTGGGATCGCCCCTAAATTCAATAGCATCATTGATGAATTGGCTGATTTTACGCATCTGCAATTCTTTTAAACCCCGGGTGGTTACTGCCGGAGTGCCGATACGGATACCACTGGTAACCCCAGCTCCGTTCTTATCAAAAGGTATGAGATTCTTATTCACCGTTATATTGACCTGCCCCAAAATGCTAGAGGCATCCTTTCCGGTAACCCCTTTTCCGGTTAAATCCGCCAACAACAAATGCGTATCCGTGCCGCCGGAAACTATCCGAAATCCTTTTTGCGCCAGCTCCTTAGCCAACTCGCTGCAATTTTTAACCACCTGCTCCTGGTAGGTTTTAAACTTAGGGTTCATCGCTTCCTTAAATGCCACTGCCTTAGCCGCAATCACGTGCATAAGCGGCCCGCCCTGAATTCCGGGAAAAATTTGGGAATCAATTTTCTTAGCGAAGTCCTGGCGGCAAAGGATGAATCCTCCGCGCGGGCCGCGCAGAGTTTTATGAGTCGTAGAAGTAACAAAATCCGCGTAAGGAACCGGGGACAAATGAATACCTGCGGCAACCAACCCGGCAATATGCGCCATATCCACAAATAAATACGCGCCTACTTTATCGCAAATAGCCCTAAGCGCTTTAAAATCTATTTTTCTGGGGTAGGCCGAAGCTCCGGCAAGAATCATCTTAGGCCTATGCTCCTGGGCTAAACGCATAATCGCGTCATAATCCAGCATCTCGGTCTTTGGATCCACACCGTAACCAACCATTTTAAAGAATCTTCCGGAGAAATTGTGCGGATGGCCGTGAGTTAAATGTCCGCCGGCAGCTAAATCCATGGCTAAAACCGTATCTCCGGGCGCTACCGCCGCAAAATATACCGCCATATTCGCCTGCGATCCTGAATGCGGCTGCACATTGGCATGCTCTGCCCCGAACAATTTCTTAACCCGCTCAATCGCCAAGCTCTCTACCTCATCCACGTTCTCGCATCCGCCATACCAACGCCGTCCTGGATACCCCTCAGCGTATTTATTCGTCAAGACCGAACCCTGGGCTTCAAGCACGGCCAAAGAAGTAAAGTTCTCCGAGGCAATCATCTCCAGGTTCTCTTCCTGCCTTTTAAGTTCTTTTTTAATGCTAGCGTAAACCTCCGGATCTACTACTTTCAGATGTTTCACTTTCCACTCCTTATCTTTTTCTCTATCTCTTTTAATTGATTCAACCTGCACTTATGCCTGCCGCCTTCAAATTTAGTATTTAACCAGGTATCGGCAATTTTTCGCGCCAAGCTCAGGTTTACAAAAATAGAACCCAACACCAAGATATTACTGTCATTATGTTGCCGGGATAATTCCGCGCATTTTTCATTGTGGCACAAGGCCGCGCGCGCGCCTGGAACCCGGTTAGCAACAATAGAATTACCTATTCCGCTTTTACAGATTAAAATTCCTCTTTTAAATTTACCTTCCCCGATTTTACTGGCCAGGTCATAAGCAAATTTGGGATAATCGCATCTTTCTTCGTTAAATGGCCCGAGATCCTTGACTGCAAGTCCTTTATTCTTAAGGTAAGGCTTTAAACTTTCCTTTAAAGCAAACCCGCCGTGATCAGAAGCAATCAATATAGTTTTCATCCTTAGACTTACTCCTCACTTTGTTCGTCGCTTGCCCAGGATTACCCTGAGCGAAGTCGAACGGGTTATATCAGTTTATTTACCTTTTCCAAAGCCTCTTTTATGGAGGCGAAGGTTCTTTCGTAAGAATCCGGGGACTTTCCCATCGGATCCGTTATATCCAGATTATTTTCATCTATTTTAGCAAATTCTTTTAACAAAAACACCCTATTTTTTACTTCGGGAGCCAGTCTCAATACCGCGCTTTCATGCACTCTCTCCATAACCAGAATTAAATCTGCTTTTTGCAGCATCTCTCTGGTTATTTCGCGCGACAGATGATTCGAAACACTTATCCCCTCTTTTGCCAGAATGTCTTTGGCGCTTTGCGAAGCACTGGCTCCAGAAATGGTCGTTACCCCGGCTGAAGAAACTTCCACATCATCGCGTTTATTATCCCGCAGCATCTTCTTAAGCAGCGCTTCCGCGATTACCGAACGGCAGGTATTTCCGGTACAGACAAAAAGAATGCTTTTCTTGGCGATAACCTTATTGATTTCTTCTCCGCTAATCGCGCCCAATCTCACAATTTGGGGGATTTTGGCTGTCAAATCCACAATTGTAGATTCAACCCCGATTTTTAAAGCTCCGCTATCAATCGCAAAATCAACTAATCCATTCAAATCTTTAATTGCCGAGGAGAAATTTTCCGGCGCTTCCCGTCCGGCAAGATTTGCCGATGGAAGCACCAACGCCTTACCTGATTCCGCGATAACCTTGAGAGCAATCGCGTTATCCGGCAGGCGCAAGCCCACAGTTGGCTGATTAATTCCTTTCAGAATGATGGTAAGCGGCCCCGGCCAGAATTTATGGATTAATTTATATGCAGCTACCGGAACCTCGCGGGCCAGTTCTCCTGCTCTTTCTATTTTATCAATTGCCAAAGTAAAAGGCTTATCCTTAGGACGTTTTTTGATTTCAGACAATCTTTCTACCGCTTTTTGATTAAGACTATCCGCGGCAATGCCATAGACAGTTTCAGTGGGAATTATTGTTAAACCGCCGGCCTTAATAATTTCCGCGGCCTGCCGGATATAATCCTCGTTAATATTTAACGGGTCGATTTTAACTATTTTGGTTGTTAAGGCCATAGATTAATTAATCCCCAATCACCAAATCCCAATATCCAATGAAATCCCAATGATTCAATGCCCAATTGTGGATTGGAATTTGGATAATTCATCATTGGAGCTTGAGATTTGGACATTAGATTTTAATTTTTGTTTTGAGAACTTTAGTCCGCATTATCTTTTTATGTTGGGCTAATTTTTGAGCTATTTTGCTATCGCTAACCGCTAAAATCTCCAAAGCGAATATCGCGGCATTCTTGGCTCCTGCTTTTCCTATTGCCATCGCAGCAACCGGAATTCCCGCAGGCATCATTACAGTTGATAAAAGCGAATCCAGCCCTTTTAAACTTTTAGTTTCGATAGGAATGCCGATTACCGGCAGAGTTGTGTGCGCCGCAATTACTCCGGCTAAAGCAGCTGAACCGCCGGCAGCAGCGATAAAAACCTTGATTCCTTTTTTACCGGCTGATTCAACATAAGCCTCGACTTCTTTCGGAGTTCTGTGGGCGGACAAAACCTTTATTTCAAATCCAATTTTGTATTCTTTTAAGAAATCAATCGCTCCCTGCAAAGTTTCCAAATCCGAACTGCTACCCATGATTATACTTATCTTATTCATAAAACCTCCGGTTTAATGACAAAATTCAAAGTCCAAAATAAATCCAAAGGTTAAATGTCAAATATCAAAACAAAAGTTTTGTCATTTGGAATTTGTCATTTAAATTTATTTTGAATTTTGAGTTTTGACATTTGACATTAGGGCTTTTTTCCCAATGTCCTTCCGATAATGCATCCCCTCAAAACTGATTTCTTTAACTGCCGCATAAGTATTCTTGATTGCTTCTTGGATAGTTTTACCTAAACCGGTTACTCCTAGGACCCGTCCACCGCTAGTTACATATTCTATTTCCTGCCTCTGTCCTACATCATTTACTATCCTCGACTTAGTTCCGGCATGAAAAACTACTATATCTTTTATTTTAGCCACATCATCCAGGCCAAAAATCTCTTTTCCTTTTTCATAATTCCCCGGATAGCCTTTAGCGGCGCAGACTACACAGACACTGGCGCGGCCATCCCATTCCAAATTTCTTATGCGGTTTAATTTCTGTTCAGATGTTGCCAGCATTACTTCCAATAAATCCGATTTTAATCTGGGCAAAATCGCCTGAGTTTCCGGATCGCCAAAGCGGACATTGAATTCCAAAGTCTTAGGCCCGTCTTTAGTCAACATTATACCGGCATATAAAACTCCTCGGTAATCTATTCCCTCTTTAACCAAGCCATCAATAGTCCGATAAACTACTTTCTCCATAATTTCTTTGAATAATTCTTTAGTTACCACGGGTGCTGGCGAATATACGCCCATCCCACCCGTATTTGACCCTTGGTCATTGTCAAAAACCCGCTTATGATCCTGGGCTGAGGCTAAAGCAATAACTTCCTTAGAATCAGTGATTACTAAAATTGAGGCTTCTTGACCCTCTAGGCATTCTTCGATAATAACTTTATTTCCGGCAGCGCCGAAAACTTTATCCCGCATCATCGCATCTACCGCTTGCTTAGCCTCATCAACTGTTTTAGCGACTACAACGCCTTTGCCTGCGGCCAAACCATCAGCTTTGACCACACAAGGCGCGCCAACTTTCTCAATATATTTCTTGGCCTCATCCGGGCTATCGAAAACTTTAAATGCGGCAGTGGGAACTTTATATTTTGCCATTAATTCTTTGGAAAATACTTTGCTTGCCTCTAAAGTAGCGGCTTTTTTATTCGGGCCGAATATTTTAAGCCCGGCTTGCTGAAATTCATCAACAATACCTAAAGATAAAACTACTTCCGGGCCAACCACTGTAAAATCTATTTTTTCTTTTCTGGCAAAATTCAATAGCTCCTGAACATCGTCAGCTTTAATATCAATGCATTCGGCAATTTGGGCGATCCCGGCATTTCCCGGCGCGCAAAAAATCTTATCGCACAGCTTCGATTGAGCAACCTTCCAAGCCAGCGCATGCTCCCTTCCCCCAGAACCAATCACTAATATTCGCATTCATTCCCTTTATTATCTTTCGCGTCTACCTTGTCCTGTTTAGCCTCGGGGGGACTGCCGCGGAAGTATCCCATTACCATAATTTTTCCTAATCTGAAATCTTATAATACGCATTCCTGCCTTTCCCAACAAGTTCGATTAGCTTCGCACCTATCAATTTAGACACTTCTTTAAGTATCGCCTGACGCGAAACGCCAAACATCTTTCTTAAATCTTTATTACTAACCCCGCCCTTATCTTTAATCCGTTCCAATATCTTAATCTGCTTTTGAGTTAACTCTATTCTTTCTCCGTCTTCAATTTTTGGAGAAATCCCGATTCTTACGATAAAATCTTTTACTTTATTTATGGAATTTAACACTCCTTCGGTAAAATATTCCAACCATTCAGTGATATCGCCTTGATTTGCTTGAACAGTTTTCAAGGCCGCATAATACGAAACCCTGTCTTCGTCATAATGATCATCGAGAGAAAAGAATCTCCGGTGGTCAAAGCCGCTTTTGTATAATATAAGCGAAGCCATTAACCGGGCTGTCCTGCCGTTGCCATCGATAAAAGGATGAATACGGGCGATTTCGTAGTGAACGATACCCGCTAATATTACGGGGTTAGCCTCTTTTGCCTTATCTGAATTGAGCCAATCCAGAAATTCAGCTACCAGCCGCGGAACATCGTTTGTATCAGGCGGCATATACTCAACTATTTCCTTCAATTGCGTTCCGCTAAGGACGCGCCTGCCGATAAAAACCTGTTGATTTCTAAAAGCTCCGCTGGCTTGGTTATCTTTAAGAGTTCCGGCTGTAACCGCCTCATGAATCTTAAGAAAGAGTTTGATATCTATTGTTTTCTGGCCTGCGTAAATGGGAATTAAATCCAAAGCCTTCAGGTAGTTTAAAACTTCTTTTTTATCCTTTTCTGTCGCCGCAACGCTCTTATCCTCTGATAAAGCCACGACCTGCTCTATTGTCAGCCTGTTCCCCTCTATACTGGTGGACGAATGAGCATTATGTATTCTGGCTTCTTTCTTAAGCTTTAATTCCCATTTGGGGATAAGCTTTGAGCTTTCAATAATCTCCCTCCCAGCCATAATCTGGGATATATTATTAAGAATCTTATCTGTAATCGAATAATTGGGTTTAAATTTCATAATGCTATTATAACAAATGACAACCTAAATGACAACTTAAATGACAACCCCTACTCTCGCCACCCGCTAAAGGACAATTAAGTATTGTGTCCCCCCCC
>DJWJ01000013.1 GCA_002440965.1 Candidatus Omnitrophica bacterium UBA6233
CTTTAGCCCGTGGAGTATTCATTATTTTTTTATAAGTATAAGGAGCGCTATGGGTATCGACAAAAAAACAGTAGAAGATGTGGCGCATTTGGCGCGGATTGAGCTAAATGCGGAAGAATTGGAGAAATTATCCAGCCAATTGGAGCATATTTTGGCGTTTATTGATAAGTTAAGTTTATTGAATACCGAGAATATCGTTCCTACAAGCCATGTCCTTGCGATCAACAATATATTAAGAAAAGACGAGCCTAAGGCTTCGTTACCTATCGATAAGATTTTGAAGAATGCCCCTGAGAAGCAAGGCAGTTTTTTTGTTGTCCCCAAGGTAATCGAATAAGATGGAATCCTGCAAATTAACCGCTCACGAACTCCTCGAGAAAATAAAAAATGGTGAAATAGCCTCCGAACAGATATTTTCAGATTTAAGCAAAAGAATTGAAGGGGTTGATTCCAAAGTTAAGGCTTATGTTAGAACTAGCGATTCGCAGCCTCTGGTTCACAATTCAAATTTCAGAGGAATTCCTGTATCTATAAAAGATAATATTTGCACTGAAGGCTGCAATACTGAATGTTGCTCAAAAATTCTTGTAGGATTTAATCCTCCATATAGCGCTACTGTAATCAATAAAATAATTGAATCGGGAAATAGTTTCATGGGGCTAAAATGCAATATGGATGAGTTTGCCTTTGGTTCATCAACGGAGAATTCCTGTTTTGGCCCTACGCACAATCCTTGGAATCTGGAATGTGTCCCTGGAGGTTCTTCCGGAGGCTCTGCTGCGGCGGTAGCAGCGGATGAGGCAATTTGGGCTCTAGGCTCAGATACCGGCGGTTCAATCAGGCAGCCGGCGTCTTTTTGCGGCGTAGTGGGGCTGAAACCGACTTATGGCCGGGTTTCGCGTTTTGGTTTAATTGCTTTTGCTTCCAGCCTTGACCAGATTGGCCCGTTAACTAAAGATGTTCGGGATTCTGCGCTCTTAATGAATATAATCTCGGGTTACGATCCAAATGATTCCACATCCATTAATACCCCGGTTCCGGATTATACAAAAGATTTAATCAATGATGCTAAAGGAATTAAAGTCGGTATTCCCAGGGAATATTTCGTGGAAGGGCTAGATCCCGAGGTTAAATTGATAATTGAAGAGGCTGTAAATAAATTGAAAACCTTAGGTGCGCAATTTAAAGAAGTGTCGCTACCGCATACAGAATACGCGGTTCCGGTTTATTATATTCTGGCTACAGCTGAAGCCAGCTCAAACCTCGCTCGCTTTGATGGCGTGCAATATGGGCTAAGGGCTAAAACCCAAAATTTAATCGATATGTATAAAAAAACCCGCCAGCTTGGATTCGGCGATGAGGCCAAGCGTAGAATAATCCTGGGGACATTCGCTCTTTCACACGGTTATTATGATGCTTACTATCTGCGGGCGCTCAAGGTGCGCACCCTTATTAAACAGGATTTTGATAATGTATTTAAGGATTTTGATTGTATTATTACGCCTACTTCGCCTACCTCAGCGTTTAAAATCGGCGAGAAAGTGGATGATCCGCTTAAAATGTATCTTTCGGATATTTATACGATATCGGTCAACCTTGCGGGAATCCCGGCGATATCTATCCCTTGCGGTTTTACCAAAAAAGGGTTGCCGGTAGGCTTGCAAATTCTAAGCAAGCATTTTAACGAAGGAATGCTTTTTCGGTTAGCTTATGCTTACGAGCAGAATACCGAATGGCATAAAATGAAACCAAAGCTATGAAATACGAAGCAGTAATAGGATTAGAAGTCCATTTGCATTTAAACACTAAAACTAAAGCTTTCTGCGGTTGTTCTACAGAGTTTGGCAAAGAGCCGAATTCGCAGGTCTGCCCGGTTTGCCTGGGTTTTCCCGGGTCTTTACCGGTTTATAACCAGACTGCCCTGGATTACGCCATAAAAGTCGCTCTTGCTTTAAACTGTAAAGTTCAAGAATATACCAAATTTGACCGGAAAAATTATTTCTATCCGGATTTGCCGAAAAATTATCAGGTTTCGCAATACGACCTTCCTTTGTCTGTTTGCGGTTTCCTTGATATTGAGCTGGATGGCAAGCTTAAGCGTATTGGCATAACCCGCGTACATATGGAAGAGGACGCGGGAAAACTGATCCATCAGGATAATTCCAGTCTCGTGGATTTTAACCGCACCGGAGTGCCGCTTTTAGAAATTGTGAGCGAACCGGATATTAATTCCCCGGAAGAAGCCTATGAATATTTATCTACACTTAAAAGCACTATTCAATACCTGGAGGTTTCGGATTGCGATATGGAAAAAGGTTCGCTGCGCTGCGACGCCAATATTTCATTAAGGCCAGCGGGCGAGAAGGCTCTTGGAATAAAAACCGAATTGAAAAATATGAATTCATTCAAAGGAGTTAAAGACGCGCTAAGTTATGAAATCAAACGTCAGGCGGAAATGCTGGATTCCGGGGAAACACTTACGCAAGAGACGCGGCTTTGGGATGTCAAGGCTCAAGAGACGGTTTCTATGCGCACTAAAGAAGGGGCCAAGGATTACCGTTATTTTCCTGAACCGGATTTGCCTCCTTTTATAATCAAAGAAGATAAAATCACAGAAATCAGAAAAACTATTCCTGAATTGCCCAAGGAAAAGATGCAGCGTTTTATAAAAGAATATGGTTTATCCGAATATGATGCTAAAATTTTGGTTAACAGTGGGGCGGGTAGTCGGTTTAGTGAAGAAGCGATGAAGGCATTCCCGGATGAAAATAAAAAGCCGGTAGCTAATTGGATAATCGGTCCCCTAACTGCTTTAGCAGCGAATTATAATCTTCAGATTTATGAGTTGAATATTTCGCCCGATAATTTTATCGAGTTGGCTATGTTGGTTGAAAAAGACCAAGCTATTTCCAATCTTACTGGAAAGACTGTCTTGGAAGAAATGTATAAGACGGGAAAATCCGCCAAAGAAATTATTACAGAAAAAAATCTGGCTCAGATTTCCGATTCAGGGAGTTTGGGCGGTGTTATTGAAGAAGTTATCAAAGAAAACCCCAAGTCAGTTTCCGATTTTAAGGCTGGAAAAGCTAACGCGGTTATGTTTTTAGTGGGACAAGTAATGCGTAAAAGCGCGGGGAAAGCTAATCCTAAAGTCGTGCAGGATTTAATCAAAAAAAGGCTGGAAAGTGCGTAAAAAGATTATTTTTATTTCGGTTCTGGCGTTCGTTTTCTTTGCTTCGGTATCATTAGCTGTTTCTTTTGACCGGAAGAAGCGGGATGATTTATATAAGCAGGTCGAGTTTTTTTCGGATGTCTTGACAATTGTAGATGCCGAGTATGTGGATGAAATAAAACCAAAAGATATGGTTTATGGAGCGTTAAGAGGGGCGCTCTCGTCTTTGGACCCTCACAGTCAGTTCATGGATCCCGACACGTATGATGAATTGAAAGTAGATACTGAAGGAAGATTCGGCGGCTTAGGGGTTGAGATTTCCATAAAGGACGGGTTAATTACAGTCATTACCCCCTTGGAGGATACTCCGGCATGGAAAGCGGGAATTAAACCCGGAGATAAAATAATTAAAATAAATAGTGAACTGACCCGCGGTATGGATTTAACCGCGGCAATGAAAAAACTGCGGGGTAAGCCAGGGGAGATGGTTAATCTTACCGTAATGAGAGGTCCGGATAAAGAACTCCTGGAATTTAAAATTATTCGCGCAGCCATCAAGATTAATGATATAAAAACGGCGGAAATACTTGAAGGCGGAATTGGTTATATTAAAGTCGTGGAATTCAGGGAAACGACTTCCAAAGATTTCGATAATGTCTTCGAAAAAATATCCAAAACCGGCATAAAATCTTTGATATTGGATTTACGCAATAATCCCGGAGGATTACTGGAAAGCGCGCTGGATGTAACCGGAAAATTCTTACCTAAAGGCAAATTAATCGTTTTCACGAAAGGAAGGAAGGAAAATCAGAATCTGATATTTAACTCAAACAGCGAACATCCAATTCTTAACCTGCCGCTCGCGGTTTTGATTAATGAAGGGTCGGCTTCGGGAAGTGAAATTGTCGCAGCTGCTTTACAGGAATATAAACGCGCAACAATATTAGGCGTAAAATCGTTCGGTAAGGGTTCGGTGCAAACGGTTATCCCTTTAAGCGACGGTTCAGCTTTAAGATTGACTACCAGTAAATATTTTACTCCTTCAGGAAAAGAAATTCATGGTAAGGGAGTGATTCCGGATATTATTGTAGAAATGCAGACAAGCAAGGAAGAGCAAGAAATTATTGAAGAATCCGGGTCAGATGAGAAACCGGATACAAATGAAAAGATAAGGGATTATAATTCGGATCCTGTGATTATGTCCGCGGTTAATCTGTTAAAAACTCAACAATGAAAAAATTGTTTGGCATAATTTTAATATTTATCTTGGCGGCGGCGGTGATTTCTATATTTACGGCTGGCCCTAAAAAACCAACAAAAAGAATACCGCCTATTAAAGGAAAAATCGCCATTGTTCTGGACGATTGGGGATACAATTTAAGCAATCTAAAGATCGTAAGCGGAATTAGATACCCGCTTACTGCGGCGGTTTTACCGGAAGCTACTCATACGAAGAAAGTTTCCGAAGAATTGCATTCTAAGGGGTATGAAATTATCCTGCATCTTCCTATGGAGCCGGAAGAGCGCAATGATCTAGAGAAAAATACGGTTACAACATCCTTAACCAAAGATGAGATCCTGAAGATCCTGAATCGGGATTTGGCCGATGTTATTTATGCCCGGGGAATATCCAATCATATGGGCTCTAAAGCGACTTGCGATATAAGAACCATGAGGATTATCTTCGAAGAATTAAAGAAGAGGGGGCTTTACTTTTTGGATAGCTATGTTACTCCTGAATCGGTCTGCCGGGAATTAGCGCAAAAAATGAATCTGGTTTCGCTCAGGCGCGATGTATTCTTGGATAACATAGAAGAAAAAGAATATATTAAAAAGCAGATTTACATATTAAAAAACAAGGCGAGAGTAAAAGGATTTGCCATAGGAATAGGCCATGATCGCAAGATTACTCTAGAGGTTTTGCGAGAGGTTATGCCTAAGCTGGCTGAGGAAGGTTACAGATTTGTTTTCTTGTCGGAGTTAAAACGATGCTAGTTTTGGGTATAGAGACATCTTGCGATGAAACATCGGCAGCAGTAGTTAAAGACGGAAGAGATATTTTAGCTAACTCTGTCGCCTCCAGCCTTGAATTCCATAAGAAATTCGGCGGTGTTATTCCGGAAATAGCTTCCCGGATACAGCTAGAGACGATTACCGGAGTTACGCAGAACACCATAAAGAAAGCAAAAATACGCTTAAGAGAGATTGATTTGATTAGCGTAACCAATGGCCCCGGCTTAATCGGGTCATTGTTGGTAGGTATTTCGTTTGCCAAAGCCTTGAGTTTGAGTTTAAATAAACCCATATTGGGGGTTAACCATGTGTATAGTCATTTTTACTCCAATTTTCTATGCGGCGAAAAAATAAAACTGCCTTTTATTGCCTTGGTTGTTTCCGGGGGACATACGAATTTATATTGTGTTTACGATTTTGACAACATTGAATTACTAGGACAGACCAGGGACGACGCCTGTGGAGAAGCGTTTGATAAAGTGGCTAAGATATTAGGGCTTGGTTACCCCGGGGGGCCGGTTGTTGAGAATATGGCCAAATCCGGTGACCCTAAGAAAATCCGATTCAATTGTTCAGGAACAAAAAATGAGCTGGATTTTAGTTTTAGCGGTATAAAAACTGCGGTGCTGTATTGCGTTAAGGATAACTTGTCCAGCGGCAAACGGATAAAAATTGCTGATATCGCAGCCAGTTTTCAGGAAACAGTTATCGATTCTCTTGTTACAAAAGCCTTGCTTGCCTGTAAAATTAAACAGATTAAACGCTTGGTGATTGGAGGAGGAGTTGTGGCAAATGGGAGTTTAAGAGAAAAATTTAGCCAAGCTGCCAAGAATTCCGGTTTAGATTGTTATTTTCCTCACACAGCGTTATGCACGGATAATGCCGCGATGATAGCGGGAATGGGTTATCAATTGTTTAAAAAAGGCTGCCGGTCAGATTTAAATTTAACTATAGAATTAGATTAGAAGTTGCGCAAACGGAGGGGATAGCTATGCTTACAGATAATCAGATTGCGCTGCGGTTAGTGATAACTGCTATTTTAAGCGGTTTAATTGGGCTTGAAAGACAGTTTCATAAAAGAACAGCTGGTTTACGAACTCATATTTTAGTCTCTCTGGGTTCTTGTCTTATAATGTTGACATCTCTTTATGTTTTTGATATATATAAAGAGATAACCAAGCTTGATCCGGCGAGGATGGCTGCCGGCGTGATTACCGGAATCGGTTTTTTGGGGGCGGGAACAATCATTCGTGAAAAGGAAGGTGTGAAAGGTTTGACTACAGCCGCCAGCCTTTGGGTGGTAGCCGGAATTGGTCTTGCCTGCGGATGCGGTTTTCTTAACGCTGCAATTTATACCACAATTCTAACCTTGATTATCCTATTCTTTTTTAGGCATATAGAAACGTTAGTTTTTAATGAAGATAGGGAAAATAGCGATAAAAAGCAAGGAGGTAAAGATGGCCTTTAAGAAAAGGGTAGAAGAGAAAATTCTAGATGTCGATGCCTCAATGCAAGGAACTTTGAGCTTTAAGGATGCGGTAAATTTACGCATTAATGGAAAATTTGAAGGAAATTTGGAAACCAAGGGAAATTTGACCGTTGGTTCAGCCTCTGTGGTTAATGCGGATATAGTCGGGGATAATATCATTATTGGCGGCAGAGTCAGGGGAAGGATTACGGCCAAAGAAAGGTTAACTATTTTACCGACAGCGATGGTCGAAGGAGACATTTTCCCGGCGAAGCTAAATATTGCTGAAGGCGCGATCCTGGAAGGCCGCTGTTGTATGTTGCACGATTTTTTGAACCCCGAAGAACTGGCCAGATATCTGGAAGTAGATCTTAATTCTATCATGGAATGGGCAAATTCCGGCAAAGTCCCGGGACATAAAGAAGGAAATAACTGGAGATTTGAAAGGAAGGCTATCGATTGTTGGGTAGCTTCCGGGCAGATCGATAAATAAGAGGTTAATTGACTTATGGCTGAAGAAAAACTTTTAACTGTAAGAGAAGTTTCAGTCCTGTTGTGTATTTCGGAAAAAGAAGTAATGGGCTTGGCTGAAGCTGGAAAGATTCCCGCCTACAAAGTAGGAGGAGTTTACTTAAGATTCAAGAGGGATCAAGTTTTAGGGTATCAGAAATCCAGCCAGACATTAAATGATGTTAAAACGGAAGCGCACTCAAAGAATGCCCTTGAGGATAAACTAAGTGATTTCTTCTATTTTAATGATTTTTACATCTTCGCGATTACCCTTATAGTTTTATTGCTTGTGGTAATTTTGCGGGGTTAAATTCAGAAAATAATGTCTTCAAAATCCGGTTTTTGTGATTTAGGTTTTGCTAAGGTAGATATTGGCAGGCAGAAACGCAGAGGTTTTGCTGAGGCTATCTACTGTCCGGGTAAAACTCGGGAGCACATCAAAAGCATATCTCTCCAGTTAGTCAAAAACAAGCAGGATCTTTTACTTACAAGATTGGATAAAAAGACCTTCGGTTATCTAAAAAAACAGATTTCCGGTTTAAGGTATAATTCTTTGGCTAAAATCGGTTTTTTGCTTAAGAAGTCCGGTTTTAAGAAAAAGGGGCTGGTTTTAGTTATTTCTGCGGGGACAGCGGATCTCCCCATAGCCGAGGAAGCAGCTGTTACTTTAAAAGTAATGGGCAATAAAGTTGAATGTCTTTATGATGTCGGGGTAGCGGGAGTACACCGCATTATAAATCACATTCGGCTTTTAAAGAAAGCCAGAGTAATTATTGTAGTTGCCGGAATGGAAGGCGCATTAGCTAGCTTGGTAAGCGGATTAGTCAGTGTTCCTGTCATTGCTGTGCCGACTAGCTGCGGATACGGAGCTAGCTTTCAGGGGTTATCGGCTTTATTAACTATGTTAAACAGCTGTTCTCCTGGGATAGCTACGGTTAATATTGATAACGGTTTTGGTGCCGGATATCTTGCCAGCTTGGTGAACCATTAAATAGAGGGTAGCAGGCAGAGAAATGCAGAAAACGATAAATTTAAAAAAAGCGGTAGAATTCCACGGGCATTTGGGGCCTTATTTGGTTTTGGGGTTACTTGCCGGTGAATTAGCATTGGAAGAAATAGGCGCTCATAAATATTTTGACCTAAAGGTTTTGGTTTATGGAGCTAATGCCAGGCCGAAATCCTGCTTAATTGACGGTTTGCAGTTATCTACCGGGGCTACTTATGGTAAAGGCAACATTCAAAAATACAGGGCTAAAACAATAAAAATACTGGTTTCTAATAAGAAGAATGGTAAACGAATAACTTTAACGATTAATAAACAATTAATGAATAGATTGAATAGGTTAAAAGGGCACGCCGAATCGGAATTACTGGCCAAACAGTTATTAAAAATCAGCCGCGACAGGATTTTTACGTTAAGTTAAGGAGTAAGTAATTTATGGGTTTATCCGGATTGGATATTTATAAACTATTACCAAAAACAAATTGCCGGGAATGCGGTTTTGCTACTTGCCTGGCGTTTGCTATGCAATTAGCTAAAAAAGCGGTTGGTATAGATAAATGTCCTTATTTGGATTTCGAAGCCAAAGCTAAATTAGAAGCTCAAGCTCAGCCGCCAATAAAATTAATTACTATCGGTCAAGGAGAAACGCGTTTAGAGGTCGGGAATGAAAATGTTCTGTTCAGGCATGAAGAAAAATTCTATCGTCCAACCGGGATTGGTTTTATTCTTGAAGATAATATTACTGACGCAGAAATCAAAGATAGAGTTGAGAAAATCAACGGGTTGAAATTTGAACGGATTGGCCAAACTCTCGAAGCCAACTTAATCGCTATCAGGCAAAATAAGGATGCTAAAAGATTTGTTAATGTAGTCAAGATTGTATCCGCCAATACTTCATTAGGCTTGGTGTTGATGAGCGATGACGCACAAGGCCTAAAATGCGCCTTGGAGATTTTAAAAGGTAAAAATCCTTTAGTTTACCACGCCACTAAGGAAAACTTGTCTGGCTTTGCGCAACTGGCTAAGGAATACAAAGTTCCTTTGGTTGCACAGGCAGATGAGCTTGAAAAAATAAGCGAATTGTCTGTTGATCTGGTTAAGCAGGGAGTTAAAGATTTGGTTATAGAAATTGGTAAAAAATCTATATCCGAAAGGATTTGGGATCTGACTCAAATCCGGCGCCTGGCTTTAAAAAAATCCAACCGCAGCTTGGGATATCCATCTTTAGTTGTTGTCGACAAAAATGATCTTTATGAAGAAATACAGGAGGCGGCTACTTATATCTCTAAATATGCCGGTATCATCCTGATAAAAAATATTGAGGCTTGGGCGGTTTTATCGCTTTTAACCTTACGGCAAAATATTTATACTGATCCGCAGAAACCGTTACAAATTGAGCCTAGGCTTTATCCGATAGGGCAAGTAACCGACAAATCGCCGGTTTTAATCACGACAAATTTTTCCCTTTCATATTACACTGTTTTAGGTGAAGTCGAGGCCAGCAAGATTCCTTCCTACATTATTAGCGTGGATACGGAAGGAATGTCGGTATTAACTGCTTGGGCCGCCGAAAAATTTACTCCGCATAAAATTACCGAAACAATCAATAAGATTGGGGTTAAAGACATTGTTTCGCATAAACATTTGGTTATCCCGGGTTATGTGGCAGTAATGAGCGGAGAGTTGCAGGATGAATCCGGATTTGAAATTATTGTCGGCCCAAAAGAAGCAGCTGGTTTACCTTCGTTCCTTAAAAATTTGCAATATGAACAAATTTAAAGTTACTTTCCTGCCTGATAATAAGATTGCGGAAGTTGCCAAAGACACTACCATTCTTTCAGCCGCACTCTCTTGCGGAGTATATATCAAATCGGATTGCGGTGGAGATGGTGTTTGCGGTAGATGTAAGGTTATCGTGAAAAAAGGCAAGGTTTTGAGCCAGCCCAGTGGCCTGATAAACGCTGAGGACAGAAAGCGTAACGCTCACCTGGCCTGCATTACTACTATTCATAGCGACCTAGAAATCGAACTTCCTTCGGAATCAAGATTGGAATTGGCCTTAGGAACGGAAGGAATTTATTCAGAATCAGAGAATGTGAAATCAGAAAATAAAATTTCAAGCGGAAAGTTTTTTAAATATTCCCCCTTATCCACAAAGTTATACTTAGAGCTTCCTCTTCCGAGTTTAAACGATACCACTAGCGACTTAGATCGTATTTTTCGCAGTATCCGCAAAACGCAGGATTTCTCGGTTGCGCAAACAGGGTTAAGCAATATTAGGCAGTTAGGTGAATTATTGCGTGATTCTGACTGGAAAGTCACCGTTACTTTAGGAAAAATAAATGATACGCTTGAGGTTATTTTAGTTGAATCGGGGGATACTTCGAATAAAAATTTCGGCATCTGTTTTGATATTGGCACTACCACAATTTCTTGCCAACTCGTAAGTTTGAGTTCAAAGAAGATATTAGGGACAAAGGCAGCTTATAATAAACAAGCTAGTTTTGGTTCGGATGTAATCACTCGCATTATTTATTCCCGCCAAGAAGAGGGGATGGAAAAATTGCATAGCGCAGTAACCGAAACCATGAACCAAATGATTAAGGAACTGACGATTGAACATAAGGTAGACCTTAATGACATTACTTGTGTTGTTTGCACCGGAAATACAACAATGATACATTTATTGCTTCGGGTGGATCCTACTTACATAAAACGGGAACCGTATGTCTCGACGGCGAATTTCCTGCCGGTTTTAAGAGCTTATGAAGGAGGAATAGTTATTAATCCCCGTGGGCTTTTGTTTTGTGTTCCCGGTGTATCCAGCTATGTCGGAGGAGACACGACTTCCGGAGTTTTATCAAGCGGACTGTATAAAGAAGAGGGTTTAAGCCTTTTGATTGATATCGGCACAAATGGCGAAATTTGTCTTGGAAATAAAGATTTTCTTGCTGCCTGCGCTGCTTCGGCTGGCCCGGCATTCGAAGGTAGCGGGGTAACCTGTGGAATGCGCGCATCAACTGGCGCTATCCAAAAAGTTAAGATTAATGCCAAAAATTTCTCAGTAACCTATTCGACTGTTGGCGATGCCCAGCCTTGCGGTATATGCGGCTCCGGGTATATCGATTTAATTGCCTCAATGCTTGAAACCGGGGTAATAGATAAAAGCGGGAGAATTAAACTTGAAAACCACAAGCGAGTACGCGATTCCGAAGCGGGAAAAGAGTTTGTGCTGGTTTTCAAGGAAGATTCGGGTAACTCTAAAGATATAGTAATCAATGAAGCGGATATTGAAAATTTGAAACGGGCAAAAGCGGCTATTTATTCTGCAGTATCTGTCTTAGTCAAACATATGAATTTCGAATTTAATGAAGTAAAGAAAATTTTTATAGCCGGAGGGTTTGGCACTTCTTTGAATGTTGATAACGCTATAAAAATCGGATTGCTTCCGGATTTAGAGAGAGAAAAAATTGTTTTTATTGGCAATAGCGCTCTTTCCGGAGCCCGACAGATGCTTTTATCGATAGAGGCGTCTAAAAAAGCTGATGAAATTGCCCGTAAGATTACCTATTTTGAATTGTCAGTTGACTCCGGTTATATGGATGAATATATGGCAGCTTTGTTTTTTCCGCATACTGATTTAAATAGGTTTTCAAGCGCTAAACAATAATAACAAATGACAAAGCGCAAAATTCAAAATAAATCCAAGGTCAAAATTACAAATGCCAGAACACTTGTTTTGATGTTTGATATTTGTCATTTGGGTTAATTTTGAGCTTTGACATTTGTAATTTAGAGCAGGGTTAATAAACATGAGTTGTATTATAGCAATGGCGGGAAAAGGGGGCGTTGGTAAAACTACTGTTGCTTGTCTTCTTGCGCGCATAATCAAAGAAAATAAGCTGGGTTCAATTTTGGTAGTCGATGCTGATCCAAACAACAACCTCGGCGAAACATTTGGTTTAAGAGTAAAAGAAGGTTTGAGTTGTATTCTAGATGAGATTGGAACTGATCCTAAGATTGTTCCGATAAATATGGGTAAGGACGCGTTTATCGAGTATCGCGTCCAATCAGCTATTATCGAAGCGGATGGTTTTGACCTTTTAACTATGGGGAAACCCGAAGGCCCGGGATGTTATTGTTATGTAAATAATGTTTTGCGCAATGTTATGGATAAATTGTCCAAAAACTATGATTTTGTGATTATTGACAATGAGGCAGGCTTGGAACATTTAAGCCGCCGCACGATTCGAAAAGTAGACACAATGGTGGTTGTTTCGGATCCAACTGTAGCGGGCTTGAGAGCGGCCGAAAGAATATCCAAACTTACGAAAGGGTTGGATATTGAGGTTAAAAAAGAATTTTTAATTATAAATCGCTGCGATAACAATATTAGTCTGGGTAAACCGGAAGACTTTAAAATAAAATATCTGGGGTTTTTGCCTATTGACCCGGAGATCGAAAATTTTAGCCGGAATGGTTTGCCTTTGATGAATTTGAGCTCTAGCAATAAAACTATGAGCGCTTTACGTAAATTAGGAGAAAAGATATGGCTTTGCAATTAATGACGGAAAAGTGGACCGGCGAAATTTCGGTAGTAACGATTGGCGCAACCAGCAAAAATGGAGGGACGCGATCTTATTCGATAAAAATCGGGGGTGAAAAATCATTACCTTGCTTATTTAAAGAGGGAACTCTTCCGAATAAACCCCAAGTTGCCTTTGAAATATTCGATGTCACGCCTAATGATTGGCCAAATGAAGTCATTAAACTTTATGGTAAATCTGTTAACGATCCGCTTGAATGGGCGCAAATGTGTATCCAGGATTTTAAAGCTCAGAGTCTATGTATTAGATTGTTAGGGGCTCATCCGGATTTTGGCAATAAATCTGCCGAAGAAGAAGTGCAATTGATTAAGAAACTGTTGAAGGAAATAGGCGTGCCTCTAATAATTTTAGGTAGCGGAGACGATGCGAAAGACAATCTGCTCCTTCCAGCCATCTCAGAGGCGGCTAAAGGAGAGCGTTGTTTAATTGGTTCCGCTGTCCAGGATAATTACAAAACTATCTCTGCGGGAGTGCTTGCCGATGGACACAGTATTATTGCAGAAAGCCCGATAGATGTTAATATTGCTAAACAATTAAACATTTTGATTTCAGATATGGGATTACCTCTGGAGCGGATTGTTATGAATCCGACTATCGGAGCCTTGGGGTATGGTTTGGAATACGCATATTCTATTATGGAGCGCGCTCGGCTAGCCGCTCTTTCGGGCGATAAAACAGTAGCCTGTCCGTTTATTTGCTTTGTGGGGCAAGAGGCCTGGAGAGCGAAGGAGTCTAAAGTTGAAGCTTTACCTGAACAAGGCATTATTTGGGAAGCGCTTACTGCAACTGCCTTAATTCAAGCGGGAGCGGATTTATTGATTATGCGCCACCCCAAGGCAGTAGAAAAAGTAAGTAGATACATTGAGAATCTAATGACAAATGACAAAATCCTAAGCCCAAAATAAATCCAAAACTCAAATATCAAAAGCGATGTTTTGTCATTTGGTATTTGTAATTTAGGTTTATTTTGGATTTTGAGCTTTGACATTTGATATTAAACGCGTTATATCGGAGACATAATGTTTATTATCGGAGAATTGATTAATGGGATGTATGCTAATATCGCAAGAGCGATTAAAGAGCGCGATAAATCCGAGGTTCAGAAATGCGCCTTGGAGCAAATTGAAAATGGCGCGGATGCTTTGGATATTAATTGCGGCGCAGCATCCAAACAACCACATATTGATATGTCTTGGCTGGTTGAAACCGTGCAGGAAGTAACCGATAAACCGCTATCCCTCGATTCCAGCAAGATCCAGGTTATTGAAGCAGGGTTGAAAGCGGCTAAGAATAAAACAATCATTAACTCTGTGACAGCGGATAGTGAAAAACTGGATAATATTATCCCGCTAGCCAAAGAACACAATTCGCAGCTTATCGGGATTACTATCAGCAAAAAAGGCATTCCGCAGAACAAGGATCAAAGATTGGAATTGGCAGCTACAATTGTGGGAGCCTGTATTGAAAAGAGTTTTCCCGTCGATAGCCTGTATCTTGATCCTATAGTATTGCCGGTCAATGTTGCTCAAGGGCAGTTAAAAGATATTCTAGAGTCAATTCGTGATTTTAAAATTATTTCTGACCCGCCGCCCAAGACGACCCTGGGATTAAGCAATGTATCGCAAGGAACAAATACAAGAAGCCTGATTAACCGTACGTTTTTGGTAATGGCCGTTGCCTACGGATTGGATTCAGCTATATTGGATCCAAAAGATAAAGAGCTTATGGATGCCCTGATTACCGCGGAACTTATTTTAAATAAAAATATTTATTGTGACTTGTATTTGAACGCGTATCGAAAAAAGTAAAAAGTTAGGGCCGAAGTTAAAACCAAAAGTTTAATGAGAAATGACAAAATCCAAAATAAATCCAAAGCCCAAAACACAAATAGCAAAACAAACGTTTTGTCATTTGGTGTTTGTCATTTAGATTTATTTTGAATTTTGGGTTTTGGTATTTGACATTACCAGTTTTACGTTTTAGCGCGTAGTTAATTTTACTTAACATAATCAGATTTTGTTGGTAATATATTAACCTTGGCTCCCGGCAAAGTTTTTCTTTGGGGTCACGGGGTTATGCCTCATTATTAATAAAATGAATTTTGAGGCGGAGTAGCTCAGCCTGATAGAGCACGCGGCTCATACCCGCTTGGTCGGTGGTTTAAATCCACTCTCCGCCACTAAAATCAAAGACACGGCTTCTTTAAGGTTTTAAACCAGTATACCTAGGAGCGGTAAAATGATTGAAGAATCCAAGTATAGGGAAATCGTAGAGAATGCAAATAGCATAATTTTATTGATGAATATTAAGGGCAATATAGTTTTTCTTAATAAATTTGGAGAGAGATTCTTTAGATATCAAGAGAAAGATATACTGGGTGAGAGCGTTATTGGCACAATTGTCCCTAAAACAGACTCCTCCGGTGAAGATTTAACCAAAATGATTAAAGGTATCGTAGAGAATCCGGGGCAATATTCCGTGAATGAAAACGAAAATATGCGCAGCGACGGCGAACGGATGCATATTTTATGGACAAATAAAGCAATCATCGGTTATGACGGAGGTATCCAGGAAATCCTTTGTATTGGCAACCAGGTAAAAAAGGTAACTCCTTAAAAGGACGAAAGGAGAAAATGAATAAAACATTATCAATCCTTTGTTGTGTTATGCTGCTTACCCATTTTTGTGTTTTTGCTGCAAATTCGGATATACAGATGCAAGAAGTTAAATCAGGATTTCAACTAATCGACGCGGATAAAAACGGTTTTATAACCCCTAATGAGATGCAGGCGTATCAGGAAAAAAACTTTAATGAACTGGATAAGGATAGAAATGGGGTAATCGACAGGAATGAACTGACTGCGGATAAATCGAAAGAATTAAATAAAGCTGATCAAAATAATGACCAGAAGATTACCGGGGCTGAATCCGCGTCACAATTTAAACAATATTTTAACCAACTTGATGCTAATAAAGATGGTAAGATATCGGAAGATGAATATACGGATTATTGGAAGCTAAGGTGGAAANNATTCTAGAAAAATGGAAAATAAGCTAAAGGATAAGTGGTATTTCAAGTCTACCTCATTAGTAATCGGATTTCTATTGGTCGGTCCGTTTATCCTGCCATTAATCTGGACGAATCCGGGTTTTACCAATAAGAAAAAGGTTGTTTTGACTACGATTATCCTGGTTTTATCCTGCCTTCTATTTGTTATGGCTGCAGGGTCACTTAAATACCTGACTGATTCCTATCGGCAGTTAAATAGCGTAACGTTTTAAACCGGCAGGGTTAAAAATATAGTTTCATTCGTTTCCCCCGCGTTGATATGTGACTACACCAGCCATCCAATAAAATATTGATTAATTTAGCAATGGGGGGGGGCAGAATAAAATCTGCCCTTATTATTTTAGACGCATTTTATTAGGATTATTGGCGAAGGCGTAAAGGATTTGTGACGTGGAAATAAAAATTATCGCTTCTATGGTTACTGTTGCTGCAGCAGCTCCCAGAAACGAAAAATTATAGATAAAAATAAATATCAGCGGTAATCCCAGAAGGGCGGCTAAAACATGTATTCTTGAATACATATCCGGCCTGCCGCAAACAAGCAAAAATTGAATCTTAAAAGCATTTGCGCTGATAAAGAATACAGACAAAAGAAGCATTTTTAAGCTTATAGTAACTTCCGGGAAATTTGCCCCACAAATAAGCCTGACAATAAGCGGTGAAATAAAAAATACAATCGGGATAACCAATAAATATATCAAAGTCGTAGAATGCTGCACTTTATGCATTAAATCTAAAGCCCTTTTCTTATTTTTAGCAAAAATTACGCTTAATCTAGGGAAAATTGCTTGCGAGAGCGCAGTTAAGGGAAAAATTTGCACAATCCCCGTAATCTTTTCAGCAATCGAATAATAACCGGTAATCGTATTGTTGGTAAGCAGTCCCACTGCAAAAATACGCGTTGTAGTATAGGTATTTATTGCTACTATCGAGATAAAAATGCTCCAGCCGGTTTTTAATTCCTGCCTTATGTCGTGGTAACTTTGAAAAACAAATTCTAGATCAAACTCTTTAAAAGCCACATAAAAACCGAAAATACCGGTAATTATAAAAAAGAGGGAATTTAAGAGCGGAACAAGGATATAGTCATCCGGGGTCCTGACAAATATAAAAACAGAAAACGCATAAATTATGCCTCCGATTATATTTATGATTGTTATATACCTCATTTTTTCGGTTCCTTGGAAAAGCCATACCGGAAAAAGAGTATTTCCGATCACTGCTCCAAAGCTAAATAAATAAAGCAGCCAATCACTCTTAAACTTAGGCACAACATTTATTAATATAAGCAAAATTAAATAGCTTATTGCGGCAAGAACAAATTTTACAGTCATTACGGTTGAAAATATCGTCGAAGCCTGCCGAGATTCTTTGCATAATGAAATTTTTCTGGTTGCAGTAAGGCTAAAACCATAGTCCGTAAAAATCATAAAATACTGAATAAGGGCCTGCGCAAAAGCGATCAAGCCGAATTTTTCCGGCCCGATTATTCTTATCAGGTAAGGAAAAACTAGAAGCGGCAGGAGAAAGTTGATACACTGCAGAGTAGAAAGTGAGGCAAAATTCTCTAAGACAAGTTTTTTATCCTTCGGGCTTATAATCTTGTGCTTCATAAACTTTAATTTACTATTCTAAAGCCTAAAAGTCAATCTAAAGATATGATTTGCAAGTAGTAGGCTATGAGTTATTGGAATAAGTAATCTGTCGTCGAGTAAAGGTAAACCTTTAAAATATGACTTGATTATGCTAATATGTAACCATTATGATACTTGACAAGGTAAAAGAGACGATTAGAAAATATAATTTGATTAGCCAGGGAGATACGGTGTTGGTCGGGGTATCCGGCGGACCGGATTCCGTTACTTTGCTCTATTTACTTAAATCCTTAAGCGTTTCTTTGGGGCTTAAGCTACGAATTGCCCATTTAAATCATATGTTGCGTAAGGATTCCTCAAGGGATGCCGAGTTTGTAAGATTATTGGGGTTAAAACTGGGTATACCGGTTACTATTGGTAAAATAGATATAAAAAAAATCTCTCCCAAGGGCTCTTTGGAAGAAAATGCTAGGAATGCGCGTTTGGAATTCCTGTTCAAAACAGCCCAAAAAATGAGGTCTAAAAAAATAGCCTTGGCGCACAATCTTGATGATCAGGCTGAAACAGTTCTTATGCGTATTTTAAGAGGAACCGGGCTTTATGGGCTATCCGGTATTCTCCCCAAGAGAAGATTTGGCGGTTTTGAAATTATTCGGCCGTTAATCAGGGTGCAACGGAAGGAAGTAGAATCTTTTTTGAAACGGAATAAAATCGATGTTCGTATTGATAAAACTAATGGAAAAGACATTTTCTTAAGAAACAAACTGCGCAACCGTCTAATTCCTTTACTTGAAAAAGAATATAACCCGAAAATAAAAGGCGCTTTGAGCAATATGTCCGAAGTTATCTCTTTAGACTATGATTACTTGAATCAATCAGCTTTGCGCAAAGTCAAGGGGAAGAAAGGGGAAATTAAGCTGGCGGATTATGCTAAATTTCATCCGGCTATACAAAGACTGGTTTTACGATTGACTATATCGGAATTACAAGGTTCGATTCGGCGCATAACTTTAACCCATATAAACGAAATTGAAGATTTAATAGCCAACCGTCCGGTTAATTCGGTAGTTGACCTGCCTAAAGGCATATCTGTCGTCAAAAAGAAAAGTACTATCGGCTTCTACCGTAGATAGGCTTACAAGTATAATATTTTCAAAGAATCCCCAATCACCAAATCCCAATGGCAAATAAAATCTCAATGATTCGATGCCTAATTGGGATTGGGTAATTGGAATTTCATTTATCATTGGGGCTTGAACATTGGATATTTAACACTTAACTCCATAAAATACTTGTTTTTATGATTATTTAAGGATATAATAAAATTTCCTAAAAACCCAGTATTAGAAAGGTAAAATTATGGCAAAGAAAAATGTATTTAAGCGTTCGCCTTTTGGTTGGATTTTAGCAATCATTCTGGTTTTTGTAGTTTTAAATTCCATAAGCATTCCTATAAACGGGATACCCAAAGAGATCACCTATGGTAACTTTTATTCTATACTGAAGAATAACCCGGAAAAAATAAAAACAGTAACCAAGATGGAAGCGCTCCTGCAGGGAGAATTTACGGATAACTCCAAATTTTTAGTAAATATTCCCGATAACGATACAGAACTACTTAATCTTTTACGTCAAAATGTTAGAGGGTTTGACGTAAAACCTCCGCGTACTTTTTGGTCTTCGCTGCTTTTTAACCTGGGCCCGATACTGCTTTTAATATTTTTTTGGTGGATGATGGCTGCGCGGGGAGAACAACTTGGGAACAAAATTATGACTTTTGGCAAAGCTGTTCCTAAAGTGCATAGTGGGATTGAAAAAGTAACTTTCAATGATGTAGCTGGTGTGGATGAAGCAAAAGAAGAACTTAAAGAAGTAATTGAATTCTTGAAAGATCCCCAGAAATTCCAGAAACTCGGCGGTAAAATCCCTAAAGGAGTTTTGTTGGTTGGTCCTCCGGGTTGCGGAAAGACTTTGATTGCTAAAGCTGTTGCCGGAGAGGCAGGGGTCCCATTTTTCTCGATTAGCGGTTCGGATTTTGTCGAAATGTTTGTCGGCGTAGGCGCCAGCCGTGTAAGAGATTTGTTTGAACAGGGAAGACGCGCCGCAAAAACATCAGGCAAAGGCGCGATTATTTTTATTGATGAAATCGATGCGGTTGGACGTTTGCGTTTTTCGGGTATCGGCGGTGGTCATGATGAGCGCGAGCAGACTTTAAACGCGCTTTTGGTTGAGATGGATGGATTTGATACTTCGAAAGGGTTAATTCTTATTGCTGCCACTAACCGTCCGGACACTTTGGATCCCGCTCTTCTTCGCCCAGGCAGGTTTGACCGGAATATTATCGTTAATTTGCCGGATATAAAAGGGAGAGAAGAAATTATTAAAGTCCATATGCGTAAAATTAAACTTGCCCCATCCGTGGATTTAAAATCAATCGCATCTCAAACTCCTGGTTTTTCAGGAGCTGACCTGGCAAACTTGTGCAATGAAGCCGCTCTTCTTGCTGCCAGAAAAGGGAAAGAAATGGTTGAAGAATCTGACCTGGATAAATCAGTAGAGAGGGTGCTTATGGGCCCTGAAAAAAAGAGCCATATTATGTCGAAGAAAGAAAAGGAGATTACCGCTCTGCATGAATCAGGGCACGCCTTGCTGTCTTTGTTATTACCCGAAGTGAATCCCTTGAAAAAGGTTTCCATTATTCCAAGAGGGCTTGCCGGAGGTTATACGTTTACTCCTCCGTTAGAAGACAGGCACTACTGGACAAAAAAGGAATTAAGCGCTGAGATTACTATGATGTTGGGAGGACGGGCATCCGAAGAACTTAATTTAAACGAAGTAACTACCGGAGCGCAGAATGACCTTGAGATGGCTACCGGAATGGCCCGGCGCATGGTTACTCAGTTCGGTATGTCGGAAAAATTAGGCAATATAACCTTAGGCCGCAGGGAAGGCCTGGTTTTTTTAGGTAAAGACATTATGGAAGAAAAAAACTATAGCGAAGAAACTGCTAGGCTAATCGACGAAGAAGTAAGGTTTATAGTCGAAGATGCATACATGAAATCAAAAGGTTTACTAGGGAAAAATCTGGATAAATTGAAATTATTATCCAACACACTTATCGAAAAAGAAGTAATGAGCGGAGAAGAGGTCAAGCGCCTTCTAGGGATAGAAAAAACAGACATATCTTTGTAATTTTATTATGCGTATTTTAAGCATATCCAAAGAGAAGGACTTAAAGCGGGTAATGCAGGAGATTGGCGTCGATACTTACGGTATCAAGATCATGCTGCCAAAAACCCAAGCTTATCTGGCTAAAGTTGTTTCTTTGAACAATGTTTCAGCTAACATCTTAAAACAGGAAATGCTTTCGTTGGGTGGAGATGTGGCTGTCAGCCGCGACTCGCTGACCGGACGAGTCAAAAAAACCGATTGTCTTATTATCGGAAACCTTTCTCAGTTTAAAAAGTTGAGCAATAAACTACAAATGCAACCATTTGGCCTGAATAAGATAACGCAAGACTTAAAGGTTGCCTTGAAAAATTTTCAAGAAGATAATCTTGAGTTAGTTTTGGGGAAATACAGACTCAACTTTGACGCACGCTCTTACATTATGGGGATTGTAAATGTTACGCCGGATTCCTTTAGTGGAGACGGATTATCTTTGCGTTCAATTGATGAAATTACTGATTTTGCCCAAAAGTTAGTTGAAGACGGAGCAGATATCCTTGATATCGGTGGAGAATCAACCCGGCCCGGAGCAAAGCCGATTTCAATAAAAGAAGAGCTCGCGAGGGTTATTCCGGTAATTAAGTCCGTATCCAGAAAAATAAACATTCCGCTATCCATTGATACTTATAAACCTGAAGTGGCCAAGCAGGCTTTGGATAATGGCGCGGATATGGTCAATGATATTACCGCATTAAAAGATAGCAGTATGGCTAAAGTTATCAGCCGCTATAAAGCCGGGGTAGTTATAATGCATATGCAGGGTTTACCCCGCTCGATGCAAGTAAATCCGAAATATTTATCTTTAATCGATGAAATAATCGAATATTTAACCAAGGCTATGGATAGGGGAATCAACAACGGGATTCCTAAAGAAAAAATAGTCATTGATCCGGGGATTGGATTCGGTAAAACCACAGAGCATAATCTGGAGGTTATAAAAAGGCTAAAAGAATTTAAAGTGCTCGGCAGGCCAATTTTAATCGGGACATCAAGAAAGTCTTTTATTGGCGGAATTTTAAATATCGATCCAAAGGAAAGAGTATTTGGCACGATATCGTCTTGTGTTATTGCCGCCGGTAACGGAGCGAATATTTTCAGAGTCCATGATGTAAAGGCGCTAAAGCAGGCGTTACTAGTTAGAGATATTATAAATAAATGAGCTACGCAGGCATTTTGATACACTGGAAATCGATTGTTGAAATCATAGTCCTGTGGATCGTAATCTACCGGACGCTGCTTTTTTTTGAAGGAACCCGGGCTATACAAGTTATCCGGGGAATCGCGCTCGTGTTAGTAGCCTTCTTTATCTTTCAAAAATTGGGGCTGGAAAGGTTAGACTGGTTGTTCAAGAATTTTTTTGCTACTTCAATCATAGCCCTTTTAGTGATATTCCACCCTGAAATAAGACAGGCGCTGGCGCGGCTCGGACAAAGAAACCTTTTTGTAAATTCTATGGATGAGGAAGAAATCGATCTAATGCTTAAAGAAATTATCAAGTCGGTAGAAGACCTTGCCGGCTACAAAATCGGCGCTCTTATAGCTATTGAAAAAAACGATTCGCTGTCTGGTTACATCGAAAGCGGAATCAGGATCGATGCAAAACTTTCCTCGGAATTAATTCAAGCAATTTTTACCCCTAATAATCCATTGCACGACGGGGCTTTGATTGTCCAAAGAGGCAGGATTATGGGCGCCGGAGCCTTGTTTCCGCTAGCGCAAAGACCGGATATAAACCGTATTTTCGGGACTCGCCATAGGGCCGCTCTCGGATTAAGCGAGGAAAGCGACGCAGTTATAATCGTTGTATCCGAAGAAAGACAGGATATTTCGTTGGTTTATCAAGGAAAGCTATACAATAATCTAAACTATGAAGATTTATTCTTAAAAATAAAAGGTATAATCAAAATAAGGAAGTAGTATGAACAAAAATCGAATAAGCATATTTTACAGAATAACGCATATTTTTACGTATCATCCCTGGTTAAAACTAATATCTTTGATTTTGGCGGTTATTGTTTGGTTGTATATAAAAGAAGAGATGTTGCTGGGGTAAAATTATGCGTTTAGGCGTAAATATAGATCATGTAGCTACTCTAAGGGAAGCAAGAGGGGGACTCGAACCGGAGCCTGTTTTAGCTGCGCTTATAGCTGAAGCTAACGGGGCAGATGCGATAGTCGCGCATTTAAGAGAAGACCGCAGGCATATTAAAGAAAACGACATTGTCTTATTAAAATCCGTTATTAAAACACGGTTTAACCTTGAAATGTCGGTGGCTCCTGAAATTGTGGACATCGCTTGTAAAGTTAAGCCTGATCAGGTAACATTAGTTCCTGAAAAACGGCAGGAATTGACTACGGAAGGCGGTTTAGACGTAGCTCTAAATCAGAAAAAAATAAGAGGCGCCGTCAAACGACTAGCAGATGCGGGTATCGAAGTAAGCTTATTTATTGATCCTCTAAGAAAACAGATCAAAGCTGCAAAATTAAGCGGAGCCAATATGGTTGAATTTCATACCGGTTCTTATGCAAACGCAAGAAATAAAAATAAGGAAAACCGGCTTTTGGGAAATTTAAGATCAGCGGTTAATCTGGCAAAAAAGCTTGAGTTACAGGTTTATGCCGGACATGGTCTAAATTACAATAATGTTTCAAGAGTAGCCGGAATAAGCAATATTGAAGAATTGAATATTGGGCATTCTATAATTTCCCGGGCGGTATTCGTTGGATTAGGCAGGGCCGTTAAAGAAATGAAAGACTTGATTAAATAGCAATAGGTTTAATGTCAAATGACAAAACTCAAAGTTCAAAATAAATCCAATTCAACAAATAAAAAATGATTTCAGGAACAGGTGTTGACATAACCGAAGTAAACCGCATAAGAAAAGCGGTAGAAAAATGGGGAAATACTTTCTTAAGCCGCGTGTTTACCGACGGAGAGCTAGTTAACGCTAAAACTCGCGGTAGTTTATATCAACATTTAGCGGGAAGGTTTGCCGCAAAAGAAGCGGTATTTAAAGCTTTGGGTGATGAGGAGTTAAACTGGAAAGACATTGAAATTCTAAACGATAAGACGGGGAAGCCATCCTGTAAATTTCTAAACGCAAAGGGCGCAGGCATGGATGTAATCGTGTCGATATCGCACGTAAAAAATTATGCGGTTGCCAACGCAATTGTTACGAAGAAAACCCGAGAGTAATAAAGGCGACTACGGCCACATTTTTATTTTAGCCGGTTCCATGAACTATTCAGGGGCAGCTGTTCTTTGCGCGCAAGCAGCTATGCGTTCCGGAGCCGGATCGGTCAGGTTGGGAATACCCAAAGGAATAAATAACGCGATAATAAAAATAAAACCTGAAGAAGTAATGACTCTGCCTTTGCCGGAAACAAAGAGCGGATCGCTAAGCGGCAAGGCGTTTGATAAAATCAAAGTTTTTGTGAAAAAATTTGATATACTGGTTATAGGGCCGGGGTTAAGCCAAGACAAGGCGACACAGGCATTAACACGCAGAATAATAAGCGTTATAGATAAACCTATGATTATCGACGCCGACGGCCTTAACGCTTTAGCCGGACATTTGAATATTTTACGAAAACCAAAGGCTAACAATAGAAGCTTAATTTTAACTCCGCATCCGGGAGAAATGGCCCGTTTATTGGGGATTACGGTAAATATTGTTCAAAAAAACAGGAAGGATATAGCCTGTAAATTTTCGCGGTGCCATAAATTAACTCTGATACTAAAAGGACACAATACGATAGTTAGCGACGCTAAGGGTAAAATATATATCAACAGAACCGGTAATCCCGGAATGAGTTCAGCGGGAAGCGGGGATGTTTTAACCGGAATGATTTCCGCGTTTTTAGGACAAGGTTTAGATAGCTTTTCTTCCGCGAAATACGCGGTGTATTTGCATGGTTTAGCCGGTGATCTGGCGGCAAAAGAAAAAACGCAAATTTCCTTGATTGCTTCGGATATTATTGCTAAAATCCCTGAAGCAATCAAAAAAAGCAGTTAACGCCGGCGTAGCTCAGTTGGTAGAGCGTCTGTTTTGTAAACAGATGGTCGGGGGTTCGATTCCTCTCGCCGGCTTTTATTAGAGAAATCAAAGGCAAAGGAAAGAGCTAAAACCAAGATTTTGTCATTTAAACTTTTAAATATGCGGGTAGGTACCCAAGTGGCCAAAGGGGGCAGACTGTAAATCTGCTGCACTTGTGCTTCAGAGGTTCGAATCCTCTCCTGCCCACCATAAAAAAGTAAAAATTAAGAGTAAAAAAGGAAGGTCTTTATTTAAAAAACAAAAATCTTAATGACAAATGATAAAATTCAAAGGCCAAAATAAATCCAAAACTCAAATATCAAAATCCGAAACCAAGGCTTTTGACATTTGTCATTTGTGCTTATTTTGAATTTTGAGCTTTGACCTTTGACATTAATAGTCTTGTTTTTATTTTCTAGTTTTACCTTTTGCATTTTAACTTTTGAACTTTAAATATGCGGGAGTAGTTCAGTGGTAGAACAATAGCCTTCCAAGCTATATATGGGGGTTCGATTCCCCTCTCCCGCTCCAAAATCAGCTATAGAAACGTAACATATCAGTTAAAGATAGCGGGAAACTTATTTATATGAGCGAAAGACTATTAAACCCAATATCTATCGATGCTTTCGATTTAGATGATGCTTGGTTCCAATGTTTATCTAAAATACTTGATCATGGGCATATCTACACCATAACTAAAGGTAGCTATGAAGGGCAAAAGCGTCTTGAGTTTGACTATTGTGTAGTGCGCGTAAAAAAACCAGCCCATCAGATTATTCCCATAATTCCGGAGGGGATGTCTATACCGGCGCCTACCGATATGGATTATATCCAGGGTTATTTAAGTTATTTAATGACGGGTGCCAAAACTGAAACCGAAGATTACACCTATGGAGAACGGCTAGTAAGCCCTACAATTAAAATTAAAGAAAAAGTGGATGGAAAGGAAATGTCCAAAGAAATGCCTTTGGATGTAAACCAGATTGAAGAAGTAATTAAGCTTTATAAGGAAAAGGGATTTGGCACAAATCAAGCAGTAATGGAAATCGGAATGCCCTCGGATATAAAATTAGTTGATCCTCCGTGCCTAAGAATTATCGATACAAGAATTCGTTACGGCAAGCTGCATTTTATGTTGTATTTTCGTTCTTGGGACCTATGGGGAGGATTTCCTTCAAACCTCGGAGGGCTGCAATTGGTTAAGCAGTATATGGCGGAAGAGATCGGCGTTGAAGACGGAGAAATTATCGCAGCAAGCAAGGGATTGCACCTTTATGATTACGCTTGGGATTTAGCTAAGCTTAGGACAAATAAGCAAAATTTGGTTATACAGTAATGGATAATCCAAATGAGCGCAGAGAATTCGTAAGGCTGGATTATGCTACACCGTTAGTTTACAAGATTTGCAAGAAAGAAACTATTTCCAAATTGCTTGAAGGTTATACTTCTAATATAAGCCCTAACGGCCTCTTGTGTAATGTGCGGGAAAGCGTTAATCCTGACGACATACTTTGGCTTTCTTTTGACCGAAGATTATTATCCATATGCGAAAAACTCGAAAAAAGAGTTTTTATTTACCAAAATGGCATTATTGGTAAAGTAGCAAGGGTTGAACCGAAAGGATCAGATAATTTTGATGTAGGATTAAAATTTATTACACGGGAAGAGCCGGGTTTTACAATCAGAATATGAAGAATAAACCTAATATAGTGATTTTGGGTGACGGCGGATGGGGAACTACGCTTGCTATACTTTTGTCGAAAAAGGGTTTTCCAGTCACTGTTTGGGGAGCTTTTGCCGAGAACATAACTAATATTAATAAAAAAAGGGTAAATGAAAAATTTTTACCCCAAATCAGGATTCCTAATGAAATAATATTTACCAGCGACTTAAAACACGCTATCGAAAATAAGGACATCGTTGTTTTAGCGGTACCGTCACAGTATGTGCGCCCGGTTTTAGAAAATGTCCGAAAGGCCGGTTATCCGGTTGAGGCTATATATTTGAGTGTTACTAAAGGGATTGAAATCGGGAGCCTGAAGAGAATCTCAGAAATAATACATAGCGAATTGGGAAGAGTAAAATTAGCTGTTCTTTCCGGTCCCACGATTGCCTATGAAATCGCTCAATCTTTGCCTGCGGTAGCAGTAATTGCTTCAACTAATGAAAAGGTAAGAAAACTATTGCAGAGTATTTTTATAACGGATAGATTTAGGATATACGCTAATAATGATATTATCGGTGTTGAGTTAGGCGGAAGCCTTAAAAATATTATCGCCATTGCTTGCGGTGTATCTGACGGGCTGGGTTTCGGAGCAAATACTAAAGCTGCGATTCTTGCGCGAGGTTTAGCTGAAATTTCGAGATTGGGTGTCGCTATGGGAGCGAGAGCAAATACCTTTAGCGGGATAAGCGGATTAGGAGACTTAGTTACTACCTGCATTAGCTCACACAGCCGTAACAGGTTTGTCGGAGAAGAAATCGGCAAAGGAAAAAGTTTAAAACAAATTTCCAGCCATATGCAAATGGTAGCCGAAGGAGTTCCTACCGCCAAAGGCGCCTACGCCTTGAGCCTAAAATATAAAGTAGATATGCCCATTACCAAGGAAGTTTACAATATTCTTTATAAAAATAAACCCGCTGTCAAAGCCTTAAGAGACCTGATGTCGCGGGAAAGAAAAAACGAATAGGTTTTTTGGTTTCAATATGCAATAACGGGGAGTAGCGCAGTTTGGCTAGCGCGTTTGAATGGGGTTCAA
>DJWJ01000017.1 GCA_002440965.1 Candidatus Omnitrophica bacterium UBA6233
GCTTTAGCCCGTGGAGTATTCATTAGTTCAATGGCCGATAAAAATGGATAATAGGCAAGAATTAGAAAAATTTGGTTTATACGACCCCCGTTTTGAACATGATTCCTGCGGAGTGGGTTTTATCTGTAATGTAAAGGGCATAAAATCCCATGATATTGTCGCTAGCGGCTTAGAAATTCTTAAGCGCCTTGCCCACCGCGGCGCAACCGGAGCGGATCCTAAAACAGGGGATGGAGCTGGTATCTTAATCCAGATGCCGCATGTCTTCATCGCTAAGGTTGCCAAAGAGAATAAATTCAACCTGCCGGAAAAAGGAAAATACGGAGTTGGCCTGGTTTTTCTCCCCCGCATTGAATCCGAGCGCAAATTTTGTAAAGACGCGTTTGCCAAAATCATCAAACAGGAAAAAGAAATTCTGATCGGGTGGAGGAATGTTCCGGTTGATAACGCGGATATCGGTAGAAGCGCTCAAGAAACAGAACCTGTTATTGAGCAGATATTTGTTGGCTGGAAATCAGAAATCAGAAGACGGAAGACAGAAGACGGATTGGAATTTGAAAGAAAACTTTATTTGATCCGTAAACAGGTCGAGAATATAGTTCGTTCTTCGAAACTCAAGCAAAAGTCGTTCTTTTATATTACCAATCTATCCAGCCGCACTCTTTCCTATAAAGGCTTGCTTATGCCTGATCAGGTAGAGAGATTTTTCCCGGATTTGCTGGATAAAGATATGCAAAGTTGCCTGGCGTTGATACATTCCCGTTACTCCACAAATACATTTCCGACCTGGGATCTCTCCCAACCATTCAGGTTCCTGGCGCATAACGGGGAAATTAACACTTTACGCGGCAATATCAATTGGATGAGCGCCAGAGAAAGCCTGCTTAAAAGTAAATCCCTGAGCAGCCTGAAGAAGATATTTCCTATAATTGTTCCCGGAGGAAGCGACTCAGCAACGATCGACAATGTTTTTGAACTGCTTTATTTGTCTGGCAGGTCTCTGCCCCAGGCAATGATGATGCTTATTCCCGGAGCCTGGGAAGAAAATCATTTGCTCGATGAAAAAATCCGGGCATTTTATCGGTTTCATACCTGTTTTATGGAACCTTGGGATGGCCCGGCAGCCATGGCTTTTACCGATGGCGTGAAAATCGGAGCTCTCTTGGACAGGAATGGTTTACGGCCCGCCCGTTATCTTATTACTAAGAATGATCTGGTTATTATGGCTTCGGAAGTCGGAGTTTTGGATGTTAAGCCTGAAGATATCGCTTATTCCGGAAGGCTTGAGCCCGGAAAGATGTTTTTTATCGATACCGAAGCCGGTCGGATAATTGACGATGCTCAAATTAAGCAAGAAGTATCCCAGGAAAAATCTTACAATCAGTGGCTAAAAGAAAATATTCTAGAGTTGGATAATCTGCCTCAGGTAAAAGCAAAAGAAGATAAATCCAATACGCCCAAACTTTTAAATAATTTTGGCTACAGCCGCGAAGATTTTAAATTCATACTCAAGCCCATGACTCAGGATTCTCAGGAGCCGGTTGGTTCAATGGGTAATGATACTCCGCTGGCGGTTTTATCCAATCAGCCGCAATTGATCTTTAGTTATTTCAAGCAGCTTTTTGCCCAGGTAACCAATCCGGCAATTGATCCTATCCGCGAAGAGCTGGTAATGAGCCTGCATACGTATCTGGGCCCGGAGAAAAATATTCTTGATGAAACTCCGGAGCATTGCCGTAAATTATTCGTTAAAAACCCCATTCTTACTAACGGCGAGTTGGAAATAATTCGTAAAATAAAAAAGAACAGTTTTAAGACCAAAACCATTTCCCTGCTTTTTGAAGTCGACAAAAAAGATTCTTTACAAAAAGCAATTGAGAGGATCCGCAAAGAATCCGGCGAAGCTATTAAAGCCGGATATACCTTCATAATTTTATCTGATAGGGGAGTGGATAAAGAGAATGCGGCCATTCCTAGCCTTTTAGCTACGGCAGCTGTGCATCATTATTTGATTCGTAATGCTAAACGCACGCAGATCAGCTTGATCGTGGAAAGCGCTGAACCCCGCGAAGTGCATCATTTCGCGCTATTATTTGGTTATGGCGCTGATTGCATTAATCCTTATTTAGGTTATAAAGCTGTTGAAAAACTTATAGATGATAAAGAACTGACAATTGATAAGGAAAACGCGACAAAGCATTATATCAAGGCGATTAATAAAGGAATCTTAAAGATTCTTTCCAAAATGGGGATTTCTACTTTACAGAGTTACCGGGGTGCGCAGATATTTGAAGCCTTAGGATTGGATAAATCCGTGATTGACGAATATTTTACCGGGACAGTTTCCCGGATTGGGGGAGCAGGTTTAGATGTTATTGCCAAAGAGACATTAATGCGCCACAGCCGCGCGTTTAATATGGCCGCTCAGGGTCAGGAGCTTTTGATTTCAGGTGGATTATACCAGTGGAAGCGTGATGGAGAATTCCATCTTTGGAATCCGGATAGTATAGCTGCGTTACAGGATGCGACGCGTAATAACGATGCCAAGCGTTATTATGAATTCACGCAATTGATTAATGATCAGTCTAAACAGCCAACCACTATAAGGAGCCTTTTTAGATTCAAGAAAACTACATCCATCCCGCTGGAAGAAGTTGAATCAATTGAAGAAATAGTTAAGCGGTTTGCCACGGGCGCCATGAGTTTTGGTTCGATTTCCCGCGCGACCCACGAAACAATTGCCATAGCTATGAATCGTTTGGGAGGCAGGTCTAATACCGGCGAGGGAGGAGAAGATCCGGCGCGTTTTGCTCCTCTGCCTAATGGTGAATCGAAAAGGAGTGCTATAAAACAAGTCGCCTCGGGAAGGTTCGGGGTGACCGCTAATTATCTGGTTAACGCCGATGAAATACAGATTAAAATCGCACAAGGAGCTAAACCCGGAGAAGGCGGGCAATTACCCGGGCATAAGGTAAGTGTTACTATAGCTAAAACCCGTTATACCACACCTGGGGTTACTTTGATTTCTCCTCCGCCGCATCATGATATTTATTCCATTGAAGATTTGGCCCAACTTATTTTTGATTTAAAAAATACCAATCCCCAAGCGCGGATTAGCGTCAAGTTAGTTTCGGAAATCGGCGTAGGAACAATCGCCGCAGGCGTTGCCAAGGGGCATGCGGATATGATTTTAATTTCCGGCGGAGATGGCGGAACAGGAGCATCTCCTTTGAGCTCAATTAAACATGCGGGTTTACCCTGGGAGTTGGGAATTTCTGAAACCAATCAGACTCTGGTATTGAATGATTTGCGCAGCCGGGTTCGACTTCAGGCTGATGGGCAAATGCGCACCGGCCGGGATGTGGCGATCGCAGCACTTCTAGGGGCGGAAGAATTTGGTTTCTGTACCGCAGTGTTAATTATTCTAGGTTGTGTTATGCTCAGGCACTGTAATTTGAATAATTGTTCGGTGGGGATTGCCACGCAGGATGAAATCTTAGAGAAGAGATTTCAGGGCAAACCCGAATACATCGAGCATTATTTCCGTTTTGTAGCCGGTGAATTACGTCAGATTATGAGTGAGTTGGGTATTAATAAAATGGATGAGATGATCGGCCGCACTGATCTCTTAGAGCCTAATTCTGAAATCTTGCCCTGGAAGGCTAAAGGTGCGGATTTTTCAAAAATACTGTACAGGCCGGGTGTTTCGGAAAATATTGCCAGGCATTGCGTGATTAAACAGGATCATGGGATTGATAAAATCCTGGACCGTAAACTAATAGAATTGGCTAAGCCGGCGTTGGAAAGAAGAGAAAGCGTGAAACACGAACTTTCCATTAAAAATGTCAACCGGACAGCCGGCGCTATGTTAAGCGGACAAATTTGTAAAACCTATGGCGAAGAAGGATTGCCGCAAGATACGGTTTATTTTAAATTTAAGGGTGTAGCCGGGCAAAGCTTCGGCGCCTGGCTGGCTAAGGGCGTAACTTTTGAGCTGGAAGGCTTAAGTAATGATTATATAGGTAAAGGTATTTCTGGAGGTAAAATCATAGTTTATCCGGATAAAAAAGCGAATTATAAATCCGAAGAAAATATTATTATCGGTAATACTACTTTTTACGGAGCAATTAGCGGCGAGGCTTATATCCGGGGAGTTGCCGGAGAAAGATTTTGTATCCGGAATTCCGGGCTTTTGAGCGTAGTTGAAGGAGTGGGGGATCATGCTTGTGAATATATGACCGGAGGAAGAGTCGTAGTGTTGGGGAAAACTGGAAGGAACTTTGGCGCGGGTATGTCCGGGGGCATTGCCTATATTTATGATAAAGAAGGTTTTTTCAAGAATAAGTGCAATATGAGCATGGTGGAATTGGATGTTCCTGACCAACAGGATGCCCAGACAATTAAAGAGCTGCTGGTTAATCACAATAAATATACCTTGAGCCCATTAGCCAAGAAGATTGCCGATGATTTGAAACATGAGCTTAAATATTTCGTAAAGGTTATGCCTTTGGAATATAAACGAATCTTAGAAGAGAGGAAGTTGGCAAAGAAATTAGATTCAGGGGAATATACCGATGGGTGATATTAAGGGTTTTCTAAAAGTTAAGCGCAAGAAAAGCGAAATCCGCCCAGTTTGCGAGCGAGTAAAGGATTTTGCGGATGTGGTAGTCTTGCCCAAGAAAGAACATTCTGAAGAGCAGGCTTGCCGCTGTATGGATTGCGGTACGCCTTTTTGCCATTGGGCTTGCCCGGTAGGTAATTATATACCGGAATGGAACGACGCGGTATTTAATAAACATTGGGAAAAAGCGTTTAAATTGCTCTCGGCGACGAATAACCTTCCGGAGATAACCGGAAGGATCTGCCCCGCGCTTTGCGAATACGCCTGCGTTTTAGGAATTAACGATGATCCGGTGACTATCCGCGATGACGAACTGGCAATTATTGAGTATGCTTTTAAACAGGGTTTTATTAAACCAAAGCCGCCTTTAAAACGCACCGGTAAAAGAATAGCTGTTATCGGCTCAGGCCCTGCCGGGCTATCTTGCGCTGATCAGTTGAATAAGGCTGGGCATAAAGTAACGGTTTTTGAACGCGATGATAAACTCGGCGGGATCTTGCGTTACGGAATACCGGATTTTAAATTAGAGAAAGATCTTTTGGACAGAAGGATAACTTTACTTAAAAAAGAGGGGGTTGAATTTAAAGTTTCGGCAAGCGTAGGTTCTGATTATCCGGTTGAGAAGTTAAAGAAGGATTTTGACGCTGCGGTCCTGGCTTGCGGTTCGCGCGTTCCCCGGGATTTGAGTATCGAGGGAAGGAATTTATCCGGAGTGCATTTTGCCATGGACTATTTGATTCAATCGAATAAACGGCTATCCGGACAAAAAATTCCTGGAGAACAACTCATTGATGCCAAAGGTAAAAAGATTGTGGTTATCGGTGGAGGAGATACCGGAGCTGATTGTATGGGTGTTGCCCATAGGCAAGGCGCTGCTTGTGTTTCCCAGATTGAAATTATGCCTAAGCCCCAGGAATGCCGGACTAAAGATTTTCCTTGGCCAAAATATCCGCTAATCTTAAAGACTTCGACTAGTCATGAAGAAGGTGGAGAGAGGGATTGGTCTATTCTAACTAAAAAATTTATCGGTGAATCCGGAAAAATAAAGAAAATACTCTGCGCCAGAGTTGAATTTAAGAAAGACGCTAAAGGTTATCCGGTTATGCAGGAAGTTAAAGGGAGCGAGTTTGAAATTGAGGTAAATCTGGTTATTTTGGCCTTAGGGTTTCTTTACCCTGAGAAAAAAGGGTTGATTGAAGACCTGAACCTGAAATTAGACCCGAGAGGGAATGTTTTGGCTACGCAGGATTTCATGACTTCGAGCGAAGGGGTATTTTCCTGCGGAGATATGCGCCGGGGCCAATCCCTGATTGTCTGGGCAATCTCCGAAGGCAGGAAAGCCGCCCACTTCGTGGATAAGTTCCTGATGGGCAAAACATCCTTACCTAATATATAACCCTATTCTCCTTGACAGCTATTGAATTTTTGATAAAATATTACCCAATTCGCGGTAACCAACCTTGTTTCAAGGCTTTTTGAGCCTGCCTGAAATAATTCTTTTATCCTAAACGATAACAGGGATTAGCAAGAGGCACAATATATAAGGAAGGGTTATGAATTATAACAATTTAGTCCTGGGTATTATCTTTATTCCTGTAATCGGCGCGCTCTGCCTGCCTTTAGCCGGTAGGGTATCTAGCCGGCTGCGGAATATACTCTCTTTCCTTTTTATCTTATCTTCTTTTATTCTTTCCTTAAAGCTTATACCCCTGGTTTTAACCGGTAAAACGATCCTTATCTCCCAGCCATTCGCTTTAGGCCTTAATTTTACTCTTTTGGCGGATAATCTGGCTGTATTTATGACTTGCGTATCCAGTTTGATCAGCGCGGTCATTGTTTTATTTTCTTTTGGCTATGTCAGCCACTATGATAACCAAAACGAGTATTATTGTATGGTCACGCTTTTCTTAGGCGCGATGATGGGTTTGGTTTTCTCGGCTAATCTTATTCTTATGTATGTGTTCTGGGAGATTACCGCGATAACCAGCTGGCGCTTGATAGGTTTCTTTAGGGATAAAGCGTATGTGTTAAAAGCGGATAAGGCCTTCCTGGTCACGGTTTTTGGTAGTTTGATAATGTTAATTGGTTTTATCAGTATTTTCCAGCAGACCGGCTCATTTGATCTACCGCTGATTAAAGAAGCCTATAAAGCGCAATTAATTCCCAATTTGATCGTCGGTTTGATCCTGGTGGGTATACTTTCCAAGTCGGCAACATTGCCTTTTCAGACCTGGCTTCCTGACGCTGGTGTCGCTCCCAGCCCGGTCACTGCGCTTCTGCACGCGGCAGTTTTAGTTAAGATAGGCGTTTATGTTTTCGCCCGTATTTTTATCGTAAATATTACTCCGGATATTCTTTGGCACACGATCGTTCCGTTAATTGCCGGCATAAGCGCGATTGTTGCCGCTGGCGCCGCCTTAATTGAAACAGATTTAAAGAGGATTATTGCTTATTCTACGATCAGCCAGATCGGTTTTATATTTTTTGGCTTGAGTATCGGCAATAGCATTGCTATTCTGGGAGCTCTTTTATATATTCTAATGCACGGTTTAGCTAAAGCAGGATTGTTCCTTTGCGCCGGTATAATCGAACAGAATACTAAAACCAAGGATATCACTAAACTCGGCGGCCTGATTTCAACTATGCCTTTTACCGGGGTAGCCTTCTTAGCCTGCGCTCTTTCGGTAATGGGAATACCTCCGTTCGGAGGATTCTTTAGCAAGTATCTGGTTTTTAGCGGCGCCTTAGCCGAGGGAAGGCTCTGGATTGTTCTCATTTATTTGATCTGCGCTTTTATGACGATAATTTATCTTTTTAGAGTTTTTAATCTAATCTTTTTAGGTAAAATTAATATAGAAGCGAAGGAAGGCAGCTCAATAATGGTAGGCAGTGTTGTGGGCTTAGCTGTGCTTTCATTGGCTGCGGGTATTTTAATCTATTATCCTTATAAATTCGCTCAAGTCGCTACTTGGCAGATGCTGGGAGCGTTAAAATGATACCAAATCCTTTATTGCTTACAATAATCATTCCCTTGCTTTCAGGGATACTGATTTTTTGCGTGCCGAAGAAGTTGGAAGGCGCAAGATCCGGTTTATTGGTTTTAGCGAACCTGGCCGGTCTTATTCTGGCAATAATATTATTTAAACAGAGTTTTACCTATACTTTACCGGGAATTGCTCCGGGTTTGGAATTATCTTTTCGTTTGTATCAATTCAGCGCTTTTATGCTTTTAGCTACCAGCCTCTTTGGCGTACTTATTGCTTTGTATTCAGTCGTATTTATGCAAGGCAAAAAGCTGGTTAGCCAATTTTACGCTTATTTTCTTTTCTCTATTGCCTTAACTAACGGAGCTTTTCTTGCCGATAATCTTTTAGTCCTGCTTTTCTTCTGGGAAGGGCTTTTGGTTTTATTATTCGGGATGATTGCCATTGGCAATAAAGATGCTTTTAAAACCGCTACCAAAGCCTTTATTATCGTCGGCGTAACTGACCTTTGTATGATGTTGGGTATCGCTTTAACGGGACATTTGGCAGGGACATTGGTAATTTCTAAAATAAGTTTGACTTTGAGCCCGCTGGCTAATTTAGCTTTTATACTTTTAATGATCGGCGCGATCTCTAAAGCCGGAGCAATGCCTTTTCATAGCTGGATCCCGGATGCGGCCATTGACTCGCCTTTACCTTTCATGAGTTTAATTCCGGCAGCCTTGGAAAAACTTTTGGGTATTTATTTTCTTGCCAGGATTTCTTTAGACTTATTCCGTTTGACTGTAAATTCAGGCTTAAGTACTTTGCTTATGATCGTGGGTGGAGCTACGATAATTTTAGCGGTTATGATGGCTCTGATCCAAAAAGATTATAAGCGTTTGCTTTCGTATCACGCAATAAGCCAGGCAGGCTATATGATTTTAGGCATAGGCACGGCTGTGCCGATCGGGATCATCGGCGGGCTTTTCCACATGATCAACCATGCTTTATATAAGAGTTGTCTTTTTCTTACTAGCGGCGCGGTTGAGAAACAGGCCGGAACTACGAATTTAGAGAAATTAGGCGGTTTAGCCAGGAAAATGCCGATTACTTTTATTTGTTTTGTAGTTACTGCTTGCGCGATCTCGGGTGTCTGGCCATTTAACGGTTTTTTCTCTAAAGAATTGGTTTATGACGGAGCGCTTGAAAGAGGATGGATATTTTATTTTGTGGCGGTAGCCGGTTCTTTCTTTACCGCGGCGTCATTTTTAAAATTGGGGCACGCGGCTTTTATAGGTAAGATCAGCTCAGAGAATGGAAAAGTAAAAGAAGCGCATATCAGTATGTTAATTCCAATGATCGCCATAGCGCTTATCTGTACATTCTTTGGCGTGTTCAATCAGTGGCCTTTAAACAATCTTATTCAGCCTATCTTGGGAGCCGAGAGGTTAGAGGGGCATAATTTCAGCGGTTTTCCGACGAATACAATGCTGGTAATAATCACTTTCGTGGTTTTAATTTTAGCCATACTTAATCATTTGTATGGTTTAAAGAAGAAGGGAAGCGGGCTCCACGCTTTGGATCATATCCGCTATTTTCCGGTTGTCTCCAATATTTATGATCTAGCCGAAAAAGGATTCTTTGATCCCTATAACTGGGGTTTGGGTTTAGTAAATGTTATTTCCAGAATAAGCTTTGGAGTAGATAAGGGAATAAATTGGGTTTATGACAGTTTAAGCCCGAAGTTGGCTTACGGGTTTTCATCCGGAATAAGAAAATTGCATACCGGCAACTATTCGGTTTATCTGGCTTGGGCAATTGTGGGGATGCTGGTTATTTTCGGTTTACTATTAAGATAGGGACGGTTCTCAACTCAAGGGAGAAGTGTCCCTAAGGGGGACAGTTTTAGGTTGGTTTGAGAACCGTCCCTGAAAAAAGAGAGTATTCAAATGTGCGCGTCATTGATTTTAATTCCGTTTATTAGCGTTTTGATCCTCAACCTTCCGATTAAAGGGATGAAGAGGCTGGCCTTTGGTTTGGCCGCTCTTTTATTTTTGCTGCAGATGGTTGCGGTTTTAATCCCGGATGCCGCTTTCTGGAAGATCAATCATTCATTTTGCGCGGGTATCTTTAATTTTGAACTTGGCGCGGATATTTTAAGTAAAGTGGTTTTATTCTGCATCGGAATGGTTTCTTTGGTAACGTTATTCAGCGCGCTTACCTTTGTTAAGGATAGTGACGAAAAGTTTAATTTTATAAATATTCTTTTGATCGCTGTCTGCGGAATGAACGCCGTGGCTATGGCTAAAGATATATTCTCGCTCTATGTGTTTTTAGAGGTTGTGGCAGTTTCTTCATTTATATTGATCGCGTTTAACCGGGATATGCCGGGTTTAGAAGGCGCGTTCAAATACATTGTTTTATCGGGAGTGGCCACAGTTTTAATGATCGCCGGCATCGCTTTGTTAGTGCTTATTGCCGGAAGCACGAATTTTTCGTTGATCCATTATATGCTCATTGCCCAGAATAAAAGCCTGATAGTCAGTTTAGCTATAGGATTATTTATCGTAGCTTTATTTATTAAATCCGGGCTTATGCCTTTTCATGGCTGGCTGCCGGATGTTTATACTTCGGCTCCTGCTCCCGCGTCGGTATTACTGGCGGGCATAATCACTAAAGTTGCCGGAGTTTACGCTTTGATCAGGATCGTGGTTTCGATGCTCGGGTTTAGCGCGTCGATCCAATCTATTCTTTTATTTGTCGGAGCGGTTTCGGTTATCCTGGGAGCTTTGGCCGCGCTTACCCAGAGCGATTTCAAAAGAATGCTTAGCTACTCCAGTATCAGCCAGGTCGGATACATTATCTTAGGTTTAGGCAGCGGATCGGTTTTAGGAATTGCCGGAGCGGCTTTTCATATTTTTAATCACGCCAGCTTCAAATCACTGCTTTTCATAAATTCCGCGGCAGTGGAAAGCAGGCTTGGTTCAAGAGATATCGATAAAATGGGCGGGTTGGCCAAGCAAATGCCTTTGACCAGTTTAACTTCGGTGATCGGAAGTTTATCTTGCGCCGGAATTCCTCCTCTAGCCGGATTCTGGAGCAAGTTGATGATAATTATAGCTCTCTGGTTGGTTGGTTTCAAAGGTTACGCGGTTATTGCCGTGTTAGGAAGCATTTTGACTTTAGCTTATTTTCTTACTTTGCAAAGAAAAGTATTTTTTGGCAAGCCTAGCGATGAATTTAAGGATATTAAAGAGGCGGGTTTTAGTTTGATGTTTCCGGCAATAGCCCTGGCAGTTTTAATTGTAGCGGCGGGATTATTAGCGCCATGGCTGCTTAAGGGATTTATCTTAGGCTTTGTTCCGATTATAGGAGGTTAGTTTGTTTCTGGATATCCTGATTTTAATATTATTGGTAAGCGCTGCGCTCTGGACAGTAATGTGCAGGAGCCTTTTGCGTTCAGCTATCGGTTTGGCTTTAACCAGCGCCATATTGACTCTGATGATTTTCAAAATGAACGCTCCTTTGGCAGCAGTCTTTGAATTATCCGTCTGCGCGGGGTTGATCCCGGTTTTATTTATCAGCGTGATCAGTCTTACCCAGGCGATGACCAAGCAGGAGGTAATTGAGCATATGAAATCCAGGCTTGCCCGTTTCTGGGGCCTGCCTTTAGTCATAATTATTTTAGGCCTAGTGCTTGGTTTATTAAGTATAAAGTTCAAGGCGAAATTGCCTTTATCCGAGGTTGAGACCGATCCGCGCCTGGTCATGTGGCATTTAAGGCAATTGGATCTATTGGGCCAAATCATTATACTTTTTACCGGGGTATTTGGCGTGGTGGTATTATTTAAGGAAAGGAAAAAGAGTGGTTAGCGGAATTTTTGCAGTTTTACTCTTTGCTATCGGGATTTACTGTATCCTGGCGACCCATAATTTGATCCGGGTTTTAATCGGAATTGAAATACTGATCAAAGGGGTTACGCTTTTGGTTATAGCTGCCGGTTTGAAAAGCGGCAACTTGGGTTTGGCTCAGGCGCTGGTGATCACCATTATTGTAATCGAAGTTGTGATTATGACTGTCGCGGTGGGCGTGGTTCTGGGAGTCCACCGTCTTACCGGTTCACTTGACGCAAGAAATATAAGGAAGCTGAAAGGATAATTTTTTATGGATAACTGGCTTGCTAACCCGGGAGTAGTTTTTGTAATAGTGCTGGCTTTATTATTCCTGCTTAACCGGTTATTTTCCAGGTTGGCCTATCGCTCGACTAAGGGCAAGACAGATTCCTGTGAATCTTACGCCTGCGGAGAGAGCAATTTTGATAATTCGGCGCAGCCTGATTACAGCCAATTTTTCCCTTTCGCCTTTTTCTTTACTTTGGCGCATGTTGCTACTTTGATGATCACTACGATGCACTTTGTAAACATCGGCGCTTTGGTCATCGCTATTTTTTATATTATAGGCGGTATAATCGGTCTATATGTATTGTTGAGAAAATAAAATAGGGACGGTTCTCAACTCAAGGCAGAAGTGTCCCTGTAGGGGACAGTTTTAGGTTGGTTTGAGAACCGTCCCTGAAGAAGCATAGGAGTGATATGGGTTTAGTCAAAAAAATAGTTACCTGGGCAAGGATAAAATCTCCGTGGATTTTGCATTTTAACACCGGAGCCTGCAATGCTTGTGATATCGAGATCATTGCCGCGCTTACGCCCCGCTATGATCTGGAGCGTTTTGGAGTGGTCCTGAAAGGAACTCCCCGCCACGCGGATGTATTGGTTTGTTCAGGCCCGGTGACTAAGCAGATAGAAGACAGGCTGCGCCGTATTTATGAACAGATGCCTGAGCCGAAATTCGTGGTAGCAGTCGGCGCTTGCGCCTGTTCGGGTGGTGTAACCGATGGATGTTATAATGTTGCTTCGGGTATAGATAAGGTCATCCCGGTTTCCGCGTATATACCGGGTTGCCCGGCCAGCCCCAAGGCAATTATCGATGGCGTGGTCAAACTTTTGGCTAGCCTGGAAGAAAAAGAAGAAGTTAAAAAATAGCGGGAGGAAGTTATGTCCCAAGAAGAAAAAATTAAAGAGAGCCTGGTTAATAAATTTAATTATCTCAGTGACTCTATTAAAATAGTCAGGCCCAGGCGTATCTCTATTGAAGTCAGCTTGGAAAATTTTGAACAGGTTTTCGCGTATTTAGCCAAAGAGCTGCAATTCGGGCATCTTTGCACGATAACCGGGCTGGATGAGCCGGAGAAATTAGGTTTTATTTATCATTTGGCTGCTGATTCCGGAATTTTGATTAATTTAAGGACATATGCTCCCAAAAATAATCCGGTAATTAAAACAGTTACCTCGTATTTTCCCGGAGCAGAGATTTACGAAAGAGAATTAGTGGATTTATTCGGCGCCACAGTTACGGGTTTACCAGTGGGTAACCGTTATCCTTTGACTGATGATTGGCCAACCGAAGAGCATCCGTTAAGAAAAGACTGGAAGCCTAAGCCAGCTAAAGAAGGCGAGGTGGATAAAAATGCATAATGCGCCGGAATTTAAAATCCCAATCGGTCCGCAGCATCCGGCTTTAAAAGAACCGGAAGGTTTTAGCGTCGCGCTTAAGGGAGAGAAGATCCTGGGTGTGGATATCCGTTTAGGTTATAACCATCGTGGCATCGAGAAAGCAGCCGAAGAAAGAACCTATATTCAGGATATTTATTTGCTCGAGCGCGTCTGCGGAATTTGTTCGCATTCTCATTCTACCTGTTTTATTCAAGCGGTGGAAGAAATCGCCGGATTAGCTGTTCCTTCCCGCGCCCTTTATATTCGCACCATCATCGGTGAATTGGAAAGAATTCATAGCCATCTTTTGTGGTTGGGCGTTGCCGGCCATGAAATCGGCTTCGATACTTTACTGATGTATTCCTGGAGAGATAGGGAAGTAGTAATGGATATTCTTGCTTCGATTACCGGCAACAGAGTCAATTATGGAATGAATACAATCGGCGGAGTCCGCCGCGATATAAACCCAGAAGAAAAACAAGAGATACTTAATGGTTTGAAAATTCTCGAAGAGAGGACCAAATATTATATTGAGATTGCTACCCAAGAGACTACTATTATCAAAAGATTATCCGGAGTAGGCGTACTTTCGCGGGAAGATGTTTTACGGCTGGATGCGGTTGGGCCGACTGCCCGGGCAAGCGGCGTTAAACGCGATATCCGAGCTGATGACCCTTACGCTGCTTACGGAGAGCTTTCTTTTGATGTGATCACGGATGATCATTGTGATGTTTATGGCAGGACAGTGGTGCGGGTAAAGGAACTTATGGAGAGTTATAAAATAATCCGTCAGGCGCTTGAAAAATTACCGGATGGCCCGTTAGTCGTAAAAGCTCCCAGAAAAATACCGATTGGAGAAGCAATCAGCCGTTATGAAGCTCCGCGCGGAGAAGATGTGCATTATGTCAGATCCAACGGCACTGAAAAGCCGGATAGAGTTAAAGTCAGAGCGCCTACTTTAGCCAATGTGCAGGCAGTAAAACATATGCTTAAGGACAGGTTCTTAGCGGATATGCCGATAGTGATTGCGGCAATTGATCCCTGTTTTTCCTGCACTGACCGGATGGTCCATTTAAAAGAACAGGATTGCGGGTCGGATAAAGTAATTAATTGGCCCAGCCTCCATACTTACAGCATAGAGTGGCATAAAGAGCGGGGAATAGATTTTACCCAGCTTAATAAAAAACTTCAGGAGAGGTTTACTCGATAATCATGTTAGGATCATTATTTTATATAATCGTATTTCCGGGTTTGATCTTTCTGATCACTTTCGCGTTGATCGCGGAATTCATCGATCGGAAAATCTACGCTCGCCTGCAAAACAGGGTTGGGCCGCCCTGGTTTCAGCCTTTCGCGGATTTTATCAAACTCGCGGGTAAAGAAGATATTGTTCCGGCTGATTCCAACGCCAAGATGTTTAAAGTAGCTCCGATATTCGCTTTAGCTTCAGCGATAACCGCGTTCCTTTATATACCTCTTTGGAAAACAAGTTCACTTCTTTCTTTTAAAGGAGATATAATCGTCGTGCTTTATTTGTTGACTCTGCCGACTCTGGCATTTTTTATCGGAGGATGGTATTCGACTTCGTTATATTCCAGGATCGGCTCAGTCCGTTCGCTCACGCAATTATTTGCTTACGAAGTTCCTTTATTTATGGGTATTCTTGCTTCAGCGCTTTTGGCGGATACCTGGTCGCTAAAGGGGCTGGCTGAATTTTATATGGCTCATCCCTGGTTCTGGGTGTTTAATCTGCTGGGATTTGGAGTAGCTTTGATAAGTTTGTTAGGTAAGCTGGAAAAGGTGCCTTTTGATATTCCCGAAGCTGAAACCGAAGTAGTTGCCGGAGGATTTACCGAGTATAGCGGAAGGATGTTGGGTTTTTTAAGAATGACTTTGGACGTGGAAATGATTGCCGGAAGCGCGTTGTTAGCCCTGGTATTTTTCCCATTTGGTTTAAATGTGAATCCTGTATTAGGGTTTTTGATTTTTATTGCCAAGATTTTGTTCATCGTGAGCCTGATCTCGTTATTACGCACAGTTGTCGCGCGTTTAAGGATCGATCAGATGATTAATTTCTGCTGGAAATTTTTGGTGCCTTTAGCGCTCTTACAGCTTTTGCTTAATCTTATCCTGAAGGGAGTCTTGTTAAAATGAGGCCGGGAAAGATGTTGAGAGAGGTCCTTGGTTCAATTTTCAAAAAGCCGGCTACGAATTTGTATCCGGCGCAGAAAATGGATATGCCGGAAGGTTTTCGCGGAAAGATAAAATTCGATCCGGAAAAATGCATCGGCTGCAAAATGTGCATGCGGGATTGCCCGACCAATGCCATTACTATCAATAAAGTCGGTGAAGGTAAATTCGAGGCTGTTTTTGATTTGAGCCGTTGCATTTATTGCGCGCAGTGTGTGGATACCTGCCCTAAGAAAGCGCTCTCGACGACCAAGGAAGTAGAATTGGCCCAATTGGATAAAAATAAATTAAGAGTAGTTTTTCATTCTAAGGAATAGAAGGAGATTGTGCATCTTTCCAGCGCGCTGCAAAATGATTTGACCGGTTTAATCGCCAGGTTCGGGGATCTGGGCGTTTTTCTGGCTATGTTCTTTGAATCATCGGTTGTGCCTCTGCCGTCTGAAGTGATCATCATCGGAGCCGGAGCGATCGGGGTCCCTTTAGGTTCAGTTCTCATTTTTGGTTCACTGGGTTCGACTCTTGGGGCGATGGTAGGTTATGCTCTTGGCAGGTACGCGGCTATGCCGGTATTATTGAAGTTCGGCAGATTCATACTTATTAAGCCGCATCATATTTATAAAGCCGAGGAGTTTGCCAAGAAATACGGGATGATGAGTGTGCTTATCGGCAGAGTTATTCCGATAGTCCCTTTTAAAGTTTTTTCTATTGCCGCGGGGATTACCTGTCTTCCGTTTGTGCCATTTGTATTTTGCACGCTGCTCGGAGTTCTGCCGAGGATATTATTATTAGCTCTTTTTGGCGCGGCAATCGTTAAATATACGAAAATAGTTTTGATTTTGGTTGTTTTCGCGGTATTGATATTTCTGGCTTACAGAATATTAAATTTAGTTTACGCGAAAAGAAGGAAAAGAATCCATGGGGGTAAAAAATGACAATTTGGCAGATGCTTAAAAGCGGCGGTTTGACGATATATATTCTTTTGGCTTGTTCGATTTTGTCGCTAGCCATTATTATGGAAAGATATTTTTACTACCGCAAGCGTTCCAGGATTAAAAGAAAAGATTTTATGACAAAGATATCGATGGATCTGGAAAAGGGGAATACGGTTAAAGCTCTGGATACTTGTAAAAATACGGATACTCCGTTTTCCAGCGTAGTTTACGCGGGATTAAATTTAGCCGGCCATAATGAAATGCTTATATCCAATACTATGGAGAGAGAGACGGCTATTGAGACGGTCAAGCTCGAAAAATATACCAGCATAGTTGGAACAATTGGAGGCACGGCGGTTTATATCGGGCTTTTTGGCACAGTTTTGGGGATTATCCGGGCTTTTCACGATATATCAGTGGCTGGTTCTGGCGGCATAGGCGTAGTTATCAGCGGTATATCCGAATCTTTGGCTTGCACGGCTATGGGGTTATGTGTTGCGGTTCCAGCGGTTATCGCGTATAATTATTTCAGCAAAAAGATTGATAATTTTATTACCGATATGGAATTGTGCGCTTCGCAAACTTTGGATCTATTGGCGATCAAGCGGAAATGAACTTACGTAAGCCCAAACAAAAATTAATAGCCGAGATAAACATAGCTCCTTTTACCGACGTTATTTTGGTTCTTTTGATAATATTCATGATTACAACGCCTTTAATACTTCAGACAAGCCTTAAGGTAAATCTACCCCAGGCTGCCAGTGCGGCTCCGGTAAATGAAATGGGTCCGATTAATATAATCATCACTAATGAAGGCGTGGTGTATCTAGACGGCGTGGTGGTAACCCGTAAGGAATTAAAGGAAAGGGTTAGCCTAAGATATAAGAATGATTCGTCTTTGGGTGTAATTGTAAGTTCTGACAGGCTCGTGCGTTTTAAGGATATTGTGGGCGTATTGGATATTTTAAATACAGTAGGTATCAAGAATTTGAATATTGCGGCAACAACTCAGGAATAAGAAAGGAGAAGTAGCAAAATGTTAGGTTTAATGAATGCGAGTGTTTTTGAAAGTTTTGCGATTTGGGGGGTGCTTTTAATTGCTTTGCTGGGGTTAGGCTATGCTTTATTCCTGCGTAAACAGGTCTTGAGCCATGATAAAGGTACTCAAGGCATGCAGGATGTCTGGAATGCTATACGTACAGGCGCAGACGCTTATTTAAGCCGCCAGTTAAAAAGCATACTTCCTTTAATTCTAGTTCTTACCGCTGTTTTGTTTTTCTCAGTCTACGTTATTCCTCCGACTGATGAAGCTCTAAAACGTTTTAGCAACTTTACTCCGGATATGGTCAGGCTCATCGTTGGCTTGGGCAGGGCTGCCGCATTCGTTATGGGCGCCTTCTTTTCTCTCACCGTAGGTCAATTCGGTATGCGTATGGCAGTTGAAGGTAATGTGCGCGTCGCTTCTGCTAGCCGCAGGAGTTTTGCCGAGGCGTTAAAGATTGCTTATCGCACAGGGACCATTACCGGGATGCTTACTGACGGGCTTGGGCTTTTAGGAGGCACGGCAATATTTATTATTTTCGGGATTGCTTCTCCGGATGTATTGTTAGGTTTTGGTTTCGGCGGCACGCTGCTGGCACTTTTTATGCGCGTAGGCGGCGGTATTTACACTAAAGCTGCTGATGTAGGAGCTGACCTTGTAGGTAAAGTTGAAAAGAATATTCCCGAAGATGATCCCCGGAATGCCGCGGTTATCGCTGATTTGGTAGGAGATAATGTCGGTGATTGCGCAGGAATGGCCGCGGATATTTTCGAGTCATACGAAGTCACCATCGTTTCCGGATTGATCTTGGGTTTGGCTTTAGTTTCGATCACCGGAGAATTAAAATGGATAGTCTTTCCTTTATTAGTGCGTGGTATCGGAGTTCTTTCTTCGATTATCGGTACGTATCTGGTGAAAGGAAGCAGTAAAGCCGGTAAGGGAGAGGATGCATTCAAGAGCATCAATCGCGGGTTTTATTCATCGGCCGCGATTTCCATTGGCGCGTTTTTGATTTTAGCCCATTATTATATGCATGAATGGAGAGCGTTCTTCTCGGTAGCCATAGGTATTGTTTTGGCAATTGTCATTGACGAAGTAACCAAATATTTTACCCATACGCATCATGCTCCGGTAAAAGAAATCGCTGGTTCATCCAGGACAGGTGCTGCGACCTTGATCTTACGCGGGTTATCCATTGGGCTGGAATCTAGCGCTTGGCAGTTTATCGTTATTGCTCTTACGATTATGGCTGCTGTTCTAATTTATTGGGGTCAACCCGTTGTGTTTATTCTTTATGGAGTAGCGATGACCGGTATTGGTATGCTTACTTTAACCGGTAACAATGTAGCTATGGATTCATTCGGTCCGATCGCGGATAACGCTAATGGTATCGGTGAAATGGCACATCTTGAACCAGAAGCCCGTCAGATCATGGCGGATCTTGATGCCGTAGGAAATACTACTAAAGCAATCACTAAAGGTGTTGCCATTGGTTCAGCGGTAATTGCCGCGGTTTCTTTGTTTGGCGCGTTTCTTACCGATGTCACAAAAGTACAGGCTCAGATGGGAATAGCTGATTCTCTACGCCTATTAACAACCGGTATCAGAGTATCTGAGCCGATTGTTTTTGTCGGTGTTTTGATAGGCGCCGCGGTTCCCTGTTTATTCTCCAGCCTGATGATTAATTCCGTAGCTCGCGCAGCGGCCTTGATTGTTGAGGAAGTGCGCAAGCAGTTTCACATCCCGGGATTAATGGAAGGCAAAGTCAAGCCGGATTATAAGAAAGCGGTAGATATCTGCACGATATCCGCGCAAAAAGAACTTATCGGTTTAGCCTTAATTGCTGTGTTAAGCCCGCTTTTAATCGGTATGGTTTTAAGGGTTGAGGCTTTAGGCGGATTTCTGGCTGGTGTAATTGTTTCCGGCCAGCTTTTGGCGGTTTTTATGGCTACTGCCGGCGGCGCTTGGGATAATGCCAAAAAGACAATTGAAGACGGTTTATACGGAGGAAAAGGTTCTGAATCTCATAAAGCCTCGGTTGTTGGCGATACCGTCGGAGATCCTTTAAAAGATACTTCGGGTCCGGCATTGAACCCGATGATTAAAGTGATCAATATGGTTTCACTTTTGGCTGCGCCCATAATTATTCATTATCGCATAACTAACCCGGGTGTTATAATTAGCATTGTGCTTTGTGTGGTCGTAATATTTGGAGCAATCCTTTATTCCAAGCACGGCGCCTTAAGCTTTAAGAAAAAAGGCGAGACCGGTTTTTAAAAAATGTCTCTAATTCAACGGATTAAGAATATCGTTATAGGGAAATCGCGGGATCCTCAGGATTCCGCGATTTTCCATAAAATATCGCTGATAGCTTTCTTTGCCTGGATAGGCTTAGGCGCGGATGGTTTATCTTCCTCTTGTTATGGCCCCCAAGAAGCCTTTCTTGCTTTAGGAACGCATACCTACTTAAGTATTTTTGTGGCTTTAGGCACGGTGCTTACTATTTTTGTTATCAGCACAAGCTATTCGCAGATAATCGAACTTTTTCCCGGAGGTGGCGGCGGTTATTTGGTGGGGAGTAAATTGCTTTCGCCCACACTAGGAATGGTTTCCGGATGCGCTCTTCTTATTGATTATGTTTTGACTATCGCTATTTCTATCGCAAGCGGGGCGGATGCGTTATTTAGCCTTATGCCTATGGGTTTGCATGCGTACAGGTTATCTTTTGCGATTATGGCAGTTCTTGTCCTTATGGTATTGAATATGCGCGGGATAAAAGAATCGGTGGTGGTATTAACCCCGATTTTCCTTATCTTTATAGTTACCCACGTTTTCATTATTTTTTATAGTTTGTTTAAGCATTCAGCGGGTTCAAGCGTGTTAATAGTTTCTACGGCAAACGAAGTGTCTAATACCGTTTCAAGTTTAGGCTTATGGGGCACTATTTTTCTGGTGCTTAAGGCTTACAGTATGGGTGCTGGTACATTTACCGGAATTGAAGCAGTAAGCAACGGGGTTCCTGTTTTGCGCGACCCCAAGGTGCAAACCGCAAAACGCACTATGCGCTATATGGCTATATCGCTATCTTTCGTAGTGTTAGGCCTGATGCTTGCTTATTTACTTTATCAGGTTGCTCTTGAGCCAGGTAAGACATTAAATGCTACTCTTTTTGACAAAATTACTGCAGGATGGGGGAAGCCGGGTTACGTGTTTGTCCTGGTTACTTTGTTTTCGGAAGCTACCCTGCTTTTTGTCGCAGCGCAGGCAGGTTTTCTCGACGGACCGAGAGTTTTGGCGAATATGGCTAATGACCGCTGGTTTCCTAACAGGTTTTCAGCTTTAAGCGACAGGTTGGTAACTCAGAATGGCATACTGATTATGGGATGCCTGGCTCTTTTGGTTATGGCGGTAACCGGTGGTTCAGTCAAACTCCTGGTAGTTTTATATAGTATTAATGTATTTATTACTTTTTGTTTTTCGCAGGCAGGCATGGTGAGGCATTGGTGGCAAGCGCGTTCACAGGTTAAAGGCTGGATAAAGAAATTTTTTATTAATGGCACCGGATTTGTTTTGTGCGCTTTTATACTTGTCTCAATGATAATCATGAAGTTTACAGAAGGAGGTTGGGTTACCTTATTTTTTACGGGTTCTTTGGTTGTAGTGGCGATTCTTATAAAACGCCATTATTACCAGACCGCGAAACTTCTGCACCGGTTAAATAACTTGGTTACTGTGGCAGAGTCAGCTGAAGAAGCGATGTTGAATCCCGCGATTAATGTAGCCCAAGAAGCAAAGCCTGATCTGAAGTCTAAGACCGCAGTATTGCTGGTTAGCGGTTTTAATGGAATAGGTTTGCATACTTTATTTGGTATTATAAGGCTATTTGGAGGCGTGTTCAAAAATTTTGTTTTTGTTCAGATAGGAATAGTTGACGCCGGAAACTTTAAAGGCACAAGCGAAGTCGGCAAATTAGAGACCGAAGCCAAGACAGATGTTACCCGTTATGTTAAATTTATGAATAAACAGGGTTTTTACGCCGAAGGATTGTTTGAGGTGGGGACGGATGTAGTTGAAGAGGTAAGTAATATAGCCCCTCGGATTCTTAAACGTTTTCCCAACTCGGTATTTTTTGGCGGCCAGCTTATTTTCCCTAAAGATTCATTTGCCATACGATTTCTGCATAACTATACGGTTTTTGCTATGCAGAAGAAACTGTATAGAGAGGGAATACCCTTTGTCATATTGCCTATAAGAGTTTAGTCTTGACAGGTATCAAGCAGGCGGTAAAATATAATCATTACCGGACAGTGGTGTCCTCGGCTCTTTTAAAAGGGCGCAGGCGCCATTTTTTAATTTATGGCAGGCTCTAGAAATGAGTTATATAGAAGGATCAAAATTGCGGGCATGATTGCTTATATTCCTATAATGCTGGCAGCTTCTCCTTTGGCTGGTTTTTTTGCCGGTGATTATCTGCAAAAGAAATTTAATTTGCCTTTTTATTTTCTCATTATTTGTATCGCAATAGGCATAGTAGTAGGGATAAGGGAATCTGTAAGGATAATCAGGCAGGTATTGAGAATAGATAATAACCAACCACCAAATCCCAATGCCAAATAAAATCCCAATGATTCAATACCAATACCCAATTGGAAATTGGGATTTGGGAATTCATTCGTCATTTGGGCTTGGGAATTAGATGTTTAAAATGCAAGAGCTTATCAGAAAATCTGTAAAAGTAAATATATTTTTGATAGCAATAACGGTTTTGGTTTGCGCAGCTATGCGTAAATTCAGCTTTGGCGCTGGAATCTTGGTTGGCGCCAGCTGGATAATGGCTAATTTTCTGCTAACTATAAATTTGCTGGAAATAGCCATACTTAAACGGACGAGTAAAAAGCTTTTATTATTGCTTTTGATTAAATTTCCAGTATTATACATATCAGGTTTCCTGATTGTTTTCTGGAAACTTTTTTCCACTTTAAGTCTATTAATAGGAATGTCTATAACTATGTTAGTTTTGGGGGTATCAGGCATATGGCTGTCGAAGCGACAGAAGTTCGGCACGAGCTGCCAAATCTAGTCTCTTTTTTAGCGGATATAATTGGCAGGAAGACCAGATTAGGTGAACAAATTTATCTTTGGGAGAATATTTTGTTTTCTCTCATCGCCGTTTTTGTTATTTCTTTGATAGTCTATCTGGCATCCCGAAAACAAAAAATGATTCCTGGCAGACTTCAGAACGCGATAGAGCTGGTTGTCGGCGGATTGGATGATTTTGTCTGCGGAATTTTAGGAAGAAACGGAAGAAGATACACGCCTTTTATCGGCACGCTTTTTATATATATAATATTCATGAATCTATTTGGGATAATTCCTTTCATGAAATCCCCTACTTCCAGCTGGTCAACTACCTTGGGTTTGGCGATTTGCGTTTTTATTTACGTGCAATATACTGCTTTTAAAGAGCTGGGGTTTTTGGGTTACTTGGACCATATGATGGGCAGGCCCCGGGGCATATTGGCCTTTTCGGTTTTTGTTCCGGTGATGATGTTTATCTTGCATATTGTTTCGGAATTAGTCCGGCCCATAAGTTTATCTTTACGTTTACGCAGCAATATTTGGGGCGACGATATGCTTTTATCCGTCTTAGCCGGATTTGGTTTGGGAGGTGTGCCGCTTTTAGTCTTTAGCACCTTATTAGCTATTTTGGCAGGTGTAGTTCAGGCGGTAGTCTTTAGCCTTTTAACAACTATATATTTTGCCCTGGTGTTGACTCACGAGGAAGAAGCTCAGGTCAATAAAAGTTAAAAGGTAAAAGTAAAAAGTTTAATGGCAAATGACAAAATTCAAAATTCAAAATAAATCCAAAACTCAAAATCCAAATATCAAAATAAAAGTTTTTTCATTTGATATTCGTCATTTGGGCTTATTTTGAATTTTGGGCTTTGGTATTTGACATTAACAGTTTTGAGTTTTGACTTATAGTTTTGCATTTGAGTTTAAAATTAGTATTTATTAATAAAACGGGAGGAAAAATGGATTACAAGGTAGCTTTAGCTTTGGCCATGCCTTTAGGTTTAGGTTTGGCTGCGTTTGGTTCAGCGTTAGGTTTAGGTAAAGCAGTTGCATCAGCCATGGAAGCAACCGGAAGGCAGCCGGAAGCGGCAACCAAGATATTGATCAATATGGCCACAGGTTGCGCGTTTATTGAAGCGCTTACTATTTATGCATTAGTATTTGCGTTTGTATTAGCAGGGAAGCTATAATTTTATGAGAATTGGTTAATGACAAATGACAAAATTCAAAATCCAAAATAAATCTAAATGTCAAATTCCAAATAACAAAACATTTGTTTTGATATTTTTCATTTGAGCTTTGGAATTATTTTGGATTTTGTGCTTTGGTATTTAACATTAATATTTTAGGAATTAGGAATTGAGGATTTAAATGGAATTACTTAAGATGTTAAGCGCTAATGAAATAGTCGCCCAGATTATAGGATTTTTGATTCTATTATTCTTGCTTAGGGCTTTTGCCTGGAAAAAAGTGCTTGGGTTTCTGGATAAACGCAAAGAGCAAATAGCCTCTGGTTTTAAAGAAATAGAAGAAGCCAAAGCTGATATTGAAAAAATGCGGCTTGATTATGATGCCAAACTTGCTTCTATTGAACAGGCTGCCAAGCATAAAATCCATGAGGCTGCTAATGAATCAAAAGTTATCTTAGAGGATGCCCGTAAGAATGCCCATGCTCAGGCTCAAGAGATTATCGATAACGCCAAAAACAGCATTAAGTATGAATTATCCAAGGCTAAAGAAGAGCTGAAAAATGAAATTATCGATTTAACTCTTAAGGCCACGGAAAATGTAATACAAGAGAAGCTTACTGAAAAAGGTGACAGGCAATTAGTAAAAGATTTTCTCGACGGATTAGACAAGCTTTAAATGAAAGAAATAATTGTAGTAAAAAGATATTCTGAAGCGTTTATGGATTTTGCCAAAGAAACCATTGGGCTTAAGGTGGCGGTTGATGAATTCAAGGCTTTAAAGCTCCTGATGCAGTCCAACCCGGAATTCGAAGAGTTCTTAGCGAGCTTTGAAGTCTCCGAGAATGAAAAATCAGATTTTATCGATAAGGTATTGGGGGAGGATTACTCCCGGGAATTCCGTCAGTTCCTGAAACTTCTTATCGAAAAGAAGCGTATTGATAAATTACACGATATTGCGGATTACATAAGAGTGGCTTATGCGCATTTAGGAGAAACCGAAGCTATTCTAAAGACCAGTTTTCCGCTGGATCTGGATTTGATAAAAGAAATAAAAGACAGATTGGAGAGGAAGTTTAATCGAAGTTTCAGGTTTTATATAGATTTGGATGGAAGTATGCTTGGGGGCGTGCAGGTAATTATGGGTAATACCATAATTGACGGGACAGTTGCCCGGCGTTTAAGTGATCTTAAAGAAAAACTTTTAACAGTGAGAGTATAATATGACATTGAAACCGGAAGAGATAAGTTCAGTTATTCGTCATGAGTTGGAAAGATATAAGACCCGGATGCGTTCAGAGTCTATTGGAACGGTTATCCAGGTTGGAGACACCATTGCTCGTATCCATGGCTTGGATGATGTAATGGTCGGAGAATTAGTTCAATTTTCAGAGAGTGTCATGGGCATGGTTTTAAATCTTGAAGAGGAGAGTGTGGGTGTGGTAATCTTTGGCACGGATAATCCGGATAAGGATATTAAAGAAGGCGATATTGTAAAGAGGACCGGCAAGATCGTTGAGGTTCCGGTTGGCCCGGAGTTGATTGGCAGAGTGGTTAATGCTTTGGGAAAGCCTATTGACGGTAAGGGGCCGCTTAACGCGAATAAATTCCGTCCGATAGAAGCCAAAGCTCCTAATGTAGTTGAACGCCAGCCGGTAACCGAATCTCTGGAAACCGGTATAAAGGCAATTGACGCGCTTACGCCTATTGGCCGCGGCCAGCGCGAGTTAATTATTGCCGACCGCCAGACCGGCAAGACCGCTATTACTATTGATACAATAATCAATCAAAAAGGTAAGGGTGTTTATTGTATTTATGTTGCCATAGGGCAAAAGTTATCCAGTGTCGTGGCTATTTCCGAAACCTTGAAAAAATATGGAGCCATGGAGTATACGACTATTGTAAGCGCGTCCTCCCGAGCCAGTGCCTCTTTGCAATATTTAGCTCCTTATGCAGCCTGCGCCATGGGCGAGGAGATGTTGTATTCCGGAAAGCACGTTTTAATTATTTATGATGATCTCACTAAGCATGCTCAGGCTTATCGTCAGCTTTCTCTGCTTTTAAGAAGGCCTCCGGGAAGAGAAGCTTATCCCGGAGATGTGTTTTATTTGCATTCCCGTCTTCTGGAAAGAGCAGCTAAATTAAATAAGGAACTGGGAGCAGGTTCACTGACGGCAATCCCGATAATCGAAACTCAGGCCGGTGATATTACCAGTTACATACCTACAAACGTTATTTCCATTACTGACGGGCAGATTTACCTGGAGAATGATCTTTTCTACGCCGGAGTGCGCCCGGCAATAAACGTGGGGTTATCGGTTTCCAGAGTCGGAGGCAAGGCTCAGGTGAAGGCGATGCGCCAGGTTGCCGGTAAACTAAGGTTGGATTTGGCGCAATATAGAGAATTGGTTACCTTTACCCAGTTTGGGACAGAGCTGGATAAAGCAACCCAAGCCCAGCTTACCCGGGGAGAGAGAGTAGTTGAGATTTTGAAACAGGACCAATATAATCCGCTTCCGATATCCAAGCAGGTAATTATCATTTACTGCGCTACTCGCGGTTTCCTGGATGACCTGCCGGTAAAATCCATCAAGAAATTTGAAGTAGAATTCTTAAAGTATATGGATAACAAGAACTCCGAAGTTGTAAAGGAAGTAGAATCTAAAAAAGAATTAAGTGACGCGCTGATGAAGAAAATAGACGCGCTGATTTCAGCTTTTAAGGATGAATTCAAAAAAGAAAATAAACTATGATCCAATCGCTTAAAACCATAAAAAACAGGATCCGTTCTACTGAAAATACCGAAAAGGTTACCGCGGCTATGGAGATGGTTTCAGTAGCCAAATTGAATAAGTCTGAAAAATCCCTGTTGGCGATAAGGCCTTTTGTTCTTAATCTGGATTCCATTATTCGTAATCTTATTGGAAGTGAGCCTTTATCAACGCATACTTTCTTAGAGCCAAAAATCCAGACGGACAGGATTTGTCTTTGCGTAATTACTTCGGATAGCGGTTTGTGCGGTGTGTACAACAATGAAGTTATCCGCAAGGCCGAGAGTTTCATTAATTCCTATGGCCGGGAGAAAACAGGCTTGGTTTGCGTGGGCAGGAAGGGTTTTAATTATTTCAAAAAGAATAACTTCAAAGTAACGAATGCCTACGTAGGTTTAAACGGGCGTTTCTCCGATAAGGTTTGCGTTGAAATAATGAATGATCTCACCGAGCCTTTTATTTCCGGAAAAGTATCCCAGGTGTATATTTGTTATACGCATTTTAAAACCGCTTTGGTTTGCGAACAAAAAGTGGAAAAGTTCCTTAATATAGAGTGCGATTCGCAAAACAAAACCAATTATATCCTGGAACCGAATAAAGATCTTATATTAAATGAAATCCTGCCGAAATTCATTTCTATGAAACTTAGATTGATCATTCTGGAATCTTTTACCGCGGAGCACTCTAGCCGGACAGTGGCGATGAAAGCGGCAACGGATAATGCTAAAGAACTATTACAGGGTTTGATTCTATTGAGAAATAAAGTGCGTCAGGCGAATATCACGCAGGAGATATTGGAGATTATCTCTTCATCAGAAGCTCTGAAGGGGTAAATGAATTAAGGCATAAGTCTTAAGTTATAAACCTATGGTTTACAAAACTTGTGACTTAATATATTAAAGAGGTAAATTCTATGGCTAATGGAAATATCGTGCAGGTTATCGGACCAATAGTGGATATAAAATATCCGGAAAAAGAAGTTCCACAGCTGTTAAACGCTATAAAGATCGTTTATCCGGAATCAAAAATCGACTTAACTTTGGAAGTAGCTCAGGATATCGGAAATAATACTGTGCGCTGCATTTCCTTGGGGCCTACCGATGGATTATCCCGGGGTATGACTGCGGTGGATACAGGTTCTCCTATTACTGTTCCCGTAGGCAAGCAGACATTGGGAAGAATTTTTAACTTATTAGGAGAAGTTATTGACGGTAAAGGGCCTTTGTCTAATCCTGAAAAGCGTAATCCCATCCACAGACAGTCACCAAGCTTTACCGATCAGTTGCCCACAACTTCCATTCTTGAGACAGGTTTAAAAGTAGTTGATCTTTTGGCCCCCATACCAAAAGGCAGCAAGGTTGGTTTATTCGGTGGAGCAGGAGTTGGTAAAACAGTTATAGTTATGGAATTAATCCGGACCATTGCTACTGAGCATGGAGGCGTTTCAGTATTTGCCGGAGTAGGAGAGCGGACTAGAGAAGGAAATGAATTATGGCTGGAGCTAAACGCATCCGGTGTTATTAGAAATAGTTCCCTGGTTTTTGGCCAGATGAATGAGCCGCCGGGAGCGCGCCTGCGTATAGGCTTGTCTGCGCTTACCGTTGCCGAGTATTTTAGGGATGAAGAAAGAAAAGACGTGCTTTTGTTTATTGATAATGTCTTTAGGTATGTTCAGGCAGGTTCGGAAGTTTCCACATTGTTAGGGCGTATGCCCTCGGCAGTTGGCTATCAACCAAACCTTTCAACTGAAGTTGCTCAGCTAGAAGAGAGAATCGCCTCAACCCGTAATGGTTCGATAACTTCAATCCAGGCGGTTTATGTCCCGGCTGATGACCTTACTGACCCTGCTCCTGCGGCAATATTTTCACACCTTGACGCTAAAATCGTGTTATCCCGCCAGATTGCCGAGCTTGGTATTTATCCTGCGGTTGATCCTCTGGACTCAACCTCGCGCATCATGGATCCTAAAATCATAGGCGAAGAGCATTACGAAACTGCTCTAGGGGTGCAGAGGGTATTACAACGCTACAAGGATCTGCGCGATATTATTTCTATTTTAGGTATAGATGAACTCTCGGATGAGGATAAATTGATCGTTGCCCGGGCCAGAAAATTACAGAGATTTTTCTCTCAACCTTTTTTCGTGGCCGAAGCATTTACCGGCATGAAGGGAAAGTATGTAAAGCTTGAAGATACGATTAAAGGCGTAAATATGATTATCAAAGGAGATCTGGATAATTTGCCGGAGCAGGCATTTTATATGGTCGGTACCATTGAAGAAGCTATCGATAAATCCAAGCAGATGGGGAGTAACGGGAATGTTGTTTAACGCGCAGATTATAACCGCGGATAAAAAAATATTTGAGGGAGAAATTTCATCGTTGGTTGTGCCGGCTGAGTTGGGGTATTTGGGAGTACTGGCGGACCACGCTCCATTGATAGCTAATCTTAGGCCGGGAAAGATAACTTTCAAGGATAGTTCCGGTTTCGAGAAAGAGATAATCAATAAAGGAAAAGGGTTCATTGAGGTTATCAGGAATAAAGCGACCATTCTTTTGGATTCTGTCTGAAATATATTTACGTTCATCTTGTTTGTAAGCCTTATACAGGCAGAAGCAGGATGAGCGTTTTTTATTTTCTAAAAGCGCATAAAAATTAGGCAAATATTATTATGAAAATACTGGAAAAACAAATTTTAAGCGATGACCGGGGTACGCGGGTCATCAGGATGAAGATTTTCTCCAAGGATATTCCTCTTAAGGCCAAAGCCGGGCAGTTTATCGTGCTTATGGCCAACGAATATGGGGAGAGGATTCCCCTGACTATCGTGGATAAAGGTGAGCAGGATATTACCATTATTTTTCAAGAAGCGGGTTTAACCACCAAGCTTTTAGGAAAATTAAATGTGGGCGATTCTTTGTATGCTCTAGTCGGACCCTTGGGGCATCCCACCGAGATTGAAAATTACGGAAAAGTTATTTTAGTGGCTGGCGGAGTCGGGATCGCCGAGATTTATCCGGTTGCCAAATCCATGCGCGAAGCGGGAAATCGCGTTGTTATTGTGTTGGGAGCAAGGACCAAGGGCCTCTTGATTCTAGAGAATGAATTAAAGAATGTATCAGATGAGTTTTATATTACTACAGACGATGGTTCTTATGTTAGGAAGGGGTTTACTACGGATATATTGGCTGAGTTGTTAAAAAAAGATAAATATGATTTAGTCTATGCCGTAGGCCCTATTCCTATGATGCAAAAAGTAGCGCAGGTAGCCCAGGATTTTAAGGTTAAAACGGTTGTTTCCTTAAACGCTCTGATGGTTGATGGCACAGGCATGTGCGGTTGCTGCCGGGTGAGCGTAGCCGGACAGACTAAATTTAGCTGCGTAGACGGGCCGGAATTTGACGCGGCTCAACTTAATTGGGAAGAGTTGGCCAAACGTAATAAAATTTACTCAGAACAGGAAAAACATATTTGCAGGTTAAATATTAAATAATGAACAAAGAGCCGGTAAAGATAAAAGAGGCCATAGCGCAAAAAAGATCAGGTAATTTTGACGAGGTGGTCCTGGGTTATACGCAAGAAGAGGCTTTGCGTGAAGCAAGCCGCTGCCTGCAGTGTAAGAATCCTGCTTGTATTTCCGGCTGCCCCGTAAACATAGATATTAAGAAGTTTATCGGACAGATTGCCAAAAAAGACTGTGCCGGAGCCTACCTGACTATAAGAGAAAGAAATAATTTTCCTTCGCTCTGCGGAAGGGTTTGTCCGGCAGAATATCAATGCCGTAAAGCCTGTGTGTTGAATAAGGGGGGGGCGCCTTTTGCTTCAGTTGAGGCAATAAATATTCATTTTTTAGAAAGATATGCCGGTGATTGCGCGATGAAAAGTAATTTGGAAGTCAGCGCAAAGAAAAAGCAGGACCTTTCTAAATTTAAAGTAGCAGTAGTTGGATCCGGCCCGGCAGGTTTATGCTGCGCCGGCGAATTAGCCAGGCAGGGGGTAAAGGTAGTAATTTTTGAAGGCTTGCATAAAACCGGAGGAGTTTTAAGGTATGGGATTCCGCCTTTTAGGCTGCCCAGGGACATTTTGGATTTTGAGATAGATTACTTAAAGAAGGCGGGAGTGGAAATAGAAACTAATTTTATTGTCGGAAGAACCAGAACTTTGGATGAATTAATTGCCGAAGGTTATTCCGCTGTATTTTTAGGGTTAGGCGCCGGGATTCCTTCTTTTTTAGGAATTAAAGGAGAGAATCTTTGCAATGTTTATTCCGCGAATGAATTTTTAACCCGCGTAAATCTTATGGGAGCGTATAAATTTCCCCAGGCGCATACTCCGGTGGCTATAGGCAGGCATATGGTTATAATTGGGGGAGGTAACACTGCCATGGATTCAGCTAGGGTTGCCTTACGTTTACAGAAAATGAACGAGATCTCTCCGGATACAACTATTTTATACCGCCGCACAGAAGCAGAGATGCCGGCTCGCCGGCTTGAGATTGAACATGCCAAAGAAGAAGGCGTAAAGTTTCGCATGTTGGTTAAGCCCGAAGAATTTATCGGAGATGAATCCGGATTTGTGCGCAGCCTTAAATGCCTGAAATGTGAATTAGGTGAGCCGGACAATTCGGGGAGAAGACGGCCGGTGGAAATCAAAGGAAGCGATTTTGAGATTGATTGTGATGTAGCGGTTATCGCTATAGGACTGAGCGCTAATAAGATATTAACCGGTGTTACGCCTTTGCTTAAGACAGATAAGTATGGAGATGTTATAGTTGACCCGTTAACCATGGAAACTTCTATCAAAGGAGTTTTTGCGGGAGGCGACATTGTGGGCGGAGAAGGCACGGTTATCGAAGCAATGGGAATGGGTAAAAAAGCTGCTCAGGGAATAATTAAATATATTAGTAAAAAATAAAATTTCAACTCGTTTTAAGCCTAGGCAGGCCGGTTTTGCTTGACAAAGAGTCATTATTTAACTAAGATTTAAGAGTATCTTATATTTTTTTAACCCCTATTGCCTAATTTTTAGGCAGTAACTGCGCGGAATTAACCATTAAAAGGAGGAAAGAATATGAATTTACGCACACCAGGAGGAAATGACGCCACGCGCACATTTAATCGTTCCAAAAACGTAGTTCCCTGTTCTGGGCTTTGCTCTAGATGCCTGGAAGCCTGCCGCGGAAATTGCGAAGTGTTTAAATCATCGTTTAGGGGTAGAGAAGTTATTTATCCGGGGCCATTCGGCGAAATGACTGCCGGTGGGGATAAGGATTATCCGGTAGATTATTCGCATTTAAATATCCAAGGGTATGCGCAGGGGGCTAAGGGTTTGCCCAAAGGAGTTGAGGGCGGCCCGGATACGGCGACATTCCCGGCTGTCAGCACTGAAACCGAATACGGCTGGACCAAGAAAGTAAAAATGAGAGCCCCGATATTTACCGGAGCTTTGGGTTCGACCGAGATAGCCCGCAAAAACTGGGAGCATTTTGCCATTGGCGCTGCAATTTCCGGTGTTACTATCGTTTGCGGAGAAAATGTCTGCGGTATCGATCCGAAACTGGAGCTGGATGCAAAAGGCAAAATCGTAAGCGCCCCTGATATGGATAGGCGCATTGAAGTTTACAAAAGGTTCCATGATGGTTACGGCGAGATACTCGTTCAGATGAATGTTGAGGATACGCGTTTAGGGGTAGCCGAGTATGTCCGTAAAAAGCATAAACTTAACACAATTGAATTAAAATGGGGCCAGGGAGCAAAATGTATCGGTGGAGAAATTAAAGTAAAAAGCCTGGAGCGGGCGCTTGAGCTAAAGAAGCGCGGATACATTGTTACGCCGGATCCTGCGGTTAAGGCCAATCAGGAAGCCTATAAAGCAGGAGCAATCAAGGAATTTGAAAGGCACTCCCGTTTGGGGTTTGTCAGTGAAGAAGGTTTTATGAAAGAGGTTAAGCGTTTGAGAGATCTGGGTTTTGAAAGGATAACGCTTAAAACCGGCGCGTATTCAATGGTGGAGTTGGCTCAAGCCATAAAATATTCTTCCATGGCGAAAATCGATCTCTTGACTATTGACGGAGCTCCGGGCGGCACAGGAATGAGCCCGTGGCGGATGATGCAAGAGTGGGGGATTCCCACTTTCTATCTGCAGTCATTAGCCTACGAGTTTTGCGAAAAACTAGCTAAGAAAAAAATGCGCGTGCCTGATATCGCCATTGCCGGAGGGTTTAGCCTGGAAGATCATGTTTTTAAAGTAATCGCTATGGGCGCTCCTTACGTTAAGGCAGTATGTATGGGGAGAGCGTTGATGATCCCGGGTTTTGTCGGTAAGAATATAGGTGATTGGGCAAAATCCAATACGCTTCCGCCTACAGTAGCGGAATTTGGCACTAAGCCTGAGGAAATATTCGTTTGCTACGAAGAGTTAGCTGAAAAATACGGCAGCGATATGAAAAATATTCCGTTAGGCGCGGTTGGAATATACACCTTTTCCCAGAGGATTAAAGTGGGATTGCAGCAGCTTATGGCTGGTTCGCGTAACTTCAACCTCAGCACGATTTCCCGCAAAGACATAATGAGTTTAACCAAAGAAGCAGAAGAAATTTCCGGTATTCCTTATGTAATGGATGCTTATCGTAAAGAAGCGGATAAGGTCCTGACCGGAAAATAATACTTCTGATTTAGCTGCATTCAAGACGCCCTGGTTACCCAGGGCGTCTTTATTTGGAGGTTTATTTGGAGGTTTAGGGAACGGTCAATAGATTGTTACC
>DJWJ01000031.1 GCA_002440965.1 Candidatus Omnitrophica bacterium UBA6233
AATGGATTTCCAGGCAGCGGTGGTGGAATATCTTAAAGCCGGAGGGGAATTAGGAGACCATAGCTACGATGTCCTTGATTGCGAAGTACCTGCAGGTGAGGGGACGAAGAAGTCTGAGGTAATCGATATTCTTGCCCTTGAGCGTAAACGTAAGTGGATGACGGTAATAGAGCTTAAATATGAAAAACTGCTTAATGCAAGGTTGCAAAGCGTAATCTTCCAGGGTCTTGATTACTGTAATTGGGTTGAGGATCATAAAAGGGGATTAGCAATGCTTTTCTCGGAGCATGCAATTGATGTACGCCGGCGGACCAGGCTTATTTTAATCAATGGGCCTGAAAAGTTTCCGGAATCACATAAGGAATTTGCCAAAGCTTGCAATTTCCATGACCGCTATCAGGAAGTAGAGCTATATTTTACAAATGATCATATTCCACTGGTTTTAAACCAATTCGTTAGGGCCCAACATGCCAAGGAAAGGGTTGACAAAGGCTTATAAAGGGTGTATATTAACTTTGGTTCTAGAAAGTAGGGTCCTGAGTTGAAGGGGGAACCTGGACGTTAAAAAAGCAAAACCTTTGCCTGCGAAGAGGGCAAAGGTTTTTTTATTTTCTGGAGGCTTAATTTATGAATCATCCTTTTCATGAGTTAATCGGGAAATCAATCAATAATGATGTTTTTCCTGACTGCAAGATTATAAGAGATCCTGCTTGCGGTGGCGACCAACATATTCCCTTGTTTTGTTCCGAAGAGCGTTCGCGGGGGACCGAATTCTGTAATGTTGATTTATTGATTACTGTTAATGATCGGATTAAGGTGATCATTGAGATCGAAGAAGCTAATATTAAGCCTACTCAGATTTGCGGTAAGCTTTTGACTTCTGCATTGTCAAAATGCTTTATTCATGAATCTGAAAATAACAAGCGCATTGGCACGGCTGATTCGGTCCTATTTATCCAGGTATTGGATGTTTCAAAATTAAAAATAGGTAAGACGGCAAAGACTAAGCAATGGGATAGGATTGAAGAATCTATTCAAAATATAATCCCGGTAAAGGGTAGCAATATTAAGAGCTATAGAATATTTTCAGGAAAATACCCTGATTTTGATTCAAAGGAACTGTTAGAGTGTATATCAAATTTTCTCAAAGAGCGAAAGGAATAGCGAATGACTGTAAAAGAGCGTTATGAATTACTGAAAACTAAAGTTATCAAGAGAAAGCATGAATTCGATGCTTTCATAGATATGCTTGAAAAGGAAACTAGCTGGCTTACTAGCCCTGCAAGCACGAGGTTTCATTTAAATAAAGAAGGCGGGCTTTTGGAGCATAGCGTAGGTGTTACTGAAACACTTCTTAACTTACGCGAAACCATTGCTCCTCAATTATCTGAAGAATCTTGTGTTATAGTGGGGCTATTCCATGATGCCGGTAAGATCGGTATGCCCGGGAAACCAAGGTATTTTAAGAATGATAATGAGTGGGAAATAAAAAATAGAGATATGACTTATAAGGTAAATCCCAAAGAAGTCTATATGAACCTGGCTGCACGAAGCCTATATCTAATCGCCAAATATATCCCTTTATCTGATTCAGAAGCCCAGGCTATTCTTTATCATGACGGCCAATATGTCGAAGCCAATAAAGAAGTGGCGCACCACGAAACTCCTTTAACGCTTTTAGTGCATTTTGCCGATTCATGGACAGCACATGTATCTGAGGAAGGACGTAAGATAGAAGATGATCTTAATTATTATAAAAGGTGAGTCGTGAAGAGCATTCAGAGTACTATAAAATTGCTAAAAAACATCCTTAGAGATGATAATTGTGATCGCATGAATCATTCGGTAATCGTTGGTTATCTCGGTGAACTGCTGGTGAAGTCTAAGCTGGAAAAGGAATTAAACAAGAAGGGAGTCCAGATTATTCATAAAGGCAATCAGTCGGGATATGATTTAGCTATAGACGGCAGAAGTATTGAAATAGATGTTAAGACCTCTACTTTAAAAGATGAAGTTAAAGATTTTCCTCCTTATTGGGGTTGGGCATTAAAACATGCGAACAAAACAAGGCCAATAAGTTGCTCTCATTTTGTTTGTATAGCATTAAATAGTAATTTTAAACCAAGATCATTTTATGTCATAAAAGCTAAACACGTAAAATATTTCTCATCTGGGTTCGCTCAATTTAGAAATGTTGAGAGATCATTTATTATTATGCCCCGCGAAAATGAAAGAAAAATATCAACTAGCAATAAAATAGCCAAGGTAAGAAAAGCTTTAGCGATTTCCAAGAAATTATTAAATAGGGGAGTAGCCGTTCAAGTTAATCAAAACGGCAACTTAAGCAGAAAATTAGGGCTAAAAATATGATGAATATTCTTGTCACCAATGATGATGGTATTTATTCAGAAGGAATTAAAGTTCTTTGCGAATCACTTAAAACAATAGGAAAAGTTACTATTGTTGCTCCAGATGCTGAAAGAAGCGCTGTTGGGCATGCAATTACGCTTTCAGACCCCCTAAGAGTTAAAAAGGTTAATAGGAGCGGTAAGTTCTTCGGATATGCTACTACTGGTACTCCTGCTGATTGCGTAAAGCTTGCAATTAGGGCTTTATTAAAGAAAAAGCCGGATTTAATTGTTTCAGGGATTAACTTGGGGCCAAACGTAGGATACAGTGTGCTTTATTCGGGGACGGTTTCAGGTGCGACAGAAGGAGCAATTCTTGGGATACCATCTTTTGCTATTTCTTTAGCCACTTTTACTAATCCTGACTACAGTTTTGCTGCTAAGTTCGCCAAGAAACTCGCTGAACAGATTATTCAGAATAAAGGTTTACCCAAAGGCACGCTGTTAAATGTTAATATACCAGCTATAAACCAAAAATATATCAAAGGTGTTCGAATTGTTAAGCAGAGCGAAAAGGCAATCGAGGAACGTTTTGATAAGCGCGAAGATCCCCGTAAGCGCATCTACTATTGGCTTACAGGTGAGGTGATTAAGTCGGATAAGAAAGAGGGCGCCGATCTTGAAACAATAAAAAATAATTATATTTCTATCACGCCCATCCATTGTGATATGACCAATTATAAGTTTTTAGAGAAGCTTAAGAAATGGATAATATGATACTTGAAGGAAAGTTAAATTTAATTCATACTGTTGGTAAGTTCAAGATTTTAATTAATGAAAATAAAGAAGTTTTTTGGAAATACTTTGGTGCTGTATTGTTTCCGGGGTCTCTTAATATTAAAATAGATAAGCCAGAAAATTTACAGCAAGAATTTGATAGAGGAAATCCTCAACCGAATTTTGTGATTCCCAGAACCGAGCTAGTTGGGATGCCCGATTATATTGGCAATGGACAAGCTTGGAGATGTGTTCTGTTTTGTGAGAAATTCCCTGTACCCGTTGAGTGTTGGATATTTAGAAGAATAGGTTCCAGAGTGCCCAAAGGAATTATTGAGATAGTTTCAGAGCAAGAATTGGTTAAACCTCATGCCTTAAAAGACGGTGATGAGGTAAGTATAGAAGTGTTATAAGAGGAGAACCCAAAGGATTTTAGTAAGCAACTTGTTTTTAGGATGAGAATAGGAGGTAAATGAAATGCCAGATGATAATCCAGTCAGTGTTTTTGTAAGTTATGCCCGCGCTGATAAAAGATGGTTAGATAGGTTGAAAATTCATTTAACGCCCCTAGATAAACAGTATGAAATTGATATTTGGGAAGATACAAGGGTAAAATCAGGATCAAAGTGGCGCAAAGAAATTCAAGATGCGGTAAATAGAGCAAACATCGCTGTGCTTATAGTGAGCGCAGATTTTTTAGCATCCGATTTCATTCGTACTAACGAGTTGCCACCTTTGTTGAAAGCTGCCGAGGAAGAAGGCGCTTTAATATTGCCCATCATTGCTAGCCCAAGCCTTTTCTTATGGGACACTCATTTATCTCAGTTTCAAGCAGTAAACGATCCTTCAGAGCCATTAATTTCAGCTCGTGACGGAGAGCGAGAAGCAGTTTTTCTTAAAGTTGCAGAAGCTATTCTTGAAAGGGCTGGGATAGCTCGGAAGCGAACTCCATCCGTTACCGCAGATAATCAAGTTAAAAACCAAGAAAATTTCCTCGAACATAATGTATGGAATAGATTAATAAAAATTGGTGACTGGATTTTTGATGAAGCCAACTCACGAATAATCGGCTCTGGTCAGCAAGCTTATTTAATTTCAAGAGATGAATATGGTGATAAGCCGTTTGAGATTAACGCGAAACTAGAATTCTCTAACTTTGATTATCCGGTTAAAGGGAAAAGTTTAGGCATGAACGCGGGAATAATCTTTGGCTGGAAACAAGATAAAGAGTTCCCCCGTTATTACAATATCTTAATTTCTGGTTCTGATATATTGCTTGAGCGTATAGGTTTCCAAGGTGGCGCAACTCACCGTGATTACGAACATATTACAGATGCGATTGAATTAAGAATTGAAAAAGGAACAACATTTGATTTTAGAGTATTGGTGACTAAAGAAAAAATTGAGATTTTTGTAAATAACCGTTCAGTCTTATCAATAAAACGCCCTACCGGCGTCGTTGGGAGAGTTGGGATAAGACCTTGGCGGAGCAAGATGGACTGTACGTTATTTACTGTAACCGAATAAGGTTAATAAATGATTTTGCTAGTTAATGCTAATGTTCGGTATTAAATTAAACGAGATTATTTATGCGAAAGAGTCTTGGAAATTTTTTTCACGAGTTAGAGCTTTATGAAGATATCCATTCTGGCAATAGGTATAAAAAGGATATCGCAGAGGCGGTTTTTAATTTTCTCAAAAAAAATAATGAAAGCAACGCCTATAAAGTTTATACGTCATTCTTTAATGCTTATTGGATAGGAATTCAGCATCCCGATAATCCTTTTCTTAAGCTTCAGGACACTTTAAGAAAATTTGAAGAAAATGCCGGTCGCTTAATTGATAAACAGCGGGACCACTATGTACATTCAGTAAATGTTTTTATTCTTGGGTTAGCTATTTATGCTAATAATGCTAAATATAGGCAGCTATTTAATAGCTACGCCTTGAATGCGGATTATCCAGATCACTATAGTACAAGGCATGAGGAATTCTTCTATCGTTGGGGATTAGCGTCATTATTTCATGATATAGCTTATCCTTTAGAAATCACCCTTAAACAGGCAAATCAATATTTTGATTTTGTTTGGAGTTACCCTAAAACAACAAAAGTTAAGAATAAATCATTCATTGATTTTCCTAATTTTAATAAGTTTATAAGCCTGCCATGTCTTACTCCATCAAGAAGATTTAGCCTATCGTTTTATCAAAAATACCCTCAGTTTAGTAGCCTTAAAAAGTGTAATGCGATAGATTTGTTGGCATATTTAATTTCCGGAAGCTTAGGCTTAAAGCAGGGGGATTTGCTAAGATCGATAGATAGCTTTGCTGCAGATATGAAAAGAGGGGGATTTATTGATCATGGGTTTTATAGCGCAGTAATAATGCTAAAGTGGTACCATTTTTTGTTGAAAATTACCAAATGGAATCCAGCATATTTTTTCTATCCGATTTTAGATTCGTCTTCCGCCATTCTTTTACACAATTTTTATGGTAAGGTTTTAATGAAAAAGCCATTTAGGCTACGCGCTCTTTCTGCATCGAGACATCCCATTGCATTTTTGTTAATTCTATGTGATGAATTACAAGAATGGAATAGGCAGCCATATGGAAGTCATGAACCTCGAATGATTGCTGTAAATAAGATTAAGCTTTCTTTTAAACTCCATTCGCTCAAGCTGACGTATGTAGGAGAGGCGTCAACAATAACACAGGTGTTCAAGAGAGCGTCAATAAATTATAAGGAATTATTTAAAAATGGAATAATAATTAGAGGAGGTGAATAGCATGGAAAAGGTAAAAGTTTTTGTTAGTTTTGATTTTGATAATGATAAACATTATAAATTTTTACTTGAAGCATGGAACGCTAACGCCGATTTCAACTTTACTTTTGCTGACAAAACGCCCGATGAAATTAATAGTGCTAATATCGGCAGGATTAAAGCGGCTTTGTCCCAAAGAATTAATGAAGCTAATTATACCTTGGTTGTCATTGGCAAGTACGCTAATAAGGAGCATCCTGATTCAGAGCTAATAGGAGAAATTAACTGGATTAACTGGGAAATTAAGAAGAGTATTGAGTTAGGCAACAAGTTAGTGGCTGTTAAGATTGATAAAAATTATGATTCTCCTGAGGCGATATTTGGTGTCGATGCATCTTGGGCAATGAGTTTTACTCAGGATGCGATTATAAAAGCCATCAAGGCAGCAAAATAATAAGGAGATGATACGATAAAAGTCAAATAAAGTTGGTGAAATGCTCTGGATTATCGGTATTATGACCATAGTCTGGAGTAGATAGGTTATAGGTTGCATTCGCTTGTTGGGGCTTGACCCCGTTAAGGAGATTAACTTTAGCACCTATAATCGAATAGTCACCATAGGGCTTGACCCTGAATAGGAGAATGGTGTTCACCGACTCATAATTCTACTCCGAGACGAGGCAGGTAACATAACAAGGGGAGGGAGTTATGGGGAGAATGATCGGGGTGGATTTACACAAGAATAGCTTTACCATCTGCAGCTACAAGTCTGAAGATGACTATAAGCTAAAGACGCATAGAGTGAGCCCGAAGGGAATTGAGGCGTTTAAGGCAAGTCTCACCAGGTATGACGAATTAGCAGTAGAATCAACCGGTAACACAGCATTCTTTGTAAGAGAAGTAGAATCGAAAGTAAAGCGGATTAGAATCGTTAACCCGATACAGTTTAAGGTTATCTCAAGCTCGGTAAAGAAAACAGATGAAGCAGACGCTTTGACCATAGCGCGGTTTTTAAGCAAGGATATGATACCTGAGGTAAGGATGCGCACAAAAGAACAGTCGCAGATAGCGTCACTGATTGGCACCAGGGACAAATTCGTGAAGCTGCGCACGGCGCTGAAGAACAAGATACATAATATTCTAAATGCTAACGGGATCGTAACTAAGCCTGAAATGTTTACTTCAGAGAAGGGCTTCGAGAAGATAGCGGCTATTGAATTGGAAAGTTCTTATCGGTTTGAAGTTGATCTGATCGTTGGCCAGATACGGAATTTGAATGAGGCGGTGGATAAGATTAATGATGAGCTTAAAGCCAGGGGCCAGAATATCGATGGCCATAAGAACCTTACCAGCATCAAAGGCATCAGCGATATCGGCGCTACGATATTCCTGAATACCATTGGGGATATTAACGATTTTAAGAGCGATAAACAATTAGCAGCATACTTTGGCATAGTGCCGCGGGTATATGTGTCGAATAATACAGCGCACTATGGACGCATTACCAAAATGGGTAATAAGATTGCCAGGACTGCTTTGGTGCAGTCAACGTTGGTTGCGATAAGGTATAGCCCGTATTTAAGGCGTTTTTACGATAAGCTTAAAACTAAGAAAGGCAGTGGTAAGGCGATTATTGCTACTTCTCGTAAGATGTTAGGGATAATTTACAATACTTTAAAGAATAACTGGATATTTGAAGATTTTACACAATTTAAGTTAGTAGGGTGTGTATAGGTGCGCATACTGGAGTAGAATTATTTGACTTTTAACATAGGAGGCGAAGGCTATGGCATATCGAAGCGGAACATACGTTGCTTTTTATGCAGAAGGTAAAACTGAACCAGACGAAACAGATATGAAATACTATAATTTACTGCAAGCTTGGGATAAGAATAAGGCTTTTGATTTCTCTTTTGTTAATAGTCATGAAAAAGCTAGCGCCGTAAGAGATACGAGCAAAAAGATTACATTGGAAAATACCTTGAAAGAGCGGTTAAGAAACTCAAAAAATATGATTTTAGTTATTGGTAAGACAACGAGGTTAGATAGGGACTGGGTTCCGATGGAGATAGAATATGCGGTAGAAAATTGTAAAATTACCATTATTGCAGCTTATCCAGGATACTTAAATATCCGGGCTCCTCAGCAACTTTCTTTGTTATGGCCTACTGCGCTTAAGGAACGAATCGAAAATAATACTGCTCATGTGATCCACATTCCGTTTAGAGAGAAGCCGATTATTGATGCAATTTCGCAATTTGACTATAACAAATTCCCAAATGGTGGCGGGCTAGGGCATTATAATGATGATGCCTACAGGAGCTGGGGGTTGTTAACCTGAGGACAGTAAAGTTAAGTAATATAGATTTACTGTCCCTAAGTTAGTTAATTATTAAGGCGGTATAAAATGGGTACTGATGGCAAAAAATAGTTACTCTGATTCAAGAATTTCATAAGTTGCCCGAGCATGCTCTTTATAAGTCACTAACCGGTTTTAACATTTCTCACTATATATTTAATAAAAACTATTCAGAGCTTCTAAAAATTATAGAATTTATAACTAATAACCCAGAGTCTGAATGCTTAATGGACATACGAAATCGCGATCAATTAAATAAGATATTCGAGGAGGTAATTAGATTAATTCACAATTTTGTAGCATCAGCAATATCATTAGTTGATCACACAAGAAACATATATAAAAAATTATATAGTTCCAACGGGGAATTTCCTGATTATCAAGACCGGATTAATGTTGAGTTTGCTAGCGATCCGCTAGTTCAGTTTGTCCACTGTCTCCGCCAATATTGCCAGCATTATCGAGCACCGGATATTTCATTACAGGTTTCTTTTACCGGTGGAAAAATGAAAAAGACAGTAAATTTACTAAAAGAAGATTTAAGAATATTTGACTCATGGAATGCAACTGCAATAAAGTATCTAGATTCAATTAAAGAGCGTGTAGATGTATATGAATTAATAACCATATATCATAAAAAAGTACTAGATTTTCATGTTTGGTTTAACTCCAGGCAGAAAGAAATCCATAAAATAGAGTTTGATTTGTTAAGAAAAAAAGAAGAAGAGCTTTTAACGGCACAATTGGATCATTTTTTAGATACGGCTCTTTCTATCAAAGAAAAATCCAACAGTGGAGAAGTAGACATATTTTACGGTATTTTTAATTCCAGAGATTATAAGGAATTAAGCGGTATGCCTATGAATGAACCAAAGCGATGTGCAAGAGCGATTGAATTAATCGAAATGCACCTTCCTGTTTCTGATAACATAAAAAAGAAAATAAATGCTTGGTATAAAAAACAAAGCCAATAAAACTACAGGGAAGGAGAATACTATGAGAGCTATTATTGCGATTCATGGAATCAGGAGCAATAAAAAGGATAATTGGATTTACAGTTTTTGTGACTTTGCTAAGGCCGATCTTCGTTTTCAAGGAGATGTTGTCCTGCCTTATTATTACGGATTTTTACCTGCTATAGATAGTGTTAATGGATTTGATCGACTTAGGTTTATTCGCGGATTTATGAAGTTTTTACGAGGTGTTAAAAGTGATTATCCACAAGCAGACCTTAATATTGTTGCGCATAGCTATGGTACAGAAATAAGTTTTCAGGCCATAAAAAGAAGTGGGGAAGACAGTGTGAAAAAGGGGCCGATTTTGGTTAATAAGCTTATCCTAGCGGGTAGCATTGTTTCTGCTCATAGAGAGATTCCTTACGCTGATACACTTCGAGCAGGAAAGATTAAAGAAATGCATTGTTACTGTAGCTATGAAGATGAGGTTTGCCGATATAATCCTTTCGGGCATTCAGGTTGCTTTGGATTCCTGAAGCACGTACATGATCCTGTTTGTTATCCAAAACCTTTTGATGATTTAAATATTTTTAATCATCAGACAAATACTCTGGAGCATTGTGATTATTTTACAAAGCAATATGAACAAAAATGGCTTGATATCATTGCTAAATAGGAAAAAGGTGCCAATTCATTACAATAACATAAAGGAGTTTAATAATGCCTAAAAAGAAAGGGTTAGCAAAAGAAATATTGAAAAGTAATTTACGAAATAAAAAAGTATATTATTATGTTGATTCCGAATCTGGCATTAAAATAAAAAGTAGGGAAGTTTTTAAAACTTCTTCAAAAACGATTCAGTTTCCCTTTTGGCCTAACGATGGAAAACCCAAGTATCCCTCGATAAGAAAAGTAATTTGTGAAGGTCTGCCTGAGCCTCTTCCTAGGGGTTTTTATAAATCTTATACAAAAGGGTATGGTTTTACAAGAGAGTTCAACCCTATAATTTACTACTTAAATAACTCCTTTCCCCAAATAACAACAGTTATTGTATCGAAAAGTGCTAAAAGTCGCTTCGTTGATAATAGAAAAGTTATTTTTAATCTTAAGGATTTTGAGAATGCCATTCCTCAGGTAGCCTTTATGTTGGGCAATCATAGAGAACAAAAGGATTGTTTAGCAAATGACATTCTTTCAAAAATGTTTCCAGGAAAATTTACAGCTAAAGCTACAAAATATCAAAAAGGGCAATTAAATGCTTTTATCTCGCAGCATTCACTAAAACCAGACGAGCTCTCGAGTGAAGATGTCAAAAGTATTTCCTCTCTTTTTGCCTCGTTACCCTCAACTCATGAATTCATAAAAAAGAAAGGCATACTATCTACTAAAGAATCTGTCGACAGAATTTTTATTGAAGATATTCTGCAGAGATTTAATGATCTGTATTCCCAAAAAACAGAAAGTCAAACCCTGGAGAATAAATGGCAGGAATTTTTTAAAGATAATATTTTGTATTTTAACTTTGGATATGTTGATTTTTTTGAAAAAAGTAGAATACAGGGTGATATTTCTACTGAAATTCCCGATTTTACAATACTAAATATTTATGGATATTTAGATGTATTCGAAATAAAAACGCATTTGACAAAGCTTTTAAGTTTTGATTCCCAAAGAAAAAATTTCTATTGGACCTCAGAAGCAAGTAGGGCAATTTCACAAGCAGAAAATTACATAGATGCTATTACAAAAGAAGAGTTAAAAATATGCAAAAACATATTGGATGAATATAGCTATAATATTAATGCAGTTCGTCCAAAAGTTTATATCATTGCAAGCTCAAGAGACAAGTTAGCTGGAAGCAAGACTTTAAAATACCAAGGTAAACTTAAGAGGAAACTAAATAATGATTTTAGGCGGTTAAATAATTCGCTGAAAAACATTACTTTTATTCTTTATGATGAACTATTAGAAGTATTTCAAAATACACTAAAAAGGTTGCAATTAAAGAATGCAGAATAAACAATCATGATAATTTACTAGAATGGCATTGAAATAGAGCAATAAAACTGACATATTTCAATTGTAAGATATTCTCCGAAAAGAAGTAAAATGGGGAGGGAGCGAATGAAGAAAGTCAGATATGTTTGTAAAAAATGTGGTCACAAGTTTGTAGCCGAAGTCTTTGAACTAGGAGAAGCAGAAGAAAAAAGATTGCCTACAAGACCAGTTCTATGTGAAAGATGCGGAGGACCCGTAGAGAGATGCTAAATTTATTTGATAAACTGCTACTCGTTGGCGTGGCTTGATTAGCAATAAGGTCTATTTTTATTACATTTTTGTCTTAAAATATATATAATATTTGTATGGACGGGAAAGATATATGAATCCAGAAATTATTTATACAAACTACAGAGATGAGGCGTTTGCAGAAAAATTTTCTGCAGATGCTTATTTTTCTTTCGTAGCAATGCCTTTAGCGGACCATTTTAGTTATCATCCAAAAGAGGTTTTACAAAAAGTTATTCAAGAAGCAGCAAATTCTGCAAACAGAGAGCGGACAGGAGAAATCAAACAATTTTTATCACCTGAGACTGCTTTGGAAATACCAGGAACAGCTAACGTTATTACAGAGGATATTGTTAAGAAGATTCTAAGTTCGCATTTTTTTATAGCTGATTTAACAGGAGGAAATGCGGGAGTTTTGATTGAAACCGGTATTGCAATGGCATTTAAATCAAATTCTCAGATTATTCTTGTTACTCAACATTCCTTGAATGAGTTGCACTTTGATATTAGAAATAATCGAGTTATCTCTTACAATCCAAATGGGAACGTTGACGAAATTAAGAAAGCACTTTTATTTGCTGCTGGAAGTTTAGAAGAAGACCGGAAGAAATATGTAACACAGGTTTCCAATGGGCTTACTATAGATGCAATTCGCACCGTTCATTTTTATGCTCAAATTTACCAGAATCCTCAGGTGGAAGCAGGTCAACCAGGTCTTTTCGGGAAATGGGATAAAGAAAGACGATTACAAGGCAATATACCGGAATTTTTTAAAGGAGATTATGGCGAGGATGCTATTCTAATGTTCCAGTTGACTATGCAAGAATTATTAAAGAAGCGCCTTTTTTGGACAGATTACAAAAGTCAGCTGGAGGGAGGTGTTGAACATCACGGCTGGGCAGCTCATTTAACGCGACTTGGATGGTTGTTGGTCAAGAATCTTTGGCCTCACTATAAGTCTGATTATTGCCATCGTTTAAATTAAAAAGAATAGCATTTAGAAACGCGCTATTCTTTCTCCTTTTCTCAAAACTGTGCCATTTCCAAATACCCTGTATACAGAGAGTTTTTCTGCCGCGCCGTATTTCTGGGCGTCCTTACTGAGTTCACCTCTTATTGACTATTTTATGATTTCCAGATTTTCTAATTTTTTATAATAAATAATGTTGTAGAAGAGTTTTTCTGGAGTAAAATATGAAAAAGATGTGTTACGTATTACCAACAGACAAGGTTAATCAGTTAGGAATAATGGAGTCATTTTTTTATTTCGACAACACTTGATAAAAATGGAAGCCAATCAATTTACAGAATATTTAAAATCACTTTCTGCAGAAATGCAGGTAACTAAGGATCGAATTCGTTTACTCATAGGTGATAGACATTGGCAAACAGACGGTGAACATAAGGAAGCCATCTTGCGGAAAATGATTCGTTCAGTAATCCCGAGCAAATTAAGTATATGTAGAGGGTTTATGGTGAATCATTTACAAGATGGTACGGGACAAATTGATATTCTTATTCTTGATCGTTTGAATAAACCCGTCTTGTTTCAGGATGATGAATTAGTTATTACAACACCTGATTGTGTTAGAGGAATAATTGAAGTTAAAACTAGGATTAATAGTGCTACGGAACTTGACGAAATATTATTGAAGATGAGCGATTATCTAGAGTTTCAGAAAAAGTATTCCGATATTGCTGCTTTTGGTGGACTATTTGTCTATGAAGATTCAGCGATATCTAATGAAGATGTATTAAAAGCTCTATATGAATCTGCCAAGAAGGATCAAGCGCGTGCGGTTAATTGGATGAGTATAGGATTAGATAGATTTTTTAGATTTTGGCCAAACGAATTGAACCCTGCTGCTAAGATAGGGGGAGATTCCTTCTGGCATTCTTATGAACTTAGAGATTTGTCGCAAGCATATTTTATTAGTAATGTTATGTGGGATGTATCTAAGCAAGGTATAAATAGCCTATTTAGCGTGGAACGTGCAGACAAGGTTTGGTTTCCTTTACCCGAAGGAAAGGAATTCTATAAGAATGGTTCTATAGGCCTAAATAGCGGAATAGTTGATTTTAGTCATTAAATGGGCTCTGGCTTAATTTATCATTGTTCCTACTGTGTAATATTTAGTTGGTAAATTACTCCCAATAATAATGTTTTATCATCCCGCCTAGTCGAGATTGACATTTAATCCTGCCTTTAGTTTTCCCCGGACTATACCCTAAAGGTTCATTGTTTACACCCGAATGTGGCCTTTTAGTGTTGTAATGACCTACATACTCCCGAATCAGGTATTTTAAGTGCTCTTCCCCAAACACGAAAAAATGATCCAAGCACTCGCGCTTAATGGTTCCAACAAACCCTTCAGCATAAGGGTTAAGGTTAGGAGAACGATAAGGGATTCTTTTAACCTCGGCATTATGTGGTTTAAATAGTTCATCAAACTCTTTAGGAAATTTTGCGTCGCCGTCCCGGATAAGAAGCTTCTTAGTTCTATCCTTAAAGATGAAAGAGAGGCTCTTTGTGGTATCGACTACCCATTTTTTATCTGGCTTTGTGGTAATCCCAGCTATATGTACCTTGCGAGTCCTGATATTAATAAAGAATAGCACATGGAATATCTTTGGCCCCAAGGCAGTCCATACTGTCTTGGTGAAGAAATCACAGGCCCAGAGAGTTTCAAAGTGTCTTTTGATGAATGCGTCCCAGGAATCTTCCTTGCGTTTAGGAGATGGCTCAATGCCGTTTCTAAGCAGGATTAACTTTATGGCGCTCCGGGATAGCCTTGAGATATTGAGCTTCTTTAACTCAGCCAAGATCCTACCATAGCCCCATAGTTTATTCTCTTTGGCCATGCGGACAATGAGATCAACGATCTCCTGCATAGTTTTCCTGGGTCTGCCACGTTTGAGCTGTTTACTAGTCACGCCTTCTGCTGCCCATCTGCGGAAAGTAGAGTAACTTACTATAGATATAATACTTTTGATCTGTCCGCGCAAAGGCAGGCCATATTTGATGAGCCTACGTTTTTCAGATGTAGTAGTGGTAATCCTTTTAGGTAGCTTAGAGCGCAGGATTTCGTTTTCAACTTTCATGTATTCAATTTGGCGGATAAGATTAGAATGTGTCATCTTCCCCAAGAGTCCCAAAAACTCTTGGAAAAGGGTGCCGTTTATGGTATAAGATTTAGTGAAGTCCATTGGTTTTCTCCTTTGAAAAGTTAATGGATGAAATTAGTAATTAACCTTATGTTTTGCTACCGGTTAGGACATAGTTTCACTCGTTATTTGACAGGTCTCATAATTTCTGTACCCCGCTGGGAGCAAAAAGCCATAAAATCGCCAAATTCCCTTCAAAAATTCTCACTTTTTTAGGGCTGATTTTTGGTGGTTTCTTGGCGTTTAGTTTGGCATTTAGTTAAGGCGCGGGGCCAATGAAGCCCAGGTGCTTTAGAGAGCTAAGAACCATATTTAAGTGCTCTTTTAAATCAGCAAGTGATATGTCTCTAACACCAATGTCCGGACAAATAAGGGTGGACAAACCTATCTCCTAATAAATCAAAGAGTTAGGGAAATTAGAGACAAAAATAACCGGACAAATAAGACATTTTTTGCGAGGGAAAACCTCTCTAAAGACGAAATTTCCCTTCTTATTGGCCATAAATCCGATATAATACATACTAGCAATAGTGAGAGGTTCCACCTCGGCAAACCGGAGTGGGACCCCAATTTCTATTTCCTCGGTTCTCGACGATGGAGTCATTCCCAACAATTTTATTTATTCTTGTTGACTTATTGCAAAAATGTGCTACCATAGTTTTGTAGTAAAGATTAGAAGTCTTAGGCCGTGAGGATTAGGAAACTAACCTTGCGGTTTTTTTATCGCTGTCATTGTTTGTCCGGTTAGAGTTAGTAGAATCTATCAGATGAAAGTGAGGCGGATTTCTGAAAGATTTTACTATAATTATAAGAAAAGGAGGTAACAAGCAATGGTAAAAGGATCAGTAAAGTGGTTCAGCGATCAAAAAGGTTATGGTTTTATCACGCCGGAGAATGGTAAGGATGTGTTTGTGCATCATTCATCTATTCAGGGTGAAGGATACAAATCTTTAGCTGAAGGTCAGCAAGTCGAGTTTGAAATCGAACAAGGACCTAAAGGTGAACAGGCGACTAAGGTCGTCAAGTTATAGCCTAAAAAAACGAATAGGGTTCGGCATTAACAGTGCTGAACCCTATTTTTTCACTTATAAGGAGTAATTAAAATGAATAGCTGTATGAGATGCGGGGAGAGATTAGCGCATAATTACCTGGTAACGGTATTTACGCTCGTAAAAGAAGAAAGAAAAAGAATGATTGTGTGTTTGAAGTGCAGGGAAGTCTTAAACAAACAGCTAAAATGAAGCCAAAAAGAAAAATTAAGAAAATTGATTGCGTGAAATGCAGTCAACAACACGCTTGCTGTGACTTTGGGGCTTGGGTGGATCTGGAAGAAGCTAAGAAAATATTATCTCTGGGATTAAAAGGGGGAGACTTTTTTCATCTTGAGAAAGATGATGACTACCCTTCCGGTTATCGGGTTGGCACGAGCGTTGAAGATGAACGTTGTTCTTTTTTAACCCCTGAGGGGTTATGCGCTATTCATAAAGTCGATTATAATTTGAAACCGCGCCACTGCAAAGAATTTCCATATGAAAATGGAAAATTAGCCCCTTTAGCAGACGTATTATGTTCGGCAGTTAAATTCAAGAAAAAATCTAGAAAGAAATAGGATAAATCAAGATGAACATTTTTGTAGGAAATTTGCCATTTGACGCTACAGAAGCCGATGTAAAAAAGCTCTTTGAGGGTTTTGGGAGTGTTCTTTCCGCGGTGATTGTGATGGAGAAACAAAAAAAAGCTCCTAAATCCAGAGGGTTTGGTTTTGTGGATATGCCTGATGACGGACAGGCGAGTGCCGCGATATCCGCGCTTAACGGTAAAGAATTTATGGGGCGAGCTCTTAATGTAAATTCCGCGCGCTCCAAAGAAGAAGCGCAAGAGGCGCATAAGTTGAAAGTGAGCAAACGGTTAGAAATTAAGGCGCTTGTCCGACGGTGTTCCAAGGAAGAGACAGGGCCGGATAAGACTTGGTTTGCTCCGGTTTTTAGAAAGCCCGGCGCCTATAAGGGCGGCAGGCGCACGAATAGCTATATGAAACGCAAAGGATTAGCCGGAATGCCGCAAGAGGAGAAGCCGCGTAGGGATTTTCGGGATAATCCTATGCGTTGGCTTAAAAGAAAAGATCAACCAAAAGTTTGGCAGAAGGCTGAAAGGCCGACCCGGCCTGGAGTTGGCGTTAAACCTTGGAAGAAGAGTATCAGGCTCGCGCAAAAATCTAGTTATAAAGTCAGCAGAAAATCGTATACGTAAAAACCACCCGAATTTTAATCTGTAGCATTTCATTTTAAGATGGCAGAGAATACAAACACGCTTGTCAGTGTAGTCATAGTTACCTGTGGCGTAGGCAATTATTTGTCAGATTGCCTTGATTCTTTGGAACCTCAAAGACAGGATTTCAGGGAAGCGATAATTATCGATAATTCCCTCAATCCTGATTTTTTTAGAAGGATAAAAGAAAGATACTCTTGGGCGCAAATATATCCTAGCGAAGTTAATTTGTATTATTGCGCCTCTTTGAATAAGGGAATAGAATTGAGCGGCGGAGAATTCATATTGTGTCTTAATGATGATGTTTCTTTGGCTAAGGATTTCATTCATAACGCCTTGAAAGGTTTTTTTAATGATAATATAGGTATGGTTAGCGGCAAAATATTGCGAAAAGACAAAAAAACATTGGATAGCGCAGGGTTATTTTTGACTAATTATAGAACGGCAAAAGAAAGAGGCTATGCTTTGTCGGATACGGGAAAATTTGCAGAAGCGGGTTTTATTTTTGGCGCAAGCGGTTGTGCCGCATTCTACCGCAGGAAGATGCTTGAGTCGATTAAAGAGGGGAAGGATTACCTGGATACCGATTTACGCATGTTTTACGAGGATCTAGATGTATCTTGGCGTTCAAGCAGGCGCGGGTGGAAGTCTTATTATATTCCTGAAGCAATAGCTTATCATGCTCGCGGCGGATCTTTTCGCCCCGAAAGCGGATTAAATAAGCCAATGGCTGTCAGGTATCTAAGCGACCGGTTATTTAGCGATTTAATCAAGAATCGGTATATTGTTATGCTCAAGAACGAGAGATTTTCCAGATTCATTCTGAATATTGTTCCGATAGTTCTTTATGATTTATGTCTATGGGGGTATGTTTTTCTGTTTCGGCCAAAGGTAATTAAAATATTCATTTCGGATAGGAAATATTTTGCGCGCGCTTTAAGAAAAAGAAATAAGCTTATCAGGCTGGTCCGCGCTTAGATATGAAGATAATATTCCCAAGGCTAGCCACCAGATTGTGTTTATTTCCGGTAGGAAGAACGAGAAATCGACAGCATTGTGGAATAAGAAAATGCAGCACAATGAGAGTAATCCGGCAAGCTGCTTGTCTCCTGAATCTTTAATTTTTTTAAAGCCCCTCCTTAAAACAGAAATAACCAGCCATAAAAATGAAGCTAACCCCAGAATACCAGTCTCTGCTAGGATTTGTAAATAAGAGTTATGGGTGTATCTGGAAGATGGAAGATTGAAATTTCCGATTCCTACTCCGTTGAGCGGATGTTTTTCGATGATTTTTATTGTCTCCATCCAGTAATCCCACCTGGTTAGCGCTGAAAAGGTTGGAGTAAACTGTTTCTTTTCGATTGCGCTTCGGGTAATAAATATTGATATAATAATCGTTAATACCGCCAAAAGGACAAAGAGCCTTCTTTTTTTAATCCCTCCCCGCATATAAAAGAATATTAATAATCCTCCCAACAAGCTTATCAGAGCGCCTAATGACTTAGTGAGAAATAAAGCCATTGATAACGGGATAGCTAGCCAGATTAAAGGGCCGATGGTTAGGGTAAGGGGTAAGACCATGGCTAAGTATCCTCCCAAGGCATTGGGGGTGACGAAAGGGAAAAATGTGCGTTTTTGAGCGATATAATCCAGGATGAAAGAGCTGGAAATATTTTGTTCAGCGATATAGCTTGTGAGGTGCTGGAAGCCTAAGATATATTGGTAAATAGACAGAAGACTGATAATTAATCCGGAAGCAACCAGCCAGAAAATCGCGCGGTTTCTGTATTTGCAAGAAAATGACGCTCCTACGAGAAAAAGCAATATTCCGGTTGCGTATTTATAGGATTCCCCTATGCTTATTGACTTATCCTGCGATAATATTAAAGAAATGGCGATTGACAATATAAATACAGATAATGGTAATGCCAGATATTTGGTTAACCTTAAAGTTTTAGAGTTTCGCAACAGCCAAGCCAAAAGAAGCATAAATAAAAATGCGGAAAAGATAAAATTAGCATATGGAAAAGCAAGAGAGGATATGAAGGGGCGGATGAAAGTAAAAAATAATATTATGTCTGACACTTGTTTAATTATACTTCCTTTTAGGTTAAAACGTCAAGATTTACTTATTTGTGTTTAAGCAAGGCTTGAGTTTGGGCTTTAAAATGATATAATATTGTCTGGCAAATCCATGAAAAATCAAGAATTCTTTTGTGGTTAATAGCATGTCTATATTCTAAAAGTAGCCACGTTTGAGTATACGGCATAAGGGAGAAATCCGCGGATATGGGAAAAGAATTTGGTAAAGGCAGGGGCTCCCTTAAAATATTCTTGTTGATTTCCCTGATTTTATTTTTTGCTCTGTTTTTGCGCTTGTATACTTTGAGCCAGAAGAGTTTTTGGTATGATGAAGCCTGTAGCCTGCAGTTTTCAGTTAACCATATCGGCGCAATTTTCAATGACCACTATTTAATCAGGCCGCTGTACTTCATTTTTCTTCAAATCTGGACGCATATTTTTGGCATAGGAGAGTTTTTTTCCAGGCTGCCTTCGGTAATCTTCGGTTTTCTTTCCGTTTTGTTCATATATTATTTGGGTAAAGAACTGTTTGAGAAAAAAACCGGAATTATTGCCGCCTTTTTGCTGGCTGTCTCTTATTATCATATTGCCTGGTCGCAGCAGGCAAGGAATTATTCTTTACTGGTTTTCTTATGTATAATTTCCAGCTTAAGCTATATCCTGGCGGTTAAACGGGGCCGTTTATTCGGTTTCTGCATTTATTTCATTTTCACTGTTTTAGCGGTTTTGACCAATCCCATAGCTATCCTATTGTTTTTGTTTCAAATGGCCATTATCTTTAAATTTCTCCATGTCGGCGAAAAAAGATGGAAGATCACGTTATCCCTGGTTTTTATTCCGATTTTTGCCCTGATTTTCTTGCTATATAAATTCAGAGTCTATGTGCTCCAGGATTTATCTGCAGCTGGACTACCGGGAGTGAACATACAAAGAGTTTGGGAGTTGTTTAATGTATTCAGTTCCGGTGGAGGGTATGTTGCGCAGGGGGCGACAGCCCATCAGGCAGGTTCTTCCGTAGTTTTTTTATCGTTCGTTATCGGTATACTTTTCCTTGCTTTCTATATTTATGGTGTTTTTGCGAGTTTTCGGAATAAAAGAAAGAGTGCCATTTATTGTCTTGGATGGTTTTGGATCCCGTTTTTTGCCTTGATTTATCTGCAATTATTCGGTTTTAACTGTTTTTCTCCCAAGTATATGATATTTGCTTTGCCTGCTTATTACTTGATTATTGCAAGAGGCATGGCTTTTTTATCATCGAAAGTCACCTTGTTGATTGTGCTTATAGGGATTATTTTAAGCAGTTATTTCCATTTAAATTTTTACTATCATCCGCCGGATTATTCTTCGTGGAGAGAAGCAGCCGCCTATGTTGGAAAATATATAAAGGGTTCGGATAGGGTTATAATTATTCCTTCGGCGCAGATCACTCCTTTTTGGTTATATTATAAGAGTTTTTCCGGGGATTTTTCATCCATCGGTAATGGAATTAACGGTAAGGTAAGGTTGGTTAATGGAGTCTGGCGAAAAGAGTTTTATGACGGAAGAAATCTTGTTACAGGAATTGGGCTTAATGGTGTTGGAGATTTTATCAGGGATAATGCCGATAAGAAATCCGATCTTTGGGTGATTGTTTCTAAATATTGGCCCGGTTTAAGAAATTACCAGATGTTTACGGAATATTTACAGAGTAATTATGTTTTTGTCGAGAAAAAAGAATTTAGTTTTGAAGGGGTTGAAATTTTACGGTATAAAACCGCTTCATAAAACCATAACCGCGTGTATTTGGTCTCCAATAATTTTATCATATGATTATTCAGATGTTTAATATTTTTGTGATATGTTAAAAAATAAATTTAGCTATGAAAAACAATGTGGCATTTCTGTGATTATCCCGGTTAATAATGAAGCGGAGAATATAGATTATTTGTATGAAAGTTTAAGTACGGAATTGGAAAAATTACGCATTGGCTATGAATTGATATTTATCGATGATTTTAGCTCTGATAATACCAAAGAAGTGATAAGCGCTCTCTCTGCACGAGACAGGCATATTTGTTATTGCAGGCTTAGCGAAAGATCCGGGCAGACGTCAGCGATTTCAAAAGGGTTTCAGATGGCCAAGAATGATATAATTATAACTATGGATGGTGATCTTCAATGCGATCCTGTATATATAAAAGATATGCTAGCTAAGCTTGATGAAGGCTTTGACGCTGTGCTTGGTTGGAGAGTTGTCAGGAAGGATGGCGCTATAGTCAGGATATCTTCTTGTTTAGGTAATTCGATTGTCAACCTTATTTTCCAAACAAAATTTAGAGATATAGCCACGCCTTACAGGGTATTTAAAAAAAATGTTTTTCCAGTTAATTATAATTTGAATCGTGGTTATCATAGATTTCTCCCTTTATTTTTCAATAAAAGATGCAATTTTCTTGAATTTCCCATTTGTTTTAAGAAGAGGTATCGTGGAAAATCGCACTATAATATCAGTAAACTTTTTAATTGTCTGGCAAGTATAATTCTTCTGTTAATTTCTAGGCATAGGCAAAGCAGAGGAGGTAGCCTTTATTTTCTACATAATGGATAAATTGATATCTAAGAGATAAAAATGAATATTCTGGGCTTAGCCTGTTTTTATCACGATAGCGCAGCGTGTCTTTTACAAGACGGCAAAATTATTGGTGCCGTTGAAGAAGAGCGCTTTACGCGCAAGAAACACGATTCCAGTTTTCCCATAAATTCTATAAACTGGTGTTTGAAAGCAGCGGATATAAAACCAAAAGATCTGGACTATGTCGTGTTTTATGATAAGCCCTTTATAAAATTTGAGCGGATTCTGGAAACGTATCTTATGTATGCGCCATCAGGGGTCAGGCAATTTATTCAGGCCATACCTTTGTGGCTGAAACAGAAGCTTTGGATTCCGGATATCATTCGGAAAGAGCTGGATTTCGAGGGAGAAATCTTGTTTTCCGAACATCACCGTTCGCACGCCGCCAGCGCCTTCTACCCCTCGCCGTTTAAAGAGGCAGCTTTTTTGACTATAGACGGAGTGGGGGAATGGGAAACAACAAGTTTTGGGGTAGGCAAAGAAAACGATTTGGAATTAAATTATTATCTTAAATTTCCTCACTCTTTGGGGTTGTTGTATTCCGCTTTCACGTATTATGCCGGTTTTAAGGTTAATTCGGGCGAGTATAAACTTATGGGATTGGCTCCTTACGGTGAACCGAAGTACTCCGGTTTAATTTTAGATAATTTGATTGATCTTAAAAAAGACGGTTCTTTTAAATTAGATATGAAATATTTTGGTTTTTGTAACGGTGTAAAGATGACTAATTGGAGATTTGAGAGATTATTTGGCGGGCCGCCGAGGAAACCGGAGACCGGAATCAGGGAAAAAGACATGGATATTGCCGCTTCTATCCAGAAGGTTACCGAAGAAATTATGTTGAGGATGGCTTCTTATGTGCATGAGGTTACAAAACAGAATAATCTTTGTCTTGCCGGAGGAGTGGCGTTGAATTGCGTTGGTAACGGCCGAATCCTGCGCGAAAGCCCTTTTAAAGAGATATGGATACAACCGGCAAGCGGAGATGCCGGCGGCGCTTTAGGCGCAGCGTTTTGGGTTTGGCATAAGTATTTAGGCAACAAAAGGGAGCCGGATAAAAACTCTGGCAGGCAGGATAACTCTCTATTTGGGCCATCTTATAGCGATAACGAAATAGAAAGTTTTCTTAAGAAAGCAGGCGCGTCTTACAAAAAATTGCCCTTTTCAGAGATACCTGAAGTTGTTTCCGGCTTAATCATTCAGGGCAAAATTATAGGATGGTTTCAGGGGCGTTTGGAGTTTGGGCCTCGTGGTTTAGGCGCCAGGAGCATAATCGGCGATGCGCGCAATCCCGATATGCAGTTGAAATTGAACCTGAAAATAAAATACCGCGAGTCATTCCGGCCTTTTGCTCCTACGGTTTTAAATGATAAAGCTAGCGAGTGGTTTGAATTAGGTATTGAAAGCCCTTATATGCTTTTAGCTGCTTCTTTAAGGAGCGATAAGCGGATAGAAAATAAATCTCTATCAGAGGGGCTAAGAGGATTGGATAAAATGAAGGTTATTCGTTCGTTGATACCCGCAGTTACGCATGTAGATTATTCAGCGAGAATCCAGACTATAAAAAAGGAAGATAATCCACTGTATTATGATACAATAAATCAATTCTATAGAAAAACTGGTTGTCCTGTAATAATCAATACTTCGTTTAATATAAGGGGTGAGCCGCTTGTCTGCAGCCCGGAAGATGCCTTTAGGTGTTTTATGCGGACGGAAATGGATAATCTTGTGATGGGAAGGTTTTTATTGGATAAAAAAGAGCAGGAGGCGGTTAATAATGGCGAGAATCGGCAGGAAGCATTTGAGCCCGATTGAGGATATGAAGAGATTCGGTATAACTATGGGGATGGTTTTTCTTGTTATTGCCATAATCGTTCTTCTCGGGAACAGATATAATCCTCTATCTATTTTCTTTGTGTCTTTTGTTTTCTTCGTTTTAGCTTTTCTCCGGCCGCTTATTTTAAAACCCATTTATGTATTTTGGATGAAGATGGCATTTTTATTGGGTTGGGTAAATACCCGGATAATTTTAATTGTATTATTCTATACGCTTTTTACCCCAATAGGCCTTGTAATGAAGTTATTCAAGATGGATTTGTTGGATAGGGTTATTGAAAAGAAAAAGGAATCATACTGGAAAAAGAAAGAGGAAATCGATAATCCAGATGGTTATCAAAGGCAATTCTAAAAAGGATGGAAAATTATGGGTAAGGCCTCAATTTTACGGGAATTCTGGGATTTTTTGCGTATCCGAAAAAAATGGTGGCTGGCTCCGGTAATAATTATATTATTTCTTTTAAGTATTTTAATATCTTTGTCGCAAACTAGCGTTGTCGCTCCCTTTGTATATACTTTATTTTGATAACAGCGGAGTCAACCCAGGTAATTATAGGATAGCGTTAGTCGCGCTAGAATTAAGCGAGGTTAATTATAAAATTTATGTTTGAAGAAGGATTAGTGTCTATTATTATTCCTACATATTTGGAAGCAGATAATATCCAGGGTTTGTTAGAGCGCGCTATATCTGCTTTGGATGCTCAGGGCAGTATAAGATACGAAATATTGGTTATCGACGATAATTCTTCCGATGACACCGTCAATATTGCGAAAAGAGTTTTAGAAAAAAAAGGTAGAGTCATTAGGCGTATCGCAGGCATAAAAAGCCTTTCCCTTTCGGTGCTGGACGGAATAAAGGAAGCAAGGGGGGATATTATCGTAATTATGGATGGAGACGGCAGCCATCCTCCGGAACTAATCCCGCTTTTTGTCAAGAATCTTAAAGAAGGTTATGATTTGGTAATTGGGAGCCGCTATATTCGTGGTGGAGGAACAAGAAATTTTCCGTTATCGCGTAAGATAATCTCACGTTTGGCCTGTTTTTTAGGCAGAATAGTCAGCAGCGTAAGAGATAATACCTCTGGTTTCTTGGGTATAAAAAGAAGAGCGTTGGAAGGTATGGTTTTTACATCCTCGGGTTTTAAAATAGGTTTGGAAATATTCGTTAAAGCCCGGGTTAATAAGTTTAAAGAGATTCCCTACGTTTTTGTGAATAGGGCCAAAGGAAAGAGCAAGTTAAGAACAAATACTATTATAGAGTATCTTTATCAAATTCCCGTTCTTTTAAAGTATAAGTTTCTAAAAAACAAAAAGTGTGTTTGATAAGCTTAATTGATACTCGGTCTATCGCTTATGTAGACCGGTAGATATCTTGACAGGAAAAAGTAGGTAAGTATAATATTTATATGCAAAACAAGAAGCCGAAATTTAGCTCGAATCTGGAATTATTAAAAGCCCTATTTTTACTCATAAAGCTAAATAAAAAATGGTGGCTTTTACCTCTCTTGGCAATCTTAGCTTTCTTAGGTTTGTTCATATCCTTAACCGGGAATCAGTCAGTTTTACCTGCCATATATGCTTTATTCTAAACAGAAAGAGCTCCTTCTGTTTTTACTATTTTTTATACCGGCAAGAGGGATAATTTTTGTCCCTCCTCATAGTAAATTAATTCAATAAATGAAGTTTGCCTTCGTTTTTCTTATTTGTCTCTTAGGCATGATGCTGCCATGGAGGCTTAGGGTTATTTATTGCGATATCCTTGGTTGGATATTGCAAGGTGTTTATATGGCATATTTTTTCATTCTTAAGACCATTATAAGTTCCCTTAAGAAAAATAAATGAAGAATACAGAAGAGATAGCTGTTTTATATTCAGGCGGGACAGATTCGACGTGTGCTGCCGCTTTGGTGGCAGAAAAATTCCAGAAAGTACATTTATTGACTTATAAGCGTTTTGGAATATCTTCGGCAGAGCATTCAGTGCTCAATGCTCAGAAATTGAAGGAGAAGTTCGGCCAAGAAAAGTTTATCCATTCTATTCTGGATGTGGATAGACTATGCAAGAATATCTCTTATTCCAGGTATCTTTACTATGCAAAAAAATACGGGTTTTTCCTTCTTACCTGTGGTCCCTGCAAACTTACTTTACATTTACGTAGTTTGATTTATTGTTTGGATCAGGATATCGGATATGCCTGTGATGGAGCGAACAAAAATATGCTTGGTATTTTTCCGGATCAGATGGAAGAGGTGATCGATGAGTTAAGAAATCTTTACCTTTCTTACGGAGTTAAGTATGTTACTCCGGTTTTTGATTTTGATTATCCCAATAACATTGAATGGGCCGATAAACTTGGGTTTAAAGAGTTGTTCGGAGAGGATATTTCCGGGGCCGAAACCCCTGGAGTGACTACAGGTAAAGCGTTATACCAAATGAATATTTTGCCCTCCGAAAATATCAAAGGCACTAAATTCGACCGGAAAATGCAGATTAGGTGTTTCCAGTTCACGTTATTTCATATCTTTGCAAACGGATATTATATTCCCATATACGGATTGGATAAATATAGAAAAGCCTTTATGGATTTTTATAAAGAGAAAATTTTAGACTACAGAATAATGATCGATGAGTATTTGAATAAGGGCGATAAAAGCCGCCTTCATTATTTGCTTCATTAGAGGCTATTATGAGAATCGCCTTAGTTTTTCCAAAATATACCCATAAAGATTTCTCTGAAAATCTGAAGATTGTAAACGAAGAATTTTGTTTTGCGCCGCCAATTATATTGGCGTATGTAGCTGCTATTCTGGAAAAATATGGGCATGAGGTTATCCTGTTAGATGCAAGAGCGCTGAATCTTTCCAAGGAAGAATTGTTGCTTAAGCTAAAAACTTTTAAACCAGATCTTCTCGGTTTTAGGGCAGAAAGTTATCATTTTCATGATGCATTAGAATGCATTACTTACTTAAAACATAAACTGAATATACCTGTTTTTACGGGAGGGCCAAACCTGTCTTTTTATATCAGAGAGACAATGGCCTACAAAGAGATAGACTATGGGATTATTGGAGAGGGAATTGAGTCTTTGCCGAAATTAACTGAGGCGTTGCAAAATAATAAGGATTTAAGCGGAATAGAAGGGATAGCCTATAAGCAAGATAATGAAATCAGGATAACTCCTGTTGCTTTAAAGCCGGTAGATTTTGATAGTTTTCCTTTTCCTGCGCGGCATTTGCTTTCCAACGAGAAATACTATTCTTTTCCTTCCCAGAGGAAAAATTTTACTATAATGGTAACCGCTAAGGGATGCCCTTATAAATGCAGTTTCTGCGCGATAAATTGCCTTCCGTATTCTGAAAGATCGGCCGGCAGGGTCGTGGATGAAATCGAAGAATGTGCCGGGAAATACAGGATTAGAGAGATAGATATATTCGACGCGACTTTTTTTTACAATCGTAAGCGGGATTTGGAGATTCTTAGCCAAATAATCAAAAGGAAGATACCGGTAGAATGGTCCTGTAGGACTAGGGTGGATTTGGTTGATGATGAGTTACTTGGTATGGCCTATCAGGCCGGGTGCCGCAGAATATATTATGGAATCGAATCGGCCAGCCAGGAGATCCTAAAGTCGATCAATAAAGGAATCACCCTGGCAAAGATTAGGGAGGCTATTGCCCTGACCCATAAGCATAAGATCAGGACCTTGGGTTTTTTTATGTTCGGCGGCCCCGGAGAGACGAGGGAGACGATAAAAAAGACGATTGAATTCAGTAAGGAACTTAAGCTGGATTTCATCCAGATTTGTAAAACAATCGCCAAACCTGGTTCGGATCTAAACGAATTATTAAAAAAGAAAACAAACAAGGATTATTGGAGCGAATATATATCCGGCAGAAACGGAAAATCGTGCGCTCCGTTTCCTGCGCCCTGGACCGGTTTGACCAATGAAGAGTTATTCGCTTGCGTGAAAAAAGGGTATATGAGTTTTTATCTCAGGCCTTCCCAGATACTCAGGATTATCTTTGAAACAAAGTCGCTGGATGAGTTATTCCGGTATATAATAGTTGGAACAAGGATGGTTTTGTCTTATCTTAAAAGAAGTTCCTGATTTATGGCGGATTTTGGTTTTTAGGATGGAGGATAAGAAGAAATGGCGGATAATTCTATTAAACATAAAAAGATAGGCATAATCCTGGCCGTTATTTTAGTTCTTCTTTTTGCCTCATTATTCTATTATCCGGTAATAAAGGATCTCGGGAACACGGTCATCAGTGAGGATGATTGGTTCGGGGAATATTTCTACGCCGGTTTGACACGGAAATCGATTGTCGAGTATTTTCAACTGCCCCTGAATACCCCTTATTTGAGCGGCGGATATCCTTATATATCCCATCCGTGGGATTATACCTTTAATCCATTTTTATTATTTATATTGCCCTTCGGGGAAGTATCAGGCTTAAGGATTGCAGTTTTTTTGACTTTCCTTCTGGGCGCGTTAGGTATGTTTTACCTAACAAAAAGTGTATTGAAATTTAATTTATTAGGAGCGGTTTTTTCCAGCCTTACTTTCATATTCTGCAATTGGGGTGCTTATGAAGTTGTAGATGGGAATATCCATCAGTACATATATTATTATTTTCTTCCTTGGCTGCTCGCTTTCTTTAAGAAATCGGCGGATGACAGGAATTGTCTTTTATTTTCTTGCCTGATTTTATCATTTTACATAATGAATAGCGGGTTATCATTGATCGTTGTTCTGTTATTCTTGTTTATGAGTGCTTCTTTGGATTCTATAAGTATAAGTAGCAAGCCAAAAATTAAAATTAATCCTTTAATTCCGGTCGTTCTCTTGATTGTCTTAGGTTTAAGTATCTTATTGTCCGCCGTGAAAATAATACCTATGTATAATCTATATTCATTGAGAGCAGAATGCATCCATTTGCCATATGAAGATATATATTCCAAGGTTTCTGCCGCTACAGATGCTTTTCATGCATCTTTGAATATGGATCGGCTCTGGAGGGGGTTATTTACTGGTTACTTAGGTTATTCTTCAATGCATCTTGGTTATTTGCCCGTTATTATTGCCTTTTTTTCAATCCTCCTTTATTTTAAGGAAAACCTGCGTTACTTGATATTGTTAGTCGTATTTACTTTAATCGCTTTTGGGAAAAATAGTCCGATTGATATTTTTAAGATTATTTGGCATATTCACCCCGTGGTCCATGGTATTTGGAGACTGGATAAATATTTCTGTTTCTTTATACCGTTTTTTATCTCCATTATTGCAGGAAGATTCTTTCTTATAGTTGAAAAGCGTCGCAAGCTCTACCTCTTCGCTATTTTGCTGGCCATAATCAGCGTAGGCAATATTTATATTCAAAATCAGGCGGTATTCAAAAAGATGGTATATGAATATAAGCCTAAATTAAAAATATATAGTGATTTCTTTCAGGTAAAAATAGAGGACGCACTTGTCAGGCGTGAGCGTCCGGGTTTCTTCGATATACACGATTTGCGTGATTATCAGCCATTTTGGCTGCTTTTGGGGCAGAATCTGGGCGTAACAGATTTTAATTGGAACGGCAACTTGAGGCTTAAGGAGAACGCTATCCCTAGATACTTTTTGCCTTTAGGCGAGAAAATGGGAAGGGAGAAAACGTTTTTCGTAAAGGGATATGAATGTTTACCGAAGGGTCGCTTTTCACTGGTTGATTTGGTAAGTAAAGGCGAGAGTAACCCTAAATATAAGGGGGAATTTTTCTTTTTGGATAAAACCAATGAAGCGTCCCAAATTTACTTTAGTCCTAATATTATGGAGTTTAGCGTTGAGCTCAAGAATCCCGATACATTGGTAATTAATCAAAACTACAACAGTAATTGGAGGACGGATACAGGGATTCTCCAGGAGTACGGTGGCCTCTTAGCGGTTAAGTTCAGTGAAGCGGGAAAATACAGGATTAGACTGAGGTATATCCCGAAGGATTTCTATTTAGGCCTTCTTATAAGCTTGTTTACCGTAGCGGTATTCATTGTGTTTTGGATAAAAAATAATACCCGGGATAAATCTGTCGGGGGGCGTGTATTGGGGAGTCGGAGATGAAATTACAGGATAAACTTGAATCTTTAGTTTCAATGTTAAAAGCAAGATTCTTAGGTAAGCGGATTCCTCTTGCCGTGCGCCTGCAGGTGACGAATCGTTGTACCTTGCAATGTAAATATTGCAACCTTTGGAATTCCGAGAAAAGCGAGCTTGGAACCGGAGATATCCTTAGGTTAATAAAAGAGCTTGCATCTCTGGGGACCAAGAGGATTTCGATCAGCGGAGGTGAGCCGTTACTAAGAGCCGATATCGCCGAGATTATCGATTGTTGTTGGAAAAACGGGATTTATCCCGAGATGAACTCCAACGGTTCGGTAGTCCCGGAGAAAATCGGGGTCGTCAAAAAGATCGATTTCCTTAAACTCAGCCTTGATGGTCCTGAAGAAATCCATGATTATGTCAGAGGGGCTGGTTCCTACAGGAGGGTAATAGAGGCCGCAGAGGCTGCATTTAAGAACAAGGTCAATTTTGGTTTCGCTTGTACATTAACGAGATTCAATGTTAATTCTTTGGATCATATTCTAGCCTTGTCAGAGAAATACGGAGCTATCGCTGCCTTTCAGCCTTTAAAGCAAATCTATCGTGGAATAAAAGACATCACAGATATTGCTCCATCGCCAGAAGAGTTCCGTTCGGCTATAGCCAGTTTGATTGTTAAAAAAAAGTCAGGTAATAGATATATTCGTAATTCTTTGGCGGGACTAAAACATATATGCAGCTGGCCCCACTATGCAAAATTGAAATGTTGGGCCGGACGTATCTTTTGTATCATCGATACTGATGGAACATTATATCCCTGCGATAGGATAGATTATCACATGGAATTACCCAATTGTATCTCCTTGGGTATCGGGAATGCCTTAAGTCTGCTTCCTTATGTCCGCTGCGGCGGTTGCGGATTTTGCGGAGCTCTAGAATTGAATTATCTTATGCAGCTTAAGCTCAATGGCATGCCGTCGATTAGAAAAATAATAAATTTCAGGAAAAGATAATGAGCGGATTCGTCGGATGTTTAAATTTTGAGGGTAGAGGAGTTGACAAAGAGACTCTGCAGGTGATGTTGAAAACTATCTCACACAGGGGCTCCGGGGAAGGGGGATTTTTCGGAGATAAGAATTTTTCCGTCGCTTATATCGGCCCAGGGTTCTCCGGTCCCGGCGCTAAAAATGACCAATCCGCTATAGGTAGTTCCGAAAGAATTACAGTGGTTTGTGACGCAGAGATATATAATTGGCGGGAGCTTAAGGATATACTGGAAGCCGATGGATTCGTTTTTGAGACGGGTTCTGATTCCGAAGTCATCCGGAATAGCTATATCCGTTGGGGACCGGGTTGTTTTAATAAATTTAACGGCATATTTGCGTTATGCATATTTGATAAGTATGCAAATGAGCTAATATTAGCCAGAGACCATCTCGGGATAAAGCCTATATATTTTTACCAATCGGGCGACGTCCTGATATTTGCCTCTGAAATAAAGGCCTTGCTTGCCGGCGGGTTTGTCCCCAGAAAGATAGATTATCAGGCCTTGAATGACTATTTTTCCTTCGGTTTTTCGGTTATTCCTAAAACGCTTGTCCGGGGAGTTGAAAGGCTGTCTCCCGGCTCGTATCTAAGCTGCGGCAGGCATGGTTTTAGAAAGGTCCAATATTGGGATGCGATTCCCGCAAGAAGCAAGAAAAAAGCGATCCGTTATTACGAGGAAGAATTTTCTTATCTTCTGGAGGATTCCATAAAATTAAGATTAAAGGGGGATGGGGTTAAAGGTATCTTGTTAAGCGGAGGGATTGATTCGTCTGCTTTGACATATTTCATTACCAGGGATATCCCTGGGATCCTTACGTTTTCAATTGGATTTAAAGAGAAAGAGCGCGTTTTTGACGAAAACAGGAATTATGCTTCTTTGGTTGCCGAGAAGTTTTCCACGCGGCATAAAGATATGTTCCTTGAGGCAGAGAGGACCGATATAAATCAGCTTAGAGAAATAACTAGATTCAATGATGATTTATCCGGTTATCCGTGTATGGTTGCCGAATTCTTTCTCTCGCGTTTTGCCGGAGATAAGGTTGAGATTGTTTATGACGGGACCGGGGTAGAACAGATTTTAGGAGGTTTGGATACCGATAAGGCCGATAAAGCCTTGTATTTCTACAAGGCGTTTCCATCCTGGTTCAGGAATTTTCTGGCCGAAAGTATCTCTAAGAGGATTCCGGTGCGCGACAGGACTCCGGAAGATCTGTTTTTCAGGCTGAAGAAATTTCTCTACGGCTCAAAGTTCCCTCCCGAGGTTGCCCATTTTAAATGGAGAGAGATATTTTCCGAGCAGGATAAGATTGGACTTATCCATCCTGCTTTGCTGGAGATGATGAATTCAAGGTCTCCTTCAAGCGTGTATGAATATTATTATCGGAATGCCGGGGATGTTGCCTTGTTCGAGAAATTTTTATACGCCGACCAGAAGATAATATTGGAGACTCTACTTAAGAGATTGGACGGGGTCTATTCGGCATCCGGCCTCTCGGCGAGATTTCCGTATTTGGACTACAGATTTGTCGAGCTATGTGCCGGGTTGCCTACGGAGTTGAAGATAAACGGCCTGACAAACAAATATATGCTCAGGAGGGCTATGAGAGGGAAGCTGCCTGCGTGGGTAATTAACCGGAAGAAACGGGGTTTGACTTTGCCTCTTAATCTTTGGATAAAGGGTAGTTGGCGTAAGATGATAAACGATATCCTGTTTTCTTCGTCTTTAACCGGGACATATTTTAGTCGCAGCTATATCGAGAAGATGATTCGGGAGCATAACGATAATAGAGAAGATCACAGCTGGAAAATCTTTAGTTTGATCTCTTTTTATCTGTGGGCGGAGATATATGATATAGATACAAAATAGGTTATTGAGCCGCTGGAAAAATACTTTTGCAGATTCGGACTTAAAGAGAAAGGCAGGGAATGATGAAATCCGCAGGAATAATCAAGAAATGCTTTTCGGTCGTATTGGGCATACTGGTAATTTTACTTATACTTGAAATGATTTTGAGGGTTTCCGGTTGTCTTTATTTCTTTCTTCGCCGGGACCGGCAGATGATAGAAAGATTGAATGATGGAAAAAGCAAGTATGCGATCTTATGTTTGGGTGAGTCATTCACATACGGGGGCGAGCTTGACCCTAAATATTCATACCCCCGTCAATTGCAGGATATCTTCGATAAGCGTAATCCCGGCGCAAATGTTCTAGTCGTAAACGGGGGTATCTGCGAATATAATTCTTCCCAGGTCCTCGAAAATTTACTTAGGAATATCCGTAAGTATAAGCCTAAGCTGATTGTTTTACTGGTAGGCTCCAGCAATAGGTTTAACTTTATAGGTTTTAGCCAGGATAGTTCTATAATTTCGGAATCCAGGCAGTTTGTATATCGACTCAGGGTATACAAATTATTCAAGATAGCCGCGCTTAACTTAAGGCAAAAGCTCTTCGAGATGAGGGTAGGCAAGGAAATAGATAAGATTTCAGGTAAGCTGGAACGTTACGCGTTCCTGGATGCTATCGATCCCGATAAACACATTCTTGAGGATATTGCGGACGAAAACCATGACTTGATAGTATGCCTCAGGAGATTGGGTGACGAAAAATCCTTTCTGGAGTTATTTAAGAAATATACCGGAGAACATCAGGATCCTTATCTTTTACAATACCAGGTATCCGAGTTTATGGAAGATATATACGGCGGGACTAACAAGGATTCGAAGACTATTCTTTCTGAGATGCAAAAGAAGCTAAAGGAGGCTCCGGATCTGAAGGATAATAAGAATTTCTTCTTTTACTATTATTTATTCTTCAAAAAGATGAAAGACATTTATAGCGATGAGCGCATAGATAATTGGTTAAGAAACGATTTAGAAAAAATAGCGGAGATTTGCCGTAAAAACAACATCAAGCTGGTTCTCCAGGAGTATCCATATCCTTATCCTGACGCTAATGCTGTCTTGCGCAAGATAGCGGAAAAATATTCGTTACCGCTGGTCAGAAACGGCAAGGGTTTCGGAGAGTTAATTATGAAAGAAGGCAAGAAACGTTACTTCCTCGATGACAGCCACTGCACCGCGGCGGGTTACGGAGTTATGGCCAAGAATGTCTACGAAGTGATTGAGCCGGAGGTATCCGGGAAGAGACATTAATTATTTATAATACTATGAACATAGCCGACAAGTTAAATTTAGCATCCGCGTTTATAAACGCAAGATTCTTCGGAGCCAGGAGGCCAGCTATAGTGAATTGGGCTCTTACTTATAGATGCAACCGTTCCTGCAGGTATTGCGGCGTTTCCGATAACAAAACAGTTGAATTAAGCACCCGGGAAGCGATTTCCGCGATAGATGAAATGTGCGATTGCGGCACTAGAAAAATACATTTTACTGGGGGAGAGCCTTTGGTAAGAGAAGATTTTCTTCAGCTGCTTGGTTATTGCCGAAAGAAAGGGATAAGTATAAGCGTAAACTCAAATGGCGCCCTGGTTCGGCAGGGAATAAAGAGTCTTAGAGGGATAGACGGGTTATCTTTAAGTTTAGACGGTCCCCAAGAGATACACGATGCTGTCAGGGGAGAGGGATCATACTATGAGGTTATGGATGCGGTAAAATACGCTAAGGAAAACAATATAAAGGTTCGGTTTACAACAGTATTATCAAAATTAAATCTATCAAGTATCGGTTTTGTTTTAAGGAAAGCCGAAGAGCTGAATACGGCAGTGATCTTTCAGCCGGCACAGAAATTCCTTTTAGAAACCAAGAAAATCAATCCTATAGCAGCTTCTATTGTGGAGTATAGAAATGTGATTGCTAAATTAATAGAAAAGAAGCGTAAGAACAGGTTTATAGGTAATTCGTTGTCTGGTTTGCATCATTTATACCACTGGCCTTCTTTAATAAGAATTTCTTGTGTAAATGCTTTGGTTATTTGCCGGATCGAGCCGAGCGGGGAAATTTACGGTTGCGCTGATTTTAAGGGTAGGCCATCCGGGATTAAAATACAGGAAGCAGGATTCAGGAAGGCATTCTATAGCCTTGTGCCGTTAACTTGTAATGAATGTTGGTGCGCTTCTTATACGGAGCTGAATTGTTTGTTTTCAGGGAAACCGGATTCCATCCTTAACCTGAAAAAGTTGATTTAAAACATTATTTATGGTTAGAAGGGTATTTAATATTTTCTATTGTTTATCGCTAGCAAGGATTTTTGGGATTAGATTTCCATTGCTGGTTGGCTGGTCAATTACAAATAGGTGTAATTCCGAATGTCTTTATTGCACTTCTTGGAGAGATAAAAAAGATGAGCTTAATACACAGCAGTTGTTTTCTATTATCGATGAGCTTGCTGAGATGGGTACGCAGAGTATCAGTTATACCGGGGGAGAGCCGCTTATCAGAGAGGATATCGGGAGGATAGTAAGATATACGAAGAGCAAAGGCATAAAAACCGGTATATCCAGTAATGGCTTACTCGTAGGGGGTAAAATTGACGATATCAAAGGTATAGATTCTCTTGTCTTGAGTTTCGACGGAGAAGAAGAGATACATGATATGCAGCGCTGCAGTGGATCATACCGGAAAGTATTAGAAGCGATCAGATTGGCGAAAAAAAATGATATTTTCACAAGGCTCCATACCGTTTTAACCAAGAATAATATAGACTCCGTTGATTATATACTTGATTTTGCTAAAAGAGAGAAGCTGATTGTAAGTTTTACGGTGGTAGAATTCGATCCTTTTAGCGAAAAAGAAGAAATTCTAAAGCTTCTTCCCCAAAAGGAAAAATTCAGAGCGGTTATATCAAGGCTTATATCGGAGAGGAAAGATGGAAATAAATATTTAGGAAATTCGCCCGTTGGTTTAGAATACCTTTTAAGTTGGCCATATTGCAAAAGGATGCTTTGTTCAGCCGGCAGGATTTATTGTCGGATAGAATCTAATGGCGATGTTTTTCCTTGCGCAAACCTGGTAAATGAAACTGTGCCTCAAAACTGCGTTAAGGATGGTTTTCGGAATGCTTTTAAGAAATTATCGCTGAATAATTGCGACGCTTGTTGGTGCGATACGCGTATAGAAATAAATTATATATATTCGTTTAATTTAGAAGCGATCTATAATGCAAAATCGATTTTTCGTTAAGAACCGCGTTAAATCACTGAAACGTTTAGTATTTATTATATGCCGGTAATGAAAAAAAATAACTCCTTTTTATATTTAATTGCGGCCTTTTCGCTTTTAGTTACTTTGTATTGTCAGTTTCCCCTTTTGACGAATAAGTTCGCAATAGATGATGATGTGCGCCAGGAGATCTATCACTATGAGCGCTATAGGGATAAGGATTTATTCAAGGATGATTTAATAGTAACGGATTATTTGAAGAAATGGAACCCGATCGGTCTTAATTCTTTCTATTATTTAATAAGCAAGATATACGATCCGGTTCAATTTACGAAAATCCTGCCATTTTTTCTTTGCCTATTTTCGGTAATTTACATGTATTTAATTGGTAGGACATTAAGGAATGGTTCAGCCGGTTTATTGTCCGGCCTTATGTTTATTTTTCTTGCTTGGAGTAGAAAGGATTTCGCTGCTTTTAGCACTGGTAATGGAGAGGATTTCGGTATACTTTTTTGCATAATGTTTATCTATTATTTTCTCAAGAAGGATTCTCTGAAAACCGGGATATCTTTGGTTTTGCTCGCTTTATTCTATCCGCCTTTACTGATAATTTGCCTGTTGACATGCATATTTTGCCTAGTATTTGAATTTTCACGGAGTGGTATAATTAAAAAGAAAGACTTAATAATTTTAGCTTCTGTATTGTTTATAGTCTTAGTTACATTAATAATAGAGTATGGCGATGGTAAGATAAAGATGTTGTCCTTAAAGGAAATGAGAAATATGCAAGAGTTTTATCCCTGGGGGAGAAAACCGCTTTTTTTCGCTTCATTTTACCGGCGTTGGACAAATGCGGAAAGTGGGATAGCCTTGGATTATCCTGTCGCTTGGCTGGCTGTAGTATCTTTTTTACTGTTCTTATTTCGCAGGAAAAAGGCGTTAGCAAATTTGCCTTGTTCATTATGGTATTTTATTTTTATATCTTTTATTATGTTTATAATTGCAAATATCGTCATGTTTCGTTTATATGGTCCTTCCAGGTTCTTGAGATACCCACTGCCTTTATTCCTGATCTTTTTTGTTGCGGTAAATATAAGCGATATAATAAACAGTATTAAATCTGTTCGCAGAAAGTCGGTGTTCTTACTCGGATTTATTTTTTTGACTATGCTTTGTTTTGTTCCAAAACTAAAAGCTCGTTATAGAATAGCGCCTTATCCTAGTCTATATGCTTTTTTGCAAACATTGCCAAAAAACGCGCTTATTGCCGGAGAGCCATTTTTAATGGATGATATTCCGACTTTCGCAAAAAGAAAAGTCTTGATGGATGATGAAGTTTCTCAGCCTTACTTTGCGGATTTTTACCCGCTTATTAAAGAGAGGATTTTTGATTTTTTCGGAGCCTATTATTCGGATTCTTACGAAAAAGTATGCGATTTTTGCCGAAAATACGAAGTAACTTATTTAGTCGTGAACAAAAAACATTTTTCGCCGGATTATTTGACAGGGAAGTTTATTTATTACAATCCTTTCAACGGTTATATTAAGAATTTAATAAAAGATAGGCCGGTATTATTGTTGGCTAATATCCCGGAAGAAAAAAAGATATTTAAAGACGGCGACATATTTGCGCTTAAGGTAGAAGATATCTGTAAGGAGAAATAGGAAATGCCTTTTAATAAGATTCCTCATAATAGGGTAATAGTAAAAGCGGGGGAACTTTGGGGCATTCTTTTATTGTATTTAAGAAACCAGTTGGTAAATGGCCGATACATCTCAGATTTCGAAGCGGAATTCGCAAGGTATATAGGTGTAGAATTTTCTATTGCTTTGTCTTCTGGGCGCTTAGGTTTAAGGTTAATACTTGAATCTTTAGAGTTGGATAAAGGAGATGAGGTAATTATGCCCGCGTATACTTTTTATGCTGTTCGGGAAACCATAGAAAAATGTGGCCTCAAGCCGGTCTTAGTAGACGTAAATGAAGATGACTGTAATATGCAGGTGGGTCTTATCGAGGGGAAGATTACTATAAGGACAAAGGCAATAATTGCGACTCATCTTTATGGTAATTCCTGCGAGTTGAACCGAATATTAGAGATTGCCGGTAAGTATAATTTGTTTGTTATTGAAGATTGCGCTCAGGCATTAGGGGCGCAATATTGCGGAAGAAGAGTGGGTTCTTACGGTGATTTTTCGTTTTTTAGCCTCGAGTCGGTAAAACCGTTTCATACCTTTGGCGGAGGTGTGATAGCTACGAATAACCCCCTCTTATATGCAAAACTAAGAAATCTGGTTGAAAAATTGCCTCGTCCCAGCTGTTATGGCATATTCAAAAAAATAAATTTTACGATTATAGAGGCCATATTAACCTGTCCTTTTTTCTTTTCCGTATTTGTTTATCCTATTTTACTGGGCACATCTTTTTTAAATAAAGATTTGAAGGGCATCGCGAAAAAAACAAAAAATAAATTCAAGATTTTTGAAAGCAAGTATTCCAATTTTCAGGCATATATAGGGCTTCAGAAATTACGTGATCTGGATAAATTGTTAAACAAAAGAATTGCCAACGCCAAGCTTTTGATTTCCGGGTTAAGACCCGGGATATTTACTCAGGAAGTCAAGTCCTGTTTAAAGCCGATATTTTATTATTTAGTTTTAAAAAGCGGCAATGCTTGTATGTCCAGTAGAATATTGCTTAGAAAAGGAATCGATGTGGATTCAAATTTGGTGCAGAAATGCTCTGAATTTTTAGCGGAAGAAGAATATCCTATTACTTGTCGGATCAGTAAGGCAACGCTTTTAATTCCTGTGTATCCGCAGTTGAGTAATCGCGAGATAAGGTATGTTTGTAAAATAATAAACCAGGTTTTCAGCGAATGAAACTTACTCAGAAACTAAACATTATATTTTCACTTGTAGCTAAAAGGATAATGAAAGTCAAGGCCCCGCTTTTGGTCAGTTGGTCTTTAACTAATAGATGTAACTACCGATGCCAATATTGCGGTATTTGGAAAGAAAATACAAAAGAGTTAAATACTAGTGAGGTATTTTTCGTGATAGATGAATTATCTAGATGTGGAAATAAGGCGATTGCATTTACGGGTGGCGAATCGCTAATGCGTGATGATATTATAGATATAATAGACTATTGTTCTTACCGGGGTATATATACCAAGCTATCGACCAACGGTTCTTTAGTTAAGGATAAGATAAACGGGCTTAGCAAGATAGGTTTTGTGCGAATGAGTTTTGATGGACCGAAAGAGGTTCATGACGCCCAGCGGCAAAACGGTTCCTATGATGAAGTTGTTGCTGCTGTGGATTTGTTGAGAAAAAATAATATTAAAGTAGGTTTAAATTGCGTTATTTCAAAATTGAATGCAGGTCACATCAGCGATATTCTAAATGAAGCAAAAAAAATGGATTTAAGGATTTCTTTTCAGCCCCTGGAGTATAGGAATAATAGGGAATTTTTATTTGAAAATATGCCCAGTAACGAAGAATATAAAAAAGTTTTTGAGATACTTCTTGCTGAGAAAATAAGAGGCAACAGGTATATAGCGAATTCGCCCATGGTGTTAAGTTATATGCTTAATGGTTTCCGGCAGAGTAGTATTAAATGTTGGGCGGGATTATTAATTTGGAGAATAACGCCGGAGGGGGAAATTATGGCCTGCGACAGATTAGAGGGATCCACTGAATCCTACTCATGTTTGGACGGAGAAATAGGCAAGGCGCTTAACATGATGGGCCCTGTCCATTGCTCAAAAATGTGTTTAAGGAATTATACTATTGAATTGAACTATCTTCTGTCATTTAAACCGTCAACCATATTGAATTTAAGATATGATTTTTAGGTATGTATGAAACATAAAATATTTTTTATTATAATTAATATTTTTATTGTTTGTGTTTTATTGGTAATCCTAGAGGTGTCTGCGCATTTAGTTCCTGGCAAAAAAGATCTTCTGGAAGAGATAGTTAATGTTCTTGAGGAGGATTCTTTGCTTTTTTGGAGACAAAAGCCAAACCTGCAAACAATGTTCCAGGATTTTCCAGTAGAAACAGATTCTCTTGGCTTGCGCGTAAATAGATATGCATATCAGCAGGGGACAGGCCATATATTTAGAATTGTTTGTCTGGGGGCCTCGCCTACATTCGGCTGGGCCGTTAAATATGAAGATACCTATTCCTGCCAATTAGAGAAGATGCTTAATAAAAGTTACGGCAAAAATAAAGCATATGAAGTGATTAATGCCGGAGTTATAGGATATTCATCTTATCAGGGGTTGCTTTTTCTAAAAAGGGATATATTAAAACTGAAGCCGGACCTTATTACGGTCGCCTATGGCCTTAATGATGCGGATAGGCATCGTTTCTTCAGAAGTAACGGTAAGAGCGATAAAGAATTAAAACCAAAGAGCTTATTCCTGGTTTCTTTGGAGAATTTACTCAACAGGAGCCTGTTTTTCAGATTATGCAAGAACTTTATTTTTAAAGTAGAGAGTGTCAGGACTGAGTTTTCGGGTAACAAGGGGGATGTTTATTTCGGGAGGTTAAGAGTTTCTGCTCAGGATTTCAGGAATAATATCAATGAAATTATACGCATCGCAAACCAAAATGGGATAAAAGTTATATTAGTGAAAATTCCTATAAATTCCGCTTCTTCCGAGGAAAAACCCTTGATTCAACAGGCTCAATATGACATTGCTCTTTCTAGGGGATTGGATTATTTGAAAGCAAAAAGAATAAACGATGCAATTGTTCAATTTAAAGATGCTCTTACATATGATTCTTCATCCAGCAGAGCTTTTTTTTATTTAGCTGCTTGTTATGAAATGAAAAAAGAACCTGTAGCTGCTCAGGATTATTTTCAAGAAGCAAAAAAAATGCAAGTTGTTCAATTGAGGACGGATTTGGAAGTTTATAACGGTATAATTGAGGAGATAGCTGAGGCCAAGGAAGTGCCATTGGCAGATGCCGGGCCGGATTTTATTAGAAATAAAGAAAAAAAATTGTTCGCTACTCCTATTCATCCTAATAACGAAGGCCACAAAATTGTCGCAACAGTAATTTATGATGCAATGTTACGGTATAATCTTTAGAGGGTAGATATGGATTTGTGGACTAAAATCGGATTTGCAAAATCAATAATTCAGGTTATTCTTTTCTCGCGGAGAATTCCTTTGATAGTCAGCTGGCATTTAATAAATAGATGCAGCCGCAGTTGTATTTATTGTTCCAGGTGGAAAACAGCTACGGGCGAAATGGAAAATAATGAAATCCTAGGGGTTATTGATGAATTGGCGAAAATGGGAACTCGGGTTATTATATTTAGCGGCGGCGAACCGTTATTAAGAGACAATATCGGTGAAATTATAAGTTACTGCCGGAGCAAGGGTATATTTACCGGCTTGACCAGTAACGGGGATTTGGTAGAGAGAAAGATAAACGAGATTAAAGAACTGAATGTCCTTAAATTAAGCCTTGATGGTCCGGAAGAAATACATGATTTTCTGCGGGGTAAAGGTTCCTTTGATAAAGTCATGGAAGCAGTTGAGGCAGCAAAGAAGGTAGGGATACCGGTTAAATTTAATACGACCTTAACCAGATACAATATAGGATGCATAGATTTCCTGTTGGCAAAAGCAGAAGAGTTAGACATTCAGATAAAATTCCAGCCTGTTAGTCATGTGCATGCGCCGGACAGAGACATCAGCGATTTGCTGCCCGAAGCTAATAAATATCAAGAGACAATAAGCCGGCTCATTTATCTTAAGAAACGCAACCCATATATAATAAACTCGACTTCCGCACTTAAATACCTTTATGCTTTGCCAAAGGGCAAAAAAATTAATTGCTATGCCGGTAGAATCATCTGTTGTATAATGCCTGACGGGCGTGTTGCGCCATGTTCTGCTATAAGAGATAGTTTTTATTCCGTTAGTTGTTTATCCGTTAGGTTTAAAGATGCTTTTGATAAGTTGCCGCCGGTTTATTCATGCAAGGGTTGTTGGTGCACAAGCACATTAGAATTGAATTGTTTTTTAAGGTTTGATTTAGATACGTTTTTAAACATGAAGAATATGTTTAAATAGGTAACTGTAAAAATATAATATTAAAAAGAGGATAGAGAGAATAGGGATAAATAGTTTAAAATGGAGGGAGTCGAGATGAAGAAGCTATTTTTCTTATTGCTAATGAATATAAGTCTTTCCGCGACATGTTTATATGCGGGTTATGATTTAGAAAAGTATTTTCCTACTGGCCAGAAAGATATCTGGGCTTATTCTATGGTGGAACATGATATTGGACAGGAGGCGGGTAAAAATGAAGCGGAGATTGGCGTAGAAGTAAGATTCTTAAAAGATGGAACAGGGAATGACTTATATGGGCCTATTCGTATGTTAATCAAGTATAGCGATGGAGAACGGAATGAGTATTCTATAAGCAAGGATTCGGAAGGAATAAAGGTTAGCAAGTTCGTTAAAGAAAACAACTATTATTCCGTTTTTGAACCACCGTTTTTGTTGCTACCTTCTAAAATTAACGAAGGAGAAACTAAAGAATATTCTGGTATTATCACTTATTTTGATTCAGATAAGGAAAAAGGGAAAGCAAAGATTAAAAGAGAGCTTACCGCGAATGGTTTGGAGGATGTAGAGACAAAAGCGGGCGTATTTAAAAACTGCGTTCGCATTTACGTTAAAGAGGTTATTAATAAAGAAAACGGTGAAGTAAAGAATAAGTTCTATACGTTCTGGTTTAGCCCTGAAGCCGGAGAAGTTAAAGAAGTCGTCAGGACGATTACCTTCCGTTTGGCGGAGAATGAGTATAAAAAAACTTCCTCCGATGAGAGTACGATGGAGCTAAAAAGAACTACAGTAAACGGGAGAAGTTTTGGTAATTAGCCGTTTGAATTCCCACCTTTTTATGCTAATTATTTCTCCATAAATGCGTATAAAATTTATCTATTGGACGTTAATTTCTTTATTGTTTTTTTTCTGTATTCCCTACATTCATAATTGTTGTTCTCGCGATTATGTTTGGGAGGATTTTTAAAAATGGGAAGGATCTGCGGTTTTATAAATTCCAATAGCGTTTCCGCGAATATTGCCAATATGCTTTCTAACTGTTATCCTGCGGGGGAGAAGAGCGATTTCTCAGGGCTTTATTATGTTGACAGAGATACTTTTCTAGCAGTAGAAGGAAAAGGCAACTTGGCGCGCAGCATGGATGGAAGGTTCGCATGCCTTATAGATGGAAAAATATTCAACCTGAAAGAACTTTCCGCCGATTTCATGGATAAAAAGAGTCATGGAAATGCCGATTCTCAGGCAGCCGCTATATTAAGTTTCTATATGCAACAGGGAACAGCAGCTTTTAGCCGGCTCAAGGGGTCATTTGCCCTAGTTATATGGGATTCAAGAGAGCAGCAGTTGATTTTAGCCAGGGATCCTTTCGGCATAAAGTGTGTCTACTATGCAAATACCCGCGGGGTACTTTCTTTCTCCTCGAGCCTGACAGGCCTTGTAAGAATGCCATGGTTTAATAAAGAGATCGGCATGAGCGGGTTTCTGGAATACCTATCTTGTGGTTATGTTAGTTCCCCCTCTACAATATATAAAAACGCAGCTTCTTTAAATGCAGGAGAATACCTTGTGTTTAAAGATAATGATGCCAGGATAGAAAATTATCGCCCTGTTGAACCCCATAAATGGTATTTTCATGATACTGGGGATATAGGGGAGCGCGAACTCGTAGATAGATTTGAGCGGCTCTTATTTAACGCTATAAGTTGTCGGTTATCCAAAACCCAGAAGACAGCGGTATATCTTAGCGGAGGGATGGATACCTCATTGCTTTGTGCCATGCTCAGGAATTATACAGACGGAGATATCGTCGCTTTTACCTCGGGGTCCAATAATCCTATATGCGACGAGACGCATCACGCACAGGCGGTGGCCAAGCATCTTAACATAGAATGTAGAAGTTATTACCCGACCAGGGAGGATTTTTTTAGTGCGCTAGAGCTTCTACCGGATATCTACGGACAACCCTTTGCCGACATATCCGCCATACCTACCTACCTTATAACGCGGAAAGTCGCGGAAGAATTCAGGATGGTATTTACAGGAGAGGGGCCTGATTTTATGTTCGGGAATTACGATTTTCGTTCCCTCTACTATTATTATAAAGTTGTCCCTCCCGGATTACGCGGACAGGTTTCTAGGCTGGTCGGCTACATTATCCAGCGATTCTATAAGGCTAGAATATCTCCAAATTTAGATGTCCCTGAACTTATGAGGCAAAGGGATTTTTTTTGGGTTTTTCTCCGGATGTTTAAAAGCGCTGATCTGGAAAACCTGGTAAGGGAATCAATTTATAATGAAAGCTTTTGGGTCTATAGGTTTTTGGAGAAGCGCAAAGATATTCCTCTGGCGGAAAGATTGAGGCTAGCCCAGTATATCTGTTATGGTATTAATAATGTCCTATACAAATCTGAGCAGGCTCATAGCGCTAGCTTGGTTGAGTTGGTATGCCCGTATTATGACGCAGAGTTATTCAATTTTGTTCAGTTTCTTCCGACGAAGTATAAATTCAGGCGATTTTTTGGCAAATATCTGCAAAAGAAACTACTCTATAAATACGTACCTAAGAAGATGCTCGATCGCCCCAAAAGAGGCTTTGTTGTGGATTTTGCAGAGTTTGGCATGGCACCGTTGCGGGCCCTGACAGATAAATACCTCAGTAAGAAAAGACTCGATGAAACAGGAATAATAAATACAAGCTTCGCATTGCAATGCGTGGAGGACTACTACAGGGGAGACACCAGTATGGGGCCTAAGCTATGGACCCTTCTAGTATTTGGGATGTGGTGTGACCGTTTTCAATAGGAATTAACTAATCCAGAGTAAGGCATGGATAAGATAAAGATAGATCAAATTTTAGATTTATGGGGAGTTATTAAATGTCCCATTAACTTTGTAAAAGCAAAACTTATATCAACAAGTAAAATAAATGCAACACCCTGTAATCCATAGCTTGAACATGGAATTGATTAATTTTTAGTAAGTTATAGTGTAGTCGTTATTCAAAAATATGTTGGAACAGTGAATAAACAGAAAAAAATCAACGATTGGTCGGTAGCGCTTCTGCTTATTTTTATCTTCTTCCTGTATTCTTATAACCTTACCGGATGGCTAATTCATGATGACGAGGGAGGTTATCTCTATCAGGCCTGGCGGATGACAGAAGGGTATGCGCCCTATAGAGATTTTTATACTCCTAAAGAACCGCTTTTTCTTTTTACGGGGAGTTTTATCTTTAAACTTTTCGGCTTGGATATTTTTTGGGTAAGAATGTTTAGCGTTGTTCTAACTATTCTTACGGGTTATTTGATTTTTTTGATAGGCAGAAGAGTTTATTCCAATGTAATCGCTTTTTCAGCCGCGCTCCTTTATCTTACCCTGCCTATAGTTTATTCTCAAGCGAGGCTTTTTCGTTCAGATTCTCATGTGGTCTTTTTTTCTACGCTTGGTTTGTTTTTGTTTCTGAAAGGTTGGCAGGATAAAACCAGGCCTTTTTTCCTTTATAGCGGAATTTTTTATGCCATAGCTTTGGGCTATAAGCTGGCGGCAATATTAGGAATGTCCGCCTTAGTTTTTTTTCTTGTCTACGAGGCGGCGATGCGGAAAGAGAAAAGAATTTCCACCTTTTTATATTTTTTTATTCCGTTTGTTTCGGGTTTTCTGGTTACCTCCGGGATTATTTTAATCATTGTGTTGAATTTATCACCTTCTTTTTTAAATTGCCTAATCAATCATCAATTGGGGCAGCCGCTTTTATCTTCCGTGCATATGTTCTCAACTTTAAGAAATAACGCAAGGGATTTTTTCATGCTCAATTCTTGCCAATATGATTTGCCAGATACGCAGTCATGGTTGATCATTTGGTCGCTACCGGTGATTGTATACTATTTATTTACCTCAAAAGAGACGAGGAAAATACTCTCTTTTTATATTTTTGGCGTTGTTGTCCTGTTATTTAGCCCATATCCCGGAGAAATATTCCGTTATCTGCTTTATTTCCTTCCCGTTGCAGTACTAGTTTTTACTAGTATCATTTTTTATCTTCTAGGGCGCAAGAGGAATGTAATTGTCAGGATTCTTGGGCTGGCGGTGCTATTGTTTATTTTGATAAAGATGCTTACCTCGGCTTTTATGAAAGATAAAGCAATTTTTAACGCGAAAGAAAATGGGACTCTTGCCTTTGCCGGTTATATCAAGAATCATACTGCAGAAGATGATTATGTAGTTGCTGATTATGGAGATGTCCTTTTTCATGCGAAAAGAAAAACTACTCCTCTTATGGCGGGAATGAGTAAATCAACGGTTGATAACGGAGTTATTACCAGCGATAAACTGATAAGCGAACTGGAGAAATACCATGTTAAGATGGTTCTCATCCATAAAGAGGGCGGTATAGATAAAAAATTGGGATTTTATTTGGGAATTCTTCCGCATCATTTCAGTACTTTAATCAATTCAAAGGATGGATCCCGGTTTTTATCTTATCTTCAGAGTCAATATCAGCTTGTCGCTGACTATAACAGGTCAGGGCAGATATTTTCCGTTTATGTCAGAAAATAATAATAAGTTTTTAATAAAGCTCTTTTATTAAATGAAGAAAAATGTATGGTTCTATCTATCTGAGAAACGTAGCGCTTTTAGAGATTTATCGTCTATATTTGTGGGCAATATTCATATTGGAGGCAGTATAAATACCTGTTTAAAGACGTCGATTCCGTCTTATTGATGTCGAAATTTAATTATGCACTTTATCAATAAAATATCTTCGATAGCTCAAAAATATAGCCGTTGGTTAATCCCGCTTATACTTTTATCCATATTCTGCTTCTTTTATTTCTATAATATTACCGGGTGGCTAATCCATGATGACGAAGGCGGATATTTGTATCACGCTTGGAGGATGAGTCAAGGTGAGTTGCCTTACCGGGACTTTTACAGCACGAAAGAACCCTTTTTTCTCTATACCGGGTATCTTATTTTTAGTTTCTTAGGCCCCGATGTTCTATGGGTAAGGATTTTTACTGCCATTATTACAATTCTTACCGGTTGTTTGATTTTCTTGATAGGCAGGCGGGTTTATTCCTATAAAGTAGGTTTTTGGTCTTCAGTCACATATCTTGTTTTACCTGTAGTTTATTTTCAGGCGCGGCGTTATCGTCCTGATGCTTATGCCGTATTTTTTTCCGTTTTAGGCCTTTTTCTGTTCATAAAAGCCTGGCAAGATAATAAAAATTCATTTTTTGCCTATTCGGGGATTTCTTACGCAGTTTCATTAGGGTATAAGCTTTCTACTTTTATCGGCATAACAGCCGTATTAATTTTTATTTTTTATCAAGCGGCAACGCAGAGAAGGCTGAGGATTATAAGCCGGGTTTTAGTTTTATTTATAGGCGGTTTTTTTGTAGCGATAGTTGCTTCATCTATTTTTTTGAATAAGATATCTTTTTTGCTTTTAACCTGCATATTTAAACATGAGCTTAGCCAGCCATTGTTATTGTTTCCGAATCTAATAACTACCGTGGTGAATAATATAAAAGAATTCTTGATGATTGGGCCGAAGCAATATGGTTTACGCGATGGCCATTCATGGTTTATAATTTTTTCTCTGCCTCTGGCGATATGTTATTTGTTTGCAAGTAACCAGATAAGAAAGATTTTTTCTTTTCTCATTCTTTGTTCCTGTTTTATCTTATTAGCCCCTTATCCCAACCAAATCCTGCGTTATTACTTGTATGTGGTTCCCGTGGCTGTTCTAATATTTGTAAGCTTCCTATGGTCATTGTTTCAGCACAAGAGGAGTATCTTTATAAGGATATTCGGTGCCTTGATATTAGTATTTATCTTGATAAAAGTTATCCTGCCGGGTTTGAAAAAAGATAGTGTGCTTTTTTTAGTTAAGGAAGATGGCACAGCCTTATTGGCGGAATACATTAAGAATAATACGCGGGAAACGGATTATGTAATGGCTGAATACGGGGACATACTTTTTCATGCCCGGAGAAAGACTACCTATCTTATGGCTGGAATGAGTCAGTCAGCTATAGATAACGGCGTGATTACTAGTGATAAGTTAATAAATGAACTTGAGAGCTATCCTGTGAAGATGGTGCTTATACATAGGGAAGGGGGAATACCGGAAAAACAGGGGTTCTTTTTCGGGACTCCCTATGCGCCGCATCATTTTAGTACCTTGATTAATTCAAAAGACGGCCCTAAATTTATTAGCTATCTGCACAAGCATTATCTATTGACGGATACTTTGAACCGGAGTGGAGAGATTTTTGATATTTATTATAAGAAAGAGTCGTTAAATTCCTTGAAATGACTATAAGGCTTGTTTATAATGCTGATAAAGATTGAGAAAGCCTATTAAACTATGAAAAATATTCCTTTGGCAAGATCAAAGATATTGTCTTGTTATCATGAAATCAAGCAAATAGCAAGAGGAGAAATTCCCGTTCCGCGCTCTATAAAGATATTTCCCGTAGAGATATGTAATCATAGGTGTAAAGGATGTCATTCTCTTGTTTTGTTTTCAGGCGCGCACCCTTATTTGGATACAAATTTATACTATAGGCTTATTGACGAATGGAGCACGTTAGGGGTGGAGAGCGTTAGTTTTGCCGGCGGCGGTGAACCTTTGATGCATCCGAAGATAAGCAAGTTTATAGAGTATGCTTATAGAAAAAAAATGGGCGTTGGAATTTTGACTAATGGCACTTTATTGGATCAAGAGAAGATTGACACTATACTTTCGTATGGGACTTTTATCAGGATAGGCATAGACGGGGCTGATAGGCAGGTTTATGCCGAGCAAACCGGAGTAGACCATTTTGGGTTGCTGTTGGATAATATCAGAAGAATGATATCCAGAAAAAAGAAGCTGAAATCCAAGATAACCGTAGGATTAAAGTTTCTTATTACAAAGATAAATTATTGTCATGTTAAAAAGGCCTGTTCGCTTGCTTCGAGATTAGGAGTTGATTATTTGCAATTTAAGACTTCTCGATCAAATGCATACGAGATTAACTCTTTGTGTGCAGATAAAGTTAATCGTGTTATAGCAGAAGAACAATCCAAGTTAAATAGAAGAGGGTTTTTTATATTTGGCGATGCCCGGAGGACAAATGTCAGCGGCAAGTGTTTCCTCAATATGGTTAATTCGACATTAGATACGGATGGAAGTTTATACATATGCCCTGCTTTCCAGCATAGAAAGAGAGTTCACAGGATAGCTAGCTTGGTTAAAGAAAGTTTCGCTAAAGCGTGGTTCAGTAAAAAACATAAAGACAAGGTAAAAAGGATTGATATGCAACAATGCCGGCTTTATAATTGCTCTCTTTTTGAAGCTCATGGCGTGGCTAAAGAGGCGATACTTGAAGATAAGCTGCATTTGCAATTCATATAAAAATACCGATAGGGCATCATATTCCCGCAGAAAATGCAGAACTCAGTAGTAATACCTATTTATAACGAAAAAGAATGTGTATGGGGAGTCTATTCTTCCGTAAAAAAGGTGATGGAAGGTTTAAAGGAGTCATACGAGATAATATTTGTAAATGACGCTTCAGAAGATGATTCTTGGTTGGAATTGAATAAGGTGGTTTCACGGGATAGCCTGGTAAAAGTAATAAACTTAAAAAAAAGATCCGGAGAGTCACTAGCGGCGAAAGCAGGATTTGATGCCGCTTGTGGTAATATAATTATCAGTATGGATGGAGACGGTCAACTTGAGCCTAAAGATATACCGAGGTTATTAACTAAACTGAAAGAAGGTTATGATGTAGTTTGCGGCTGGCGTTATGAAAGAAACGACCCTTGGTTGAGAATAGCTTCATCTAAGATAGCTAATATCATCAGGCGGATTATGATAGGAGAGAAGATACATGACGTTGGGTGTTGTTTGAGGGTTTATAAGAGAGAGTGCCTTGCGGGAATTCCTTTTGAAGGCCAGTTTTACAGGTTTTTCACCGCTTTTCTATTTAAGAAGAGGCTTAAGATAACTGAAATTAAAGTGTGCCATTATCCAAGAAAACACGGCGTATCAAAATACAACCTGCATAACAGGCTGTTTAGCAGTTTACCGGGTTTTTTCTATATAATGATGTATAAAAAAAGAAATTTTTAGAGTTTTAATATGCAGCGTATATTGCAAAAAAGATATTATATAAGAAAATGCCTTTCGTTTCTAAAATCGCTTCTGGCGAAGAAGCGTCTGTTTAATTTCATTGTTTGTTTTGTTTCATTTGTATTAAAGAAGGATAAATTGACAAGCTATCCTTCTATGATAATGATAGAGCCGACGAATAGATGCAATTTCCATTGTTCTCTTTGCGCTTTGGGCAACGGCTTGGATAAACGCCCGGCAGCGGAGTTACCTTTTGAGGCATATAAAAAAACGATAGACGAGCTTTCGGATTACTTGTCATGGGTAATGCTCTATATTCAAGGGGAGCCTTTGTTGAATAAAGATATTTTTAAAATGGTTGCCTATGCAAAGATGCGTAAAATTTATGTTTCGTTCTCTACTAACGGTTATCTATTGGATAAGGAGAATATAAGTCAAATATTGAATTCCGGTTTGGACCATTTGACGGTATCTCTTGATGCGGCTCGGGCAGATACATTTAAAGAATATAAAAAGGTAGACGCTTTTCAAAAAGTGGTAGGTAATGTAAAGGCATTGGTAGCGCAGAGAAAAAAAGACCGTAGATTAAATCCTTGTATATGCTTGCAGATGATAGCTATAAAGGAGAATGAAGGCGAAATAGAAGATTTTCTCGATTTAGCAAGCGAGGTTGGAGTGGATGAGGTATTCATAAAACCGGCAAGAATCGATTTTTTTCCGCAAAAGTTTACGGCCTCTCTTCCTAGTGACAAAAAATATATCAGGCCGTCTTATTTGGAATCCCGGGAAGCGCCCAGGAGATGTTTAAAACCGTGGATGTCTTTTGTGATAAATTCAGCCGGTGTCGCTGCACCCTGTTGTGAAGATGTGCTTCTTGCTTATCCCATTGGCAATATCTTTAGTGATACCATAGGGGCAATTTGGAACGGAAAGAGGATGCAGGATTTCCGGTACAATCTATCCCATAAAATCGAGAATAATCCGTTCTGCAAGGACTGTAGTTACAACGTATTCTTCAGGTCATTGTAATCGTTAGTTGCTTAGGCAGGAGGTTTGGGATTTCTGGGATAACGTGTTGGTAAGTAGATTGTAATTGCGGTTTTAACGGTGCTAAATCCGTTGCATATTTGGATAGGCAAGATATAATTATAAAGATCGGGAAAATATATTTAATGGATAAATATTAATTAAGCGATAAATTCATTGTGAAAGGAGTTTAGGATGCGTTTTTTAGTCACGGGAGGAGCTGGTTTTATCGGATCGCATATCACCGAGCGAATTCTTGAAGCCGGGCATTTTGTGCGGGTATTGGATAATTTCTCAAGCGGTAAAGAAGATAATCTATCTTTTGTAAAAGAATATGCGGATAGATTTGAATTAATCCGCGGCGATATCTGCAGCAGCTCTACCTGCGAGAAAGCCACAAGCGGTATTGATTATGTTTTACATCAGGCAGCATTGCGTTCAGTGCCCAAGTCCATGGAGGAACCCCTGAATTATAACCATGTTAATATAGACGGTACATTTTTCATTTTACAAGCAGCAGCCAAGAATAAAGTTAAACGTTTTGTTTTCGCTTCATCAAGTTCGATATATGGAGATACAAATAAATTTCCTGAGCAGGAAGCTGACTATCCTTTGCTTGTTTCTCCTTATGCTTTATCGAAATTAGCCGGAGAATACTATTGCCGTATTTTTTCCGAGCATTTTAAGCTAGAAACGATATGCCTTAGGTATTTCAATGTTTTCGGTCCTCGCCAGGCCCCTGATGATGAATATTCGGCGGTTATACCTAAGTTTATCCACTGTTTTCTTAATAATCAACAGCCCCCGATTTTCGGGACTGGCGAGCAATCCAGGGATTTTACTTATGTGGAGAATGTTGTCCAAGCGAATATTAAGGCAGCTTTACTTACGGATGTCAAACATGAAGTATTGAATGTAGCATGTGGTAGGGATAATACCTTGCTTAACCTGGCAGAGATATTGAGTAAGATCATGGGTAAAAATATCAAGCCGGAATTCTTTCCTAAACGCCCTGGAGACGTCCTTAAAACTCTGGCAGATATTTCTAAGGCTGAAAAAGTTCTCAGTTGGAAATCAGTCGTAGGTTTTGAAGAAGGTTTGCAGAGGACTATTAATTGGTTTAAAAGCAGATAATGCGCAGTTCTGTAGATAATTGCATAATCCATCCGTTAAGCTATCTATATTTACAGGATTTAGTTAATCCACGTTAAACAATTCAATATTTTTAGTCTCTCGTTGTTCAATGTGCAATTGGTCCAGATATTGCACTTAAACCGCTTTTAGCCGGATAATAGCAGGTATTTATTGATTGTAGATTAAAGCTACAAATAGTATAATAATCCGATGGCTGAAAATGGAAAGATTAACCTGCTTTATGTAATTACTAAGCTTGAACTCGGAGGCGCTCAGAAGCATTTATTAAGTCTCTTGCAGTCTTTGGATGCGAATCGGTTCAGGTTGTTTCTGTTTACGGCTAATAGAGGGGAGTTGCTTGATCAGGTAATTAACATTCAGGGACTTAAGTTTTATCGCTGCGCATTTATGGACCGCCCGGTCAATCCTATTAAAGATTTACTATCATTTCTATTGCTATGCTTATTTATAAAGAAGAATAATATTCATATTGTTCATACTCATAGTTCAAAAGCGGGTATTTTGGGTAGGCTTGCTGCTAAGGCGTGTAGGGCAAAATTCATAATTCATAGTGTCCATGGCTGGAGTTTTAATGATTATCAGATTAAATGCGTAAGCTATCTTTATGTTTGGCTCGAAAGATTCTGCGCCAGGTTCACCGATAGGATCGTAGTGTTTTCAGAATGGGATAAGCACAAGGGGTTGGCGAGAAGAATCGGGAATAAAGAGAAGTATATATTTATAAGACATGGGATCGCGCCTGATGATTTCAGAAGTAAGTCTTTCCGCCATAAAATAAGGAAAGATTTAGGTTTCTCTGAGGACAATCCGGTTATAGGCTCGGTTGCTTGTTTTAAGCCTCAGAAGGCCCCTTTAGATTTCGTAAAGTCAGCTTATTTGCTGAAGAAGATATTCCCCAAAATAAAGTTTTTGATGGTCGGGGACGGCATACTCGGTAATAAGTTGGTACGGTTGATTAGGGAGCTTGATTTAAGCAATGATTTTGTTCTTACAGGGTGGCGCCGCGATGTCCCGCTTATTTTATCGGCGATAGATATATTTGCGTTGACTTCACTTTGGGAAGGAATGCCGATTGCTGTATTGGAGGCTATGGCCGCGGGAGTCCCGGTTGTTGCTACAGATACTGGCGGTATAAGAGAGGTTATTTCGGAAAATGTAAATGGATTTTTGGTTAGGCCCGGAGACCCTCAGGCATTTTGCGATAGAATCGCCCGGCTTTTGGAAGATGACAATTTAAGGGAGTCTTTCGTAAAAAAGTCTGGGAGTATAATTAAAAGGCCTGAATTTCTGGCGGTGAATATGCTTAAGGAAACAGAACGGATATATTTGAATTGCGGTAGCGGGGTTTGCTGTGGGTAAATATTTCCTGATTTTTCTAGCTGGTTTAGCTATTAGTATTCTACTCATAGTTTTACTGAAGAAGATTTCTTCGCGTTTTAATATTTTAATTACCAAAAAGATTCCTTTAGTAGGTGGATTTTGTGTAGGGCTTGCTTTTGGTTTTGCTTCCTTAATAGGTTTTTTTCTTCTCCAAGGAGATCTTCGCACATTATCTTCTGTGATTGGGGTAGCTTTTGTAATGTTAGTTTTTGGGCTAGCCGATGATTTCAGGGAATTGTCTGTTATCCAGAAGTTCTTTTTGCAGTTTATATGCGTTTTACTTTTGGCCCTGGCGGGTATAAGAACCCACATAGTTTTCTTTGGTTTTTGGGGTAATCTGCTAATCACTATTGTCTGGGTTTTAGGGGTAACCAATTCTTTCAACTTACTCGATATTTCTGACGGATTATCCGCTAGCGTAGCTTTGATTGCGGGAGCTTCATTTTTTGCTATTTCTTTTATTCATTGTCAGTTTGATGTTCAAATACTTTCTTTATCCTTATGCGCAGCGCTTTCCGGTTTCTTGGTTTTCAATCTTCCTCCCGCAAAAATATATTTAGGCAATTCAGGAAGCCATTTTCTCGGTTTTATCTTAGCCATACTTGCGCTTATGGTCGATTATGCTCCTATTGACAGGCCTGTTGCTTTACTCAGTCCGATAATAATACTTTGGCTGCCTCTTTTAGATACAGCCTTTCTGATATATTTTCGGCTCAGAAAAGGATTAATTCCTTTTCACAAGAGCGATGATCATATTGCGTTAAGGTTTGTTACTTTTGGCTTTACGACCAAAGAGGTATTGATATTGATGTCAGCGTTGGCTTTATTTTTTGCTTTTTGTGGTATAGTCGTGAGCAAGGCAAACAATTTAATAGGGACAATTGTAGCAATGTTTGTTCTATTGGCAAGTTTTGGAGTTTTTGTAGGATTGCATAAGCTAAAAAACAATGGCTAAGAAAAAGGTTATTATTTTAGGCGCAGGGCTTACCGGATTAAGCGCTGCCTGGCATCTTCAAAAGAGGAGTATACCTTACATAATTTTTGAAAAAGAAAGGTCTATCGGGGGGCTTTGCCGTTCTAAAAAAATAGACGGCTTTACTTTTGATTGTGATGGGCATATGTTGCATTTTAGGCATCGTTATGTTTTTAATCTGGTAAAAAGCCTCTTAGGCGATAATCTGGTGAAGCATGAGAGAAACGCTTGGATTCATTTTTATGATAGGCTAATCCGTTATCCTTTTCAGGCTAATCTTTTTGGCTTGCCATCCCGTATCGCCCGAGAGTGCCTTACGGGTTATCTTAAAGTTCATAAGAACAAGCTTTATGAGTATGCTAACTTTGAGGATTGGATAAAGTTTACTTTCGGTTACGGAATAGCCAAACACTTTATGATTCCTTATAATTCCAAGTTTTGGACTCTTCCCTTAAAAGAATTGACCTGCGATTGGCTTGCCGGTTTTATTCCTATCCCTACCAGAGAACAGGTTGTGCTTGGCGCGAAAAGAGATGTTCCAAAGCAATTTGGTTATAATGCGAGTTTTTGGTACCCAAGGTCTGGAGGGATCAACGAATTACCCAAGGTTTTGGCTTGTGGATTAAAAGATGTTCGGATTGGATGCCGCGCCAAGCGGATAGACTTAAAGAAAAAAGAAATAAGTTTAAGCTCTGGAGGTAAGGAAACGTTTGATTGCTTGATTTCTACTATTCCTTTACCTGAGGTTTGGCATATTGCGCCGGATCTTCCCGCTAGTGTCGCAGTGTCATTTAAGAAGTTAAAATGGAATTCCATTTTTAATTTTAATATCGGTTTGAACCATTGCGGAAACCACAACAGGCACTGGATTTACTTTCCCGATAATAAGCTGTGTTTTTTCAGGGTAGGTTTCATTAATAATATTTCATCTTCTCTTGTCCCGCGCGGTAAAAGTTCGATGTATATAGAAGTGGCTTACTCCCGGGAAAGACCGTTAGATAAGAGAAAGATAATAACGAACATTATCAGGGATTTAAAAAGCGTTAACCTGATTTCCTGTCCGGATGAGGTATGCCTTCAGGACATTAACGATATAGAATACGGTTATCCGATTTATGATTTATTTTATAAGCATTCTAGAGACAATGCTGTTGGATTCCTCAGAGAAAACGGCGTAATTTCTTGCGGCCGTTACGGGTCTTGGAGATATATGTCTATGGAAGATGCGATACAGGATGGAAGGAGGGCAGCAGATGAAGTTGGCAAGCTTTTTTAAAGAAAGAATCCGGAAACTTTTTTTATGCCGTCGTGTATTTATTGATATGGCTTTGCGCCAGTTTAAAGAAAAATATGCAGGTTCCAAACTCGGTTTATGGTGGGCGGTAGTTACGCCTTTACTTTTTGCCGTGAGTATCAATTTTGTCTTTATCTCGGTTTTTAATATACAAATGCCCAACTATACTTTATTTGTTCTATCTGGAATGATCCCTTGGTTCTTTTTTACGAATTCTCTCTCGGAGGCCGCAGGTTCATTTTTATCTAACTCCTCAATCTTGAGGCAGACTCTTGTTCCTCGAGAGTTCATTCCAATGGCTTCGGTTATGGCAAGCCTTCTGAATTTCGCAATGGGTTTAATCTTTTTGTTACCCTTTTTTATAATCGCCAATATAAAAGTTTTAACGATCATGCCCTTATTATCGGTGGTTATATTATTTCACTTTATTTTTATTGCAGGTTTCGCGCTATTGTTATCCGTCCTCAACGTTTTTATGAGGGATTTACCGCATATCTTGTCGACTTTATTCATGGTTTGGTTTTGGATTACTCCGGTGTTCTATTCAATAGATATGGCACCTGCTTCTTTTTTATGGGTATGTTTCATAAATCCAATGACCCATTTTGTAGTGATATATCGGGAAATATTGTTTCAAGCCAAGTTTCCTCCCCTCGGTAATTTCTTTATTCTAGGTTTACTGTCCTTGGGATTTTTCTTGATAAGTTACCTTATTTTTATATTAAAAGAACCCGAGTTATTAAAAAGAATATGAAAAGAGTCGAAATCAAAGGAGCTTGGGAAAAATATCTCATAAAATTTATTAATCAAGGCAAGGTTTCTTGGGAAGAAATCTGGGCTCTAGAGGATATAAATCTTGAAATTGATAAAGGACAAACCGTATGTTTAATTGGACAGAATGGGTCTGGGAAAACTACTCTTTTGAGGTTGATTGCCGGAATGCTCCTTCCGGATAAAGGTGAAGTTAATGTTGATGGCAGGGTTTCTGCTTTGATGGAACTTGGTGCGGGGTTCAATCCGGAATTTACGGGTAGAGAGAATATTTCGCTTAACGCCAGGATGTATGGATTAAGCGATGAAGCCCTGGCAGGCTCTTTGACTAAGATTATAGATTTTGCCGATTTGGGTAAATTTATCGATGCTCCAATAAAATATTATTCTCAAGGTATGTTCATGCGCTTAGCCTTTAGTTTGGCAATATTCGTTGAGCCGGACATACTTTTGATTGACGAAGTTTTATCCGTGGGTGACGAAGAGGCAAGGCAAAAATGTATCAAGATGATCTTTGACCTGAAGAATGCGGGTAAAACAATAGTTTTAGTGACTCACGATTTAGATATGGCGGTTAAATTGTGCGATCGCGCCATTCTTATAGAAAAAGGAAAGATCATAAAGGACGGATTACCCAAGAAAATAATACCTTATTATTTTGAGACTATCGGGGATAAATCTGGAGTTGCTGTTCTTGGTTACGATAAGTATAGAATCGTGTTTAATAATGGAAAACTTAGTATTTCCTACGAAGATAATCTTCTTAGCAGGGGTTTCGGAGGCTCGCTTTCTTTTTTCTCTCCCTGTATTAATAGATGGTTATCATCTTCAGATTTGTCTTGGAAGATCAATAGATTATCTGAAAATAAAATTATTGCTGAGGGTAGTTCTGGAAGCCAGGCATTGTCTCAGATATGGACAGTTGAGCTGCTTGAAAACCAGCTTAAATGGGACATGGAACTTAAAGAAAGCTTGGCCGTTGATCCCCATATGGATTTATTTTTAAGCCCGGATTATAAGAAGCTTTTTACCGCAGACAAAGATATGGATATACCCGATTTTTCGAATAAGTCAGATTGGCAGGAGTTGTATGCTTCTCGTGATTTTCTGGGTTTTTCTGCTCCGGATAAAAGCGCGAGTCTGCCTTTATTATTGTTTAAAGCAAATGATCGGAGTGTTCCATTTAGGGCTTTTAACACAGGTTATATCCAGGAAGCGCGGGTAATGCAGGCGCATCTTGGCGATGACCGCATTTTTTCGTTCAGTATAAGATTTTTTCCTTCTCGGAAAGACTTTGAAGATCTTATCTGGATTCTAAAGGAGGAATTGCGCCAGAAGCGCGAAGCGGAAGAACAGGAAAAAGCGAGGGCGCAGAAAGCGAAAGATGAAGAACGGATTTTGGCGCAAACTCTTCAAGCCGGAAATTTCCGTGTTTTTGCGGATGTTGATAGTAGGAAAGTAAAGATTTATTTTAGAGAAAGAGAAGTCAGCAGCGGAAAAGGAATTTATTCGGATATATGTATGGCCGAAAGCGGCGTTTGGATAAACCCGGATTTTGCGCAGTGGCAAGTAAGAAGAACCTGCCCGGAGGAATTGAGCTTGATTTTTGTTTTCCCGGAACTATTTTTTCGTCAGATTTGGGTATTCAGGGCGGTTGATAATAGGATAATTCTTAAGGTATCGTTGGAGACCGACAAGCAGTTTTCAATAATTTCTCAATATTTAAGATTTGAGGTCAGCGATAAATTTAAGGAATGGAAAACAATTTATGAAAAAGGTGATGTTGCGGCCAAACAATATTATAACAATATCGCGCCAATAAGAATCAAAGATAATAAAGTTACAGAGATAATCTTGGGGGCTGGATCCGGTAATGAAATTGCGCCTCTGGGTATTCGTTCTTATTCAGGGTATGGCACAAAAACATTAAGTGTTTTTAAAAAGAAAGAATCAAATGGTGAGTCTATTTGCGTTAATTATTCGGCTATTATTCCGAGGAATGCGCAGTTGATTTCTCCCGGCAGAGTAGATTTATTTGAGGGGGAGATAGTTTTTAGTGGCGGTATCAGTTTAAGTGAACCCATAAAGAAAACCGGTATTCTGAAAAGGAATAATCTTGGATTTATTTTTGATTCCGGCAGAGGAAAGATTTTTTTTGATGGCAGAGAATTGACCAAAGATTTGGGAGTATATACTTCTTTGCGTTCAAACGGAATTTGGTATGATTCGTTTCAGGGGGTTTGGGACTTTGAATGTTTGGATGATTTTAGGATGATAGCCAGAGGAGACTGGCAATGTATTCCTGTTTCGCAAACCTGGATCATAGAATTTCTGAAGGAAGGCTGTATATATTGGAAAGTGGTAATGGATGTTTATGAGGTCGTTGATTTGGAAATCCAACAAGCGAGCGTTATGCTTTCGCCGGAATACAAAATTTGGGAGGTTTCGGGTATACCCAAAGGATATTTTTCGCAAGGCTATACTAATGATTATGATATTTTGCCTTTTAGATTTTGGAATGGAAAATCGGGAGAAACCGGGCTCTGTGCTTCGGGAGATAAAATACCCGGTGTATGTTTTAAGAATATTCGGGATGAGGCATTTTGTAATGCCATTGTGGAGAATACCGATTCAATTTACCGTGGGAGGCTGCTTCAATATCAAAAGGAAAACTTGCATAAACTTTTACCGGGTAAATACGACTATTTTGAAGGGGTAATAAAGATTGAATCTACGGGATAACTATTATAAATTCAAAAGACATTTGGAGTCTAAAGGAGGATTCTACGCTTTATGCAGAGGCCTAAAATATATTTTATATTTATTTAGGCATAGCGGAGCTTTGTTTCGCAGCCGAAATATTATCGAAAAAGGTAAGCTTAAGTTGGTATTTAACGGTCACGGAATTTCAATTTTCTGGGATAATATTGAAATTACCAAAAATGCCGGGTTAAATTGCGGCATAAAGATATCGGAAGCATGGACTGATTCCACGAAGGCAAAGTGGAAGGTTCTGGAGAGTGGGCCGGATTTGCTTAAGTTCTCAGTTTGTTTCAAAAAATTGCCCCTAAGACAAATCTGGACATTAGGAGTAGATAGCCAGGAAATTTTCCTTTGGCATATAGATCTAGAAGTAAAATCTTCCATATTAATAGATGAACTGCGTTTTATAAATCAAGTTCGGCCAGTTTATAAGGCTTGGTTATCGGATTATCTACAAAATTATTTTCCCCGTTTAGACAATTGCTGGCATGATTTGAACGGTAATGAAGATGGATCGGTTTGTCTTGTAGGTTTAAGACATCCGAGGCAGGCAGATATACCTCGTTGTTTGGTTTTGGAAACGCAGGATGGTGTTTTGCCGGCTTTGATTCAGAATACCCCAAAACAACACGGCACTAATTTAATAGGTTTTAAGTTAATCAGGAAAGGCGTGGAAAGAAATTATTATCCGGGGATGCACAGTATTTTTTCCTGCCGGATAAATATTTTTATTGAGGATGAACCTTTGGATATAAAGATTGAGCATTTGCGTAGAAGTATTTTCGATAAATCTTTGGCTGCTAAGGCCGTAGAAGATAAAACTAGAAAAAAGCCGAGTGTTTCATTGGTTAATTTGCCTTGGAAGAGGGGAGGGAAATGGGGGGTGCGTGCCGGTTCGCGCTGGCCGCATATACTTGACGATAGCGAGACAAATTATTTGCCGTTTCCGTTCTTTCTGGCTTACGCTGCGGCATTGCTGCAGAAAAATTATTTTTCGGTCAGCCTTATTGACGCTATTGCAGAGCAGCTTGATGAAGAAGTTTTTTTGAAGAAAATTACCGGATTGAACATTGATTTTCTGGTTGCGGAAACATCCACCCCGTCTTTTTATAATGATTTGGCTATTTTAAAGAAAATTCATTCTTCTTTGGGTATTCCGATAATACTTTGCGGACCGCACTTTGAGATTTACCAAACTCAGATTTTGAAAGATAACGATTTTATAGCTTATACGCTATTTGGAGAATATGAATTTACTCTACTTGAGCTTTTGGTTAGTTTGGCAGAGAAGAAAGATTTATCCGGGGTGAAGGGTTTAATTTGGAGAGCAGGGAGTGACGTTATCAAAAATCCGGCGCGGGAGGCTTGTGATATAAATCTTTTGCCTTGGCCTCTTCGGGACGCCTTGCCTATGGGAAAATACATGGATTTGCCTGGAGGATTGCCTATTCCTTCGGTTCAGATGCTGTCTTCCCGAGGGTGCCCTTTTAGGTGCACGTTTTGTCTTTGGCCGCAGGTATTTTATTCCGGGCGCGATTACCGGCCGAGGGATGTTGGGGACGTAGTAAATGAAATGGAGTATTTGGTAAAGGTTAAAGGATTCAAATCTATATATTTTGATGACGATACATTCAATATTGGCAAAGAAAGGATTCTCGAATTTTGCAAACAGGTTAGAGGCAAAGGATTGCAAAACATACCTTGGGCGGTAATGGCAAGAGCTGATTTAATGGACAAGGGAATCCTTTCCGAAATGAAATCCGCCGGCCTTTGGGCGGTGAAATATGGAGTTGAATCCGAAAATCAATTATCAGTTGATGATTGCGAAAAGAGACTGGACTTAAGAAAAGTTACTGAAATTGTCGGAATCACCAAATCCCTCGGGATAAAAACCCATCTTACGTTCTGCTTTGGTTTTCCTGGGGAGACGGATAAAAGTATTCGGAAAACCATAGATTATTCATTGAAACTCGACTCCGATTCCGCCCAATTTTCCATTCTTACTCCGTTTCCCGGAACGGAATTGTTTGAGCGGTTAGACAATGAGAATAGGATACTTACGAAGGACTGGTCAAAATATGATGGCCATCACAGTTGTGTTTTTCAGCCAGATATTTTGACCGTGGATGATTTGGAAAAGGCAAAAGAGAAGGCTTGTGTTATTTGGGCTCAGAGTAAGCTGGGCAAGAGGCATCTTGGTTATGATTTTGGTTTATTGTTGCAATACCAAAGAATCGGCGGGTTGGCATATGCTTTAAAAAGGGCATTTCATTATTGCTCCGGGAGGGTTACCGGAGCAATGCGGAATTCCTATGAACGGATGTTTGGTTTTGCCAAGGGGGCGGGATTTCTTACGGCAAAATTTTTAAAATACATTATCGATGGTGATGCCCGGCGTCACTACCTGCAGCTTCAAGGGGTTCATAGCGGTGAATACGCCTTTGTCGGCCCCAATCACGTGCAGGTCGATTTGACTAACAATTGCAACAATAATTGTCTGGCTTGCTGGTGTAATTCTCCGCTTTTAGAGGAGAAAGCTTTGGGTTTGGAAGCTAAGGAGCAAGAACTTCCATTGAATTTGGTTAAAAGGCTGCTTGATGAATTAGCTTCTATGAGGACAAAGGAAATTTATTTTTCCGGAGGAGGGGAGCCTTTTGTCCATCCTGACATTATGGAGATTCTTGAGTATGCAAAACATAAAAAATTCATCTGTTATGTGAATACGAATTTCACCTTGTTTGATAGGAATAAGATTGATAGCTTAGTTAGAATGAGGATGGATCATTTAACGGTAAGCACTTGGGCAGCTACTCCTAATACATATTCCATAACCCATCCCAATAAGGATAAATCCGTTTTTTGCGACATCATTGACAATCTCAAGTATTTGAATTCCATAAAGAGGGGCAAACCGGGCGTAAAATTATATAATGTCATTTTTAACAAGAATTTTTTTGAATTGGAAGATATGATTGAGATAGCATCCCGGACAGGTTCCGAATTTGTCGAATTTACTTTAATCGACACGATACCGGGTAAAACCGAGGAATTACTTTTAGATTCACGCCAGATCGCAGAATTGCGTAATTTAGCGGAAAAGATTTCGTGTAAACTAGACAATGCGGGTTGTTATAAAGGAGTGAAGGTTTTGAATTTCAAATCATTCTTAAGGCGTATTGCCAGCGATTCCGACCTAAAAAAAGCGACATATGACCGCAACATTATCGATAAAATTCCCTGTTATGCCGGGTGGATTTTTAGCCGTATTATGCCTAACGGTGATGTTAACGCATGTCTTAAGGCGCATAGGATTCCCATGGGTAATCTATATAAAGCAAGTTTCAGGGAGATTTGGAATGGCGACAAACAAAGGTATTTCCGGAAAAAAACATTGGTTTACGAAAAAAACGATTGTTTCTTCAAGTCTATCGGAAATGATCCGGAAGTTCAAGAGGCAGGATGCTATAAGAGTTGTGATGATATAGAGAGAAATACTTCATTTCATCGAAAAGTCAGCAGCCTTAATTTATTTGAGAAGAATTTTGTCGGTATTTTCTCAAAGCTTAAAAGGGTGAAGATTCGAAATGGAAAAAAAATCTAGCTGTAATCCAATCGTTTCGGGGGCAGATATCCTTTTGGTGATACCCCCTCCTTTTTTTACTAGAATGCCGCATATAGGAGTGGCATATTTGTCGAGTTTTCTCAAGGCCAAAGGGTTTAAAGTCTCTGTTTATGATTTAAGCCTGAAGCTATATAATTGCGCGACAGACGAACTGAAGGAATTCTGGCAGATCGATCTTCTTAATAAGTTATTTGTTACGGAAGCAGCCGATTCTGTTTATAAGAATTTTGAGCAGCAAATAACCAGATTTGTGGAGGATGTGTTAGCTACCGATATTAAAGTAATAGGTTTTTCCGTGAATATTATAAGTATATTTTTGGCTAATCGCATAGCGATGGAAATCAAGAGGAGAGACCCGGGTAGGTTCATTATTTTTGGCGGACCAGGAACATATTTCAAGCATCCGCGTGAATTAACCGAATCCGGATTTGTCGACTTGTATATAATAGGGGAAGGCGAATTGACTCTTAGTAACATTTTAATTTCTTATTATTCGGGAAAAAATATAGAAACAGCTCCAGGGATATTGTCGGGGAATGATCTAGGCAGGTGCCAGGCCATCCCCGGGCAGACTATACATAACCTAGATACAATACCTCCGCCGACATTTTCAGAGTTCAATCTTGGTGACTACAATCAGGGTAACGAATATAAACCGTTGCCTTTGCTTTTAAACCGTGGTTGTATTAATAGGTGTTCATATTGTATTGATTGTATAATGTGGCCGAAATACAGATCCAGATCCCCAAAACATATTATGGCCGAGATTGATTATCATATTAACAAAAACAATACCAAAGCTTTCGAGATTCTTGATTTGACTTGTAATGGTAATCTTGGACAGCTTTCAAAAACATGCGGTTTAATTATCGACTCAGGTTATAAGTTTGATTGGGTCAGTTATGCAGTCATCCGCAGGAATATGGATTTTGCGCTTTTGAGAAAAATGAAACAGGCCGGTTGCAATACTTTGATATATGGCGTGGAAAATGGTTCGGATAGAATTTTAAAGAAGATGGGGAAAAGATATACGGCAAAAGAGGCTTCTGGGGTAATCCGGACTACACATAAAGCCGGGATCCGGGTGAATATAAATATCATCGTGGGGTTCCCGGGAGAAACGGAGAAAGATTTTGAAGATACAATTGATTTTATCCGCGAGAACAAAGATTATATCAATGAGGTTACAAATGTATCAGGCTGCACATTATTCCCTGAAGCAGAGATTGGGATAAACAGTAGGAAATACGGTATAGTCTGGGATGAGCATAGCGAGCCGATGCTGTATGAGGATTCAAATGGACTAAACCGGTCCGGAAGAATTGAGCGTGTGGCTAGAATGGTAGAGGCAATCAGCGAATTAAACCTGTCCAAGTCTATAATTAACAAGCCGGCTCTCGCCCCAATCATGAGAGAAGCTAGATGATAAAAAGAACATTTAAGCTCCCGTTATTACTCGTGCTTATTTTTGTCAGTATGGTTTATTTGGTTTATTTTTTATTATTGGAGAAACTAAGGAAACAGAAGGTTTTCTAGTATGTCTATGCGTATACTTATGGTTCATCCTCATGATATTTATTCTTCAGCTGAACCTTGGACAAGAAGGGTTGTTTCTCTTGCCAGTGAGTTGGCCAGAAAGGGCAATGAGGTAAAGTTAGTTTATTTTTCTCTTTCCTATAAATATGGAGAAAGCCGTATTGCAGATAATTGTCAGGCAATATCGTTTCCAAGGAATATTACCCCCCAGGTTTTTATCCGAGATATTCGTTCTTTGGTATCGTTAGCCAGATGGGCGGATATCATTCATTTCCAAAAGTGCCACTACTACTCCGCCTTACCCGCAGTAATCGCAGCCTATCTTTACAATAAGCCTTTGCATTATGATTGGGATGATTGGGAGGAAATGATTTGGTATGAATCCTGCGGGAAATCGGTGCATTCCCGCTTCATTGGTTTTTTCTTTAAGATACTGGAACGTTTTTTGCCTGTATTGGTTGATTCCGTATCCGTTTCCAGCCGGAATCTCGGGGATTTATCTGTTAAATTTGGAGTTAGTCCGAAATGTCTTTATTCTGTGCCGGTAGGGGCGGATTTGGAGCAATTTAACCCCGGAGTTGACGGATCGGGAATAAGAAAACGGTATAATATCAATGATTCCCTGGTTCTTTATTTAGGCCAGCTCCACGGAGCGCAATATATCGATATTTTTATAAAAGCAGCAAGAATTGTAATAGACAGATACCCGCGGGTTACTTTTATGATAGTAGGCGAAGGTTTTATGGAAAGATCTCTTAAAGAATTAGTTCAGGGGATTGGAGTGAGCAGGAATTTTATTTTTACCGGTTCATTTCCCCGTGAAGACATTCCCGGATGTATTTCTGCCGCCGATATCTGTGTAGCTCCTTTTAAGAAGACAAAAGTTACTATCTGCAAAAGCCCTCTTAAGATTGCCGAATATCTGGCTTCAGGCAAGCCAATTGTGGCAAGCAATGTTGGAGAGGTGGAAAGGATGATTTGGGATGCGGGTGTCTTGGTTGAACCCGGAGAAGCTGAGCCGTTCGCAGAAGGCATACTTAAGCTTCTCAGTGATAGCCGTTTGAGGCAAGATTTGGGGAATAAAGCAAGAAAAAGAGCCGAAGAGACGTATAATTGGAAAGTTTCGGCACAGACCTTGTTGACTGCTTATGAAAGATCCCTTAACCGAAGAGATAACCATAATTCAGCATAAGATGAAGATCATATTCATTACTCGTGAAGGATACAGGTTGGCCGGAGCCAGAGTCCGATGCTATAATTTTTCCAGGGGCCTTATGAAATACGGGATAGAATCAGAGGTTTTCTCGTTTGCGGATACCTTGGGAGCCAGAGACGGAGAAGGCGAATCCGCCATGGGCATTGCGGAGAAGATAAAATTAAATTATCTGGCTTTTAAGAGGCTGATTAAGGAAAAGAACAGTATTTTTTGCATTCAGCGTTTCAATTATCATTCTTTTGCTCCATATTTGGGGCATTTATTCCTCCGGAATAAAATCATTTTTGATCTTGATGATTGGGAAATGCGCGAGAACCCAAAGTACTATTTTGGTTTTTATCCCAGTTCCAAGGCGCATTTTTGCGCGCGTGAGATCGCCAAAAGAAGCGTTTTCTGTATTTCAGCCAGCAGGTTTTTGCAGCATTTCCTGGGCCGATTTAACAGGAAAGTTCACTATCTTCCTTCCGGAGTCGATACGCAATTATTCAATCCCGCCGAAAATATTCCTGCCGCAGAGAAAATAGTCATTTCTTGGATAGGGACTTTTAATAAAATGGAATACATCGAGAATATAGATTTTGCTTTACGTTGCTTTGTTAAATTAAGAAAAAAACATAAAGACATCCATCTTGATATAGTAGGGGATGGAATCTATAAAGATAGCTTGGTCAGGCTGGTTACTAGATTCAATGATTCAAATGTTAGGATTAAAGACTGGATTGCTCCTGATGAGATGCCTATTTATCTTCGTGGAATTCAGATTGGTATTCTTCCCGTAAGAAGAAGCAATAGTTTTAATCTTTCGAAAAGCCCGACAAAATTATTTGAGTATATGGCGATGCAAAAGCCGACGGTATGTAGTGCGATCGGGGAAGCGATGGATATTGTTAAAGATGGCGATAACGGGTATCTGGCTTGCGATGCGGATATGTTTATCAAGAAAATGGGATATTTGATTGATAATTCCAGCCTTAGAAAACAGATGGGGGCCAGGGCAAGGGAAAGCGTAGAGGATAAATATTCTTTGGGAGTATTGTGTGGCCAATTTAAGGAAATATTGGAGAGTATTTGATGGCTGGGATTTCGATTATAATCCTGACATATAATAACGCTGCATTTACAAAACGGTGTCTAGTTTCCGTATTCGCCCAGAATTATCAAAATCCGGAAGTTATTGTCGTGGATAACCATTCGAGCGATGGCACGATTGAAATGATTAAGCGGGATTATTCGCAGGTTATTTTGATCGAAAATAATATTAACCTAGGGGCAAGTAAGGCTAGAAATCAGGGTATTAGTGTTGCGAATGGTGAATGGATTTTGACATTGGATAGCGACGTTGTTTTAGAAAAGGATTTCTTGAGTAGATTCGATTCGCTAAGCAGCGGTTTCGCTGCAGATACTGCCATGGTTCAGCCGAACGTTTTTAGTTTTGACGGTAAGGCCATCTATTCTCAGGGGATATATTTAACAAAGTTCAGGAGATTTTATGATTTAAACCGGGGTAAACCGGATTCTTATATCAGCCCGAAGAGAAAAAAAATCATTGGTCCTTGTTCTGCCGCCGCTTTTTATCGCCGCAGCGCGCTCAATCAATTAAAAGAAAATACCGGTTATTTTGACGAGCGTTTTTTCTTTCTGGTAGAGGATGTTGATTTAGCCTGGCGAGCCAGTAAATCCGGGTGGAAAACAATTTTTGTCCCCGAACTTAAGTGTTATCATTGTGGTAATGGGTCCCGGACCGGCAAAAAGCTAAGACGATTTTTATGTTCTCGCAATCGTATCCTGATGATTAATAAGAATGAAAGCTTTTTAGGAAAGATTTTTGTTTGTTTAATCAGTCTGCCTTATGAGTTGCCCAGATTTATTTTTAGCTATCTAGATATAGGAGAATGCCATATTGATTATTCTGTTTTGGGAAATAAAACAAGAGTTAAAGCATAGAATATTTATTAGGGAAATGCTATTCTAGCGGTGAATATTGATTTACTAATTAAGTAGAAACGAATGGCAAGGAGGGGTGTAAAAAAATGAAAAAGTCGTTAGTTAGAATAGGGCTGATAATTCTGGGATTGCTGTTAATTAGCCTATCGATTTGGTTGGCTATAAGATTAAATGAAGTGCAGACGGAACTAAATATCGAGCGTCAGCTTAGCGCAAGCCTGCAGAAAGAACTTGCCGCCACCAGGATTAAGCTCGATAGAGTCAAGGTAGAGCTGGATAATACTCGAAAACAGCTTAATGAGGTTAATAAAAGATCTGCGGTAATGCAAGGCGACAATATTAAGTTATCTATTGAGAAGAAAACCTTAAAGGCAAAATTGGATTCCTTGAAAGAGCTAAAGGCTGCTATCGAACGAGTCAAAAGGGAGATATTGCAGCAAAAACAGCAAGAACTTTTGGCTAGAAAAGAAGCGCAGAGAGAAAAGAATGTTCGTAAGTTAGCCGAAGGAAACCGCGGTTTTGTTTTGAAAGACAGTAAGTCAACATATAAGCCGACGGTAAAAATTGAAGTTCGTCCCGGTTGTTAAATTTATATTATCGTCTAAGTTGTCTTACAGCCATTCGTGAGAAAGCGACAGGGAGAAAGAGGAGTTTGTTAACTCCCACTTGAAATAATTAAAATTTGTTAAATAATACTTGACAGAGCCGATTTCTTGTTTTATGCTCTGGGTGAGGTAAGACATGAAGATTGTAGGAGTGAATATAAAGAGAGTAAGGGAAGACAGGGGAATGACGCTTAGATCTTTGTCCAGAGAGGTAAATGTCAGCGCCAGTTTCCTGTCTCAGATTGAAACTGGCAAAGCTTCCCCTTCATTGGTTACCTTAAAGAGTATTGCCGATGCTCTTTCGACGACCGTAGGGAATTTGATAGGGGAAGGCCAGAAGGTGAGTGATAACCCCATAGTCAGGGCCAGCGAGCGCACGCGCCTGCAGGAAGCCGGCAAAGGCGTGGGTATCTATCTATTGACCTCTCAGGATGCGAATAAACAGATGGAGCCTTTGTTGTTTAAATTAAGCGCAAAGGCAAATTCGGGAGGTGTTTCTTATAAACATTTCGGGCAAGAATTTGTTTTAGTGCTTAAGGGGGCAATCGAGATTACTTTAAACGATTCAATGTATGTTTTAAGAAAAGGAGATAGTATTTATTTTAACTCGAACGTTCCGCATGAATTCAGGAATATCGGTAACGAAGAGGCGGAAGCCATCTGGGTGATTACTCCCCCTACTTTCTAAGGCTATTTTTTTGTTCAATTTGTTAAGTATTATTTAATTTTGTTAACTAACATAAAACTTGGAGGTGTTTGGTGAAGGATTTGATTAAAGCTAAGGCGCGGGGGCTGAGTGAATCGTTGATTAAATTCTCTAATAGGATAGCCGATTGTAGCCCCGGCAGAAGCAACCTGCAGGAATTTACCGGGATGATTTCCGGGGAGATGAAAAATCTGGATTTCGATAGGGTAACTAGCGATAAAGCGGGTAACTTGATAGGAATTATAAATGGATATGAAAAAAAAGACGCCTTGATTCTCATATCGCATTTAGATATATTGTCGCCCCAAGACCAGAAAACAGAAGCAGCGCTTAAAAGCGGGGTAGTAAAATTTAAAGCCGGCATAGTTTCCAGTATATATGCGGCTGCCCTGATGAAGAGAGCTTTGTTTCCTTTAACCGGAGATTTGATTGTTTGCTGTGTGCCCCGGCTAGAGTGTTGCGATTTCGGCATAAGATACCTTTTTGAGAATTATCTGAAATCAAAGCTTAAGAAAATACGCGGAGTCGTTCTTTGTGAGCCGACCGATTTTAATATATGCTTGGGGCATAAAGGAAGAATGGAATATGAAATAATAGTTAAGGGCAGTTTGAACCGAAACTTTCTGGAGAATCGGGGTATAAATATGCTGGGAACGATGTTTCCCTTGATAAACGAGTTGGAAAAGTTTTCCAAACAGCTCCCCAGCGATTCCAACCTCGGGTTTTCTAATCTTAGGATAAAAGATGTCAGGTATAGCGGATATCAACCTGAAGATGAACGCAATGAGTTCAGGGTAGTTGTGGATAGGGTATTCATACCGGAAGAAAACCTTGCTGGTATATTGAATAAAGCAAAGGCTATAGCCAAGAGTGTATATAAAGGCGAGCCGGATGTAACTATAAATACCGCTTTGGCAAAGGAAAAAGTAAAAACTAGCGCTGGATTAGAGCTTGTTTCGGAAAAAGAATTTAAGCCGTGGATAATGGAGAGCTACCATCCGTTTGCCCTGGATTCTCTTAAGAGCCTAACTGATAATGGTTTTAAGTCTTCTTTCGGCTATTGGAAAAAGATTATAACTGAGGGTTCATATACTTGCGCCGAGTTAGAAATACCCACGCTTGGGTTTGGCGCCGGTTCGGAAGATTCTGTAGGTTCGGGAGCAGAGTTGTTAAGTTTAGATGAACTGGAAAGAACGGTATACGGTCTAGGGCTGATCATTCAAAGGAATATCGGAGTTCCGACATTCGGTTGGAGTTCGGATGAAATCTAAGATTGTTAAGGCTAATATCCTGACGCTGAACTGCGGCAGTTCTTCCTTGAAATATAAGATAATCAGGATGCCGGATGAGGAGTGCTTTGTTGAGGGGGAAGCTGAAAGAGTGGGCATCAAAACTCAAGGAGAGTCTCTTATCAGCCATTCGGTTTCAGGCAAGACGAGGATTATTAAGACTGAGCTTGGGAATCATTCCATAGCATTAAGAAAAATCCTCGCTTTGATAAAAAGCGACGCGCAAAAAAATAAAGAAATAACTTTCGATATTTTTGCGCACCGTTATGTTCATCCCGGGAATTTCTTTACTAAGCCGGTAAAGATAAACAAGCCTGTCCTTAAAAAACTGAAAGAGACCTTGAGTTTAGCGGCAATTCATAATCCTATAACTTATGGATTAATTGAATTTTGTTATAAGGAGTATGAGACGGTTGAACAGTTTGCCGTGTTTGATACTGCGTTTCATCGAAGCATTCCTCCGGAATTTTCCACATATGCTCTTCCCGCAAAAATATCCAAGAAATACGGCTTGAAAAAAATAGGTTTTCATGGGATATCGCATCAATATGTGACGGAGGAGGCCTGCAGGTTTCTTAAGCGGAATATTAAGTTTCAAAAAGTAATCAGCTGTCATTTAGGCACAGGGGGATCCAGCGTCTGCGCGATAAACCGAGGGAAATCGGTTAACACTTCTATGGGGTTTACGCCCTTAGAAGGGTTGGTTATGAATACGCGTTGCGGAGATCTGGATTTAGGGATAATCTTTTACATAATGTCCAAAGAAAGTTTTTCTCCGGTGGAAACAGAAAATATTCTTAATAAAAAAAGCGGGATTCTGGGTATCTTTAGTTCGTCATCCGACCTAAGGGATGTAGTGGATAATATCGGCGCCGACCCCAGGGCTAAAATTGCGTTTGATATGTATGCGCGTAGAGTAAAGGATTATATAGGTTTTTATGCCTTGATCCTGAAGAAAACGGATATTTTGGTATTTACTGATTCGCTGGGAGTAGGGGTGCCTTTGTTGCGGGAGAGTATCTGCGATAATATGGCGTTTTTGGGAATCAGTTTGGATAGAGAAAAGAATCAAACTTATCGAAATGGCATATGCGAATTGTCTTCTGCGCAAGCGCAAACGAAGATTTTGGTTGTTCCGACGAATGAAGAATTGATGATAGCCAGAGAAACTTACAAGGAATTGACAGAAAATGATACTCGTCATTGATACAAATTTGAAAGAAGTTAAATTCTGGGTTTTTAAAGAGAACAACACAGAAGACCCGCCTGTGTTTTTCATCAAAGATCTAGAGGAAGTCAGGTTGAGCAAAACGCTCAGAAAGGATATCTTAGGTTTTACCGGCGGCGGGAAGATTAACGCAATTTCATTCAGGATTTTGTTCGGAGGAGACTTTTTTGCCAAAACCTCTTTAATTACCCCGGAATTCTTCGTTAAACTTGATAAACTGACCGGCTTCTTTCCTTTTTACATACCCTTGATGCTGGCTATAATAAAAATATTTTACCGGGAGTTTAAAGGTGTTCCGAAGTTCGCTTTTTTTGAAACGTCATTTTTTTCGGGAATGCGCGAAGAGGAAAAATATTACGCCATTCCCTATGAATTTCAAAAAAATAACAAAATAAAAAAATGGGGATTTCATGGAATATTCCACGAGGCTAATTCGGGGATGTTTCACAGGGGAAAGTGCATTTCCGTGGTTTTTGATAAACAAACTACGGTTTGTTCGGCCAATGACGGCAGGCCGGTTTCGATAAGCCTTGGCTTTACGCCTTTGGAAGGAGTAATGTCAAGGACAAGCTGCGGAGACCTTGACCCGGGGATAGTATTTTATTTGATGAATATCCAAGGTTTCTCGATTTACAAGATCGACGATATTCTTAAGAATGAAAGCGGTTTTCTGGGACTTACGGGATATGATCTTGAATTGAAAGATTTGGTGAAATTCCGCGGCAAAGACCGCAATGTCAGGTTGGCTTTTGATATTTATCAGGCGCAATTATTGAAATGCATCGGAGAGGGTATTTCTATCCTCGGAGGATTAGATAATGTCATATTCTCGGGAAGCGAGGTTAGCGCGCTGGTTCCTGTAATTCACAGCCTCCTCAAAAAGATTTCGTTTCTCGGGATCAATACTAGAAGCCTGCCATGGATTGGTAAGGAAGAGGTGTTCCCGATTACTTCGGAGGAATCCGGGATAAAAGCCTGCCTTAACCGGATGAGCCTTCCGAAGGTGATTTTATATGCAACAGTAAATCTTATATGCAAGAAACTTCCCCGTCGGTAATGTCCAGTCGTTAAAATAAGCCTTCTCTTTATTTTTTTATGTTATAATTAACAATAGTTGTAAATAGGGCAATTAGGGATGACTATAATTTTGCTTACGTGAAATCTATAGAATATCATTCCTGAGATTGGGTGGTTGTTTGATGAAGAGCAGGGATTCTATTAGGTCGAGGGAGGGCAAATGAAGATTCAAGCGTATCAAGTTGTAGCGATATTGGGTTCATTAATGCTTATGGCTGCCGGACTGCTAAAATTGACGCATTCGGGTAGCCCGAAGGAACTGCTTATTGCCGTTCTATATTTTTTTGCTAATCTACTTATATTTTGTTTGTAATGCCTTAGATATCTCCGGGGAGAGGTTGAAGATGAAATCGCATACGCAGTATTTATGGTTTAACACAAAAAACAGGCAGGAGTTTGTAAATATAACTTTGCAGGTCGAAGCGGCGGTTAGCGAAAGCGGGATTAAAGAAGGTTTTTGCCTCGTTAATGCAATGCATATTACGGCTTCGGTTTTTATTAATGATGATGAACCGGGATTGCATAGTGATTTTAGCAGTTGGCTGGAGAAATTTATTCCGTATGGTAAAGACAGGTATCAGCACAATCTTAGCGGGGAAGATAACGGTGATGCGCATCTAAAAAGAACCATTATGGGCAGAGAAGTTGTGGTAGCGATTACCAGGGGTAAGCTTGATTTCGGGCCATGGGAGCGCATATTTTATGGAGAATTTGACGGGAAGCGTAAAAAGCGCGTCCTGATAAAGATTATAGGCGAATGAGGCGGGTGATGAGCATTAAACTAATCAGCAAACAATTGTTTTTATTAATTTTCTCCTTGGGTTGTTTTTTGTTTTCCGGATGCGGTAAGCTTGATTTATACAGTTCTTGGAGAGACCGTGAGATCATTATAGACAGTAAATATACCGATTGGGGAAGTTCCAGCACCTACTATTACGAAAAAGCCAGAACGGTTCTAAATTTAGCTAATGATTCGGATTATATGTATATTTGCCTTATTTCCAGAAATAGGGAAGTAGAGGTTCAGATAATGGAATCAGGTTTGCTTGTATGGTTTGACCCGGGCGCAAAAAAAGAAAAGACATTCGGAATCCGTTTTCCGGTCGGCTTAAAGAGGGTGGGTGTATCTCTTCAGGATAAAGATAGGGATATAACTCGGGACTGGGAAGATCAGATAGACAAAAGCGAACTGATAGACAGAGATCAAGAAAGGTTTACGAACAAGGATTTCAATAAGCGTCTTGAGACTCTCGAGGGTTTGCAAGAAAGATTAGAGATTGTAGGGGAATCCGGCCATTTTAGAGCCAAGGATAAGCGTCCGAAACCACCTCTGGAAGAATTTGGTAAAGAAGATATGGGCAAGAAAATGGAGCGAAGGGATGGTTTTTCTAAGGATGGCCCGCGGGAAATATCTTTGGAAGAAGCCAAAAAGTTTGGGATAGAAGCCAAGGTGGGCCGCGAAAATGGCTATTTTGTATATGAATTAAAAGTTCCGCTTGTAAAATCGGCTTTACACCCGTATGCCATAGGGCTTAGGCCGGATAGGATAATCGGGCTGGGTTTAGAAATAGCCGGTTCAGTGGGTGGTCCCGGCGGCGGGATGCCTTCCGGCAATGGAGGGGATGAAGGCGATCGTATGCCTCCGGGAGGCATGGATTCGGGGAGTGGCAGATATTCCGGAAAAAGCCTCCAGTTATGGGCAATAGTAACGTTGTCATCGGCCGCGTAGTTCCCCCCTTTTTTTTCGCTAAAATTTTTGGAATAATTCTTTAAATTTTGCGTCTAGTACATGGAATACTAAATGGATGAAGATAAGCTTTGTATCGAGCGATTCCTTGAGGGAGATGAAAAGGCGTTTGAAGCATTGATCAGGAAATGCTTTTGCCCGACCGGAAATGAACGAGCCGGGGAGAATGTGTCGCATAGAAACCCGGAGGTTATCCGTCTAGCTGTAGGGCACCTGAAGGCTTGAGTTCCAATTCCCTTGACACAACCCTCTCCCCGTGTTATTTTATCTTTGTATTCAGCTCACTACCACCACAAAGGAGGCTCTCTATATGTCTAATCT